>JADLEL010000061.1 GCA_020846145.1 Pirellulales bacterium | reverse complement strand
GCTTCGTTTTGTGCTACAATTTCGTACTTCATGGGTATCCTTGCATCCCGTTTGGGAACTGTTTTCGCCAACAGGCAAGGATACCTTTTTTCATTGGTTGCGGCTACGCCGCGCTAGGAATAATGCGGATTAGTACGTTCGACGCTGGCGGTTGTAATTGCGTCCCAAGGTTTGATAACCTCCCACCACGTTGTATCCCAATTGGGAAATGCCCAAGAGCTGATTGATGGGAGAAATGACTTTCCCGACGTAATTATTCATGGCCACCAAGCCGTCCTCGGCGACGTACAGCCGATCGCCGGGCATTAGTTGATAATTCGTCGTCGCGGAGGCCCCGCGGGTAATGGCCGCGTAATCGACGGGCAAGATCTGCTCGCAGCCGAAGTCGCCGGGGGCGGGCCGGGAGATCCAAATCTCCCGGCTCGTCGCGTGCTCCAGTCCGCCGACCGTGCCGATGGCGTCCAGCACCGTTTCTTTACCGGTGATCGGCAGCGAAATCACATTCTCTCCCAGCGAGCCTTCGAACACGATATAATACTTCGCGCTGTTGTAGCCCGCCACGTTCACGCCCACCTGCGGACCATCGAAAAATTGCGAAAGCTGTTTTTCGATCGCCAGCCGCGCTTCGGCGAGGGTTTTCCCGGCCACGTGGACTTTTCCGTATTGCTTCAGATTGATGCCCCCGTCGAACTGCACCAGATAAATGTCGTCGAGTTGTTGGGTGCCGCCGGTCCGCGCCAATTGAACGCTGATTTCGGGCCGCTGGATGATATCCCGCAATTTTTTCACGATGGCCGCCTCGACTTCGGCCAGCGGCAAGCCCCGCACCTGAACTTTGCCGTAAATCGGCCCCAAGTTGACGAAGCCCTCCTCATCGACCACGTAATAATCGTAGATCGGATAGTCGGGCAGCGCGACCGAGGCCTTGATGCTCAACACGTCGTACGCATCCACCCGATACGGCGGCTTCGGCACCAATTTGAACGCGTTGAGTTGAAGCACGTCGGGCGGCTCGATGCGGTATTCCGGCAAGGAGACCATTTTTATCTCGTTCGGCGGCTCATATTTCGGAGGCAGCGGCGCTTGCAGCGATCGCGGATAAAAATCGAAAGGGCGGCATCCCGTCAGAGTTCCCAAGAAACAAACCACCAGACCCAAAATCGCGATGCAACGGATATTCCGCTCGACGGAGGCCATAATGGTGCAAAAATCGTGTATATTATTAGGACTCGATGACGGCGATACTCGCCAAAGTCCACTTATTCGGACTTGTCGAGATAATCGGCAAAGTTTGCCAAGGAACTTTGGGGGAATTGCCGTATCGACGGAAATCGATAGGTATCAATTGAACAAAATGATAATCTGGGCGCTGCTGGAAATATATACAAAGCAGATAAATTCAAATTGATTGGAAAATAGCTCGAATGAACGGTTTATCCCGGCCCGGTTTGCTCGTTGGATTCTTATTGCTCAGTGTCGTCGGTTTCGCCCCCCTGCAAGCCGACGAACCGGCGGCGGCGAAGAAGAACGAATCCGAATTCGTGATCCGCGGGCTTACGGGAAAAATTGGCAACGTTCGGACGGTCTTGGAAGCGCGGGAAACCATTGCCGATCTCTCGGCGGGGATTCCGCAAAACGACCTCGACCTGAAGCGCATGGCCGAGTGGGCCATGGAATATCTCGCCCGCACCCCGCGCAAAGAATTCGATTACGAACCGGTGTTTCAATGTTTCCCGTTGCGTTTTCCCCCGGTGCCCCAAGGGCGCGACGTGGTCGTGCCCTGCGACACCGACGCGCGCATGAACTGGGAATGGTATTACATGCGGGAGATCGCGGGATCGGAGGCGTATCGGGACATCGAGGCGGCCTTTCACAAGCGGCTCTTGGATTACGTGCAAGAAGATGGCACGGTGCTTTCCCATCCGGGCTGTTACAACGAGGGGGACATCCATCGGATTTACAGCAAGGACGAGTATTATATCCACATCTGGGGCGCGACGAAAATCCTTTACGCCCTCGCCGAAGATTATCGCCGCACCCATAACGAAGCCTCGCGCGCGACGGCGAAAATAATCGTGCGCCGTTTGCAAAGCCTGGCGGTTTACCAAGGCGGGAACCAATGCTATTTTCCCTGCGGCATGGGCGCGCTCCGCCAAGACGGGAGCGTCGTGCCCAATTGGTGGAATCAGCACCCCGCCCCGCTCGTCGAGCCGCTGGTGAATTACTATCTCGCGACGGAGGACCGCGAGGCCCTCGATTTCGCCAAGGCTTACGCCGCGGGCATCATGGGCGGCATTCAGCCGGAGGGCATCCGCTTCGGACCCGACGGCGGTTTCGAGAAACCGCTGACCGGCCAGAGCCACGTTACCATGCATGCCCTCTGGGGGATCGCACACCTGGGAATCGTTACCGGCGAGGATCGGTACGTGGATTTCGTAAAAAAAACCTGGGATTGGCTGCTCCGCCGCGGCACCGGCACGGGCTGGTTTCCCGCCTTGCCGCCGAACTGCAACGAGACTTGTTGCATTTCCGATATGATGTCGAACGCCGCGCTCATCGCGCAAGCCGGGCATCCCGAGTATTTCGACTACGTCGAACGCTATCTGCGCAACTATATCGCCAATCTGCAGTTCTTCGTCACGCCCGATTTCGAAGCTTATTACCGGAAACTGCATCCGAAGGCCGGCGAAGGCGAACTTCAATCGGCCATCAAGGAACTGAAAAAATTCCAGGGAGGGATCGTCGGCGGGTCGGGACTCAACGATTGGGAAAACGACCTGCTAGGCCGCACCCTGGGATTCCAGTTGCTCGGCTGCTGCGCGCCGGAGGGGATGAGGGCCATTTATACGGCGTGGTCGAACGCCATCGCCCAATTTCCCGCGTCGAAGCTCGGCCCGCCGGGAGTTTACGTCAACTTGTGCCTGACCCGCGAGTCGCCTTGGGGTAAGGTCGTCTCCTTCATGCCCGACGCGGGTCGCTTGACCGTCCAAGCCGCGGTGAAAGAAACTTTTTTTCTCCGGCCTCCGCATTGGATCCCGCGCGACAAAGTGCTCGCGTTCGTGGATGCGAAAAAAGTGCCGGTTCGCTGGTCGAGGAGCTATGTCCGCTTCGAGAATGCCGCGCCCGGCGAGGAGCTGACCATCACCTACCCCCTCGTCGGCTTCTCGCACGAAGTGGAGGGCCTGTGGGCGAAAAGCCCGAACCTCAAGCTAAAATTTGAATGGCGCGGCAACATGGTGCTCTCCGCCGATCCCCCCGCCGAGCATACTCCCTTGTTCCTCGGAAAACCGAGAATCCCGCCGCCGCTAACCAAATGAATTGCAGTGGATTCGGCCGCGGGAAGGGGACAGGTCCATGTTTTCGGCCTTCCGTTGGTCCAAAAAACACGTTTTCCCGCCGAAAAATGGACCAGTCCCCGACCGGAGTGTGAACGCTTACCATGCAGACATCCCATTCAATCGATATAATTCATCGAAGTCCGCAAAAGGGAACCATCGGACCGAAAACGACATCCATGCGACTACCGGCAATTGTCAATTTTGGCCGGGAAGTAGGTTATGCTTTAGCATAACGTGCAACGCATTTCATCACCGTTAAAGAAATCCCCATGAAACGACGCGCGCTGATCACCGGAATTACCGGTCAAGATGGAGCCTACCTGGCGGAATTCCTGCTCGCGAAGGATTACGAAGTCCACGGCATGGTCCGCCGTTCGAGCACCGAGAATTTCGAGCGGATCGAACATCTGCACCATCTGCTTGCGCTGCACCAAGCCGATTTGTTGGACCAGCTTTCGCTGATCAATCTCCTGCAGGAGGTTCGGCCGCGTGAAGTCTATAATCTGGCGGCGCAAAGTTTCATCCCCACCAGTTTTCAGCAGCCGCTGTTGACGGGCGAATTCACCGCGCTGGGCGTTACCCGCGTGCTCGAAGCCATCCGGCTGGTCGATGCCGAGATTCGCTTCTTTCAAGCCACCAGCAGCGAAGTCTTCGGCAATGCGCGCGAGGAGCCGCAGAACGAACAAACGTATTTCCGGCCCCGTAGTCCGTATGGCGCGTCGAAGGCTTACGGGCATTGGATCGCGGTGAATTACCGGGAGAGCTACCGCATTTTCGCCTGTTCGGGAATCATGTTCAATCACGAATCGCCGCTGCGGGGCAAGGAATTCGTCACCCGCAAAACCACCGACGCGGTCGCCCGCATCAAACTCGGCCTGCAAACCGAATTGACGCTGGGCAACCTCGACGCGATGCGCGACTGGGGCTTCGCCGGCGATTACGTCCGCGCCGCCTGGCTGATGCTGCAGCAAGACGCGCCCGACGATTACGTGATCGCCACCGGCGAGAAACATTCGGTCCGCGAAATGCTCGATATCGCCTTCGGGCACGCCGGCCTGAATTGGCAGGAGCACGTGCGGATCGATCCCAAGTTGCTCCGGCCCGCCGACGTCAACACCCTCCGCGGCGACGCGCGCAAGGCCCGCGAAATCCTCGGCTGGCGGCCGACGGTCGCCTTCCCCGAATTGATCCGCACGATGGTCGATGCCGATTTGGAACGGGTGCGGAAGGAAGCAGGGGATAGGGGATAGGGTATAGGGTATAGGGGATAGGGGATAGGGAACGAGTAAACTGACAACTGACCGCTAACCACTAACCACTAACCACTAACCACTAGCCACTAACCACTAGCCACTAACCACTAACCACTGACAATCATGTGCGGAATCGTCGGATATATCGGACCGCGGGAAGCGGTGGAATTTCTCGTTAGCGGGCTGCGGCGGCTGGAATATCGCGGCTACGACTCGGCCGGCGTGGCGACGATCGACGCGCGCGGGTCGCTGAACGTCGTCAAGAGCGTCGGCCGCATCGATAAGCTCGACGACCGCTTGGCCGAGACGCCGCTGGCCGGCAACGTCGGCATCGGCCACACGCGCTGGGCGACGCACGGCGCGCCGACCGACGTCAACGCCCATCCGCATTTCGGCGGCGACGGCGTTTTGGCCCTGGTGCACAACGGGGTCATCGAGAACTTCCGCCCCCTCAAGGCCCGCCTGCAATCGGAAGGCTACGAGTTCGTCTCGGCGACCGATTCCGAAGTCATCGCGCATCTCATCGATAGCTGCCTGGGCAAGCAGGACCTATCGGGCGACGTGGCCGCCGAAAACTACCAACCGCTGGTCGAGGCGGTGCAGGCCGCGCTCAAGCAGCTTCAAGGAACCTACGGCCTGGTGGTCGCGTTCCGCGACTGGCCGGAGGTGCTGATCGGCGCGAAATCGGGCAGTCCGCTGATCGTCGGCGTGGGCGACGGCGAGCATTTCATCGCCAGCGACGGCTCCCCGCTGGCCGGCTACACCGACAAGATCGTCTTTCTCGCCGAGCACGAACTGGCGGTCGTCACGGCCGGCAGCCTCCGCGTCATTCACCGCGACCAGGGGCACGTCAGCCACAGCGTGCAGGTGCTCGAGATCGAGGCCGGCGCGATCGACCTCGGCGGATTCGAGCATTACATGCTCAAGGAAATTTTCGAACAGCCCGAATCGATCAAAAACGCCATGCGCGGCCGGTTGGACCGCGACGCCGCCACCGCGCGGTTCGGCGGGCTGAACCTCACGCCGCAGCAGCTCCGCGCGATGCGCCGCTGCCTCTTGACCGCCTGCGGCACCAGTTGGCACGCGGCGTTGGTGGGCGAGTACCAGTTCGAGGCCCTCGCGCGGATGCCGGTCGAAGTCGATTACGCCAGCGAGCTGCGCTACCGCAATCCGCCGCTGGACAACCACACGCTGGTGTTCGCCATCACGCAAAGCGGCGAGACGGCCGACACGCTGGCCGCGCTCCGCGAAACGAAGCGCAAAGGCTGCCCCACGCTGGGCATCTGCAACGTGGTGGGCAGCACCATCGCCCAGGAATCGGACGGCGGCGTGTATCTCCGCGCCGGACCGGAAATCGGCGTGGCCTCGACCAAGGCCTTCACCTCCCAATGCACGGTGCTGGCGATGCTCGCGTTGTACTTCGGGCGGCTCCGCGATTTGAGCTACGCGGCGGGGCGGCGGATCATCGAGGAATTGGAAGAACTGCCCGACAAGGTCCGCACGGCGCTCCGGTGCAACGAGGTCGTCAAGGAGATTGCCGGGAAGTACGCGCATTGCGAAACCTTCCTCTATCTCGGCCGGCAGTTCAATTTTCCCACGGCCTTGGAAGGCGCGCTGAAGCTCAAGGAAATCAGCTACATCCACGCCGAAGGCTATCCCGCCGCCGAGATGAAGCACGGGCCGATCGCGCTGGTCGATAAGGACACTCCCAGCGTATTCCTCGTGCCGCAGGGACAGGTGTACGACAAGGTGATGTCGAATCTGCAAGAGATCAAGGCCCGCGGCGGACCGGTGATCGCCGTGGTGGGCGAGGGCGATACCGACGCCGCCCGGCTGGCCGACGACATCATCGAAATCCCCGCCGTCGAAGAGTATCTCCAGCCCATCGTGAGCGTCATCCCGCTGCAACTCCTGGCCTATCACATCGCGGTCGCCCGCGGCTGCGACGTCGATAAGCCGCGCAACTTGGCGAAAAGCGTGACGGTCGAGTGACGCCGGTCGTCGATCGTCGGTCGTTTCTTCCTCGTTCCCGCGCTGCGGCGCGGGAGCGAGCGCATTGCCCCCCCTTCGTTTTAGTGCGGAATGATCTAAAATTAGGGTAAGGCGTTGCCCGACAACAAACTACCGAATTCCTATGTAGTAGGCACACTCCGTGTGCCGTAATTCGCGGACGGCACACGGAGTGTGCCTACTACGATTTCGGCAACTAATTGTTTGACAATTCCTAACGCCGGTCGTCGATCGTCGGTCGTTTCTTCCTCGTTCCCGCGCTGCGGCGCGGGAGCGAGCGCATTGCCCCCCCTTCGTTTTAGTGCGGAATGATCTAAAATTAGGGCAAAGCGTTGCCCGACAACAAACTACCGAATTCCTATGTAGTAGGCACACTCCGTGTGCCGTCCGCGAATTACGGCACACGGAGTGTGCCTACTACGATTCCGGCAACTTAACTGAAATCGAACCGCTCATCCGTGGACGTTCCCGTGAATCCTTCGACCAATCATCGCGCGGTGGAACTCCGGCGCTGGCAATATCGCATTTTCGCCGGGATTTGGATTACCTATTTCACCTATTATCTTTGCCGCGTGAACATGCCCGTGGCGGGCGATCCGCTCTGCAAGCAGTTCGGCTGGTCCAATACGCAATTCGGCTATGTGGTTTCCGCATTGACCGTCATGTATGCGATCGGGCAATTCATCAACGGCCAACTTGCGGATCGATTCGGTTCTCGGGCCATCGCATCCCTGGGCGCGTTCGGCTCGGTGGCGATAAATCTGGCGATCTATGGCCTCCTGCTTGGCGGATCGTTTTTTTCCGAGAATCCCCGGATGATCCTGATTTATTTGATCGGATTATGGGGCATCAACGGTTTCTTTCAGGCCATGGGTTGGTCGCCGATGGTGCGGATGATGGCGCATTGGTATCCCGACCGGCATCGGGGCAATATCATGGGCGCGCTGGGCACGTGCTATCAGTTCGGGGCCGCTTTCGCCAATTTACTGGCCCTGTTCCTCATCGGATACTACGTTACGCGATTACAGGGCGACTGGCGGATGGTGTTCCTCGTTCCGGCCGCGCTCTTTGCGCTCGTCGGCGCGGGCTTTTACCTGCTGGTTCGCAACCGGCCCGAAGACGTGGGATTGCCCCCGGTCAATCTCGAGGAACCCTCTTCCCATCCTGCGGATTCCGGCGGGAAGGATTTGTTAATCCGCAACGTCATGCAAACGCTTTCGAATCCCTTCCTGTGGATCGTGGCAGGCTCGTTCCTGTTCCTCGATATCACCCGCTACGGTTTCATAAACTGGTTGCCGATGTACCTCACCGAGCGGCACGTGCAACAATCGTCCGAACTGATCGAACAGTTCAAACTGATCGTCAAGGTATGCGTTCTGCCGCTCGGCGGTTCGGTGGGAGTGATTTTGGCCGGTTGGGCCACGGACCGTTTTTTCGGTTCGCGGCGGGCGCCGGTAATCGCGATTTTCCTGGTTCTCTTGGGGCTGCTTTCCGCGGCGTTTCCGTTCATTCCCACGCAAAATACCGTTGCCATGATCGCGGTCTTGGGACTGGTCGGCATTTGCACCTATGGACCGCACATCCTCATGGTCGGGCACGCCGCCCAGGATTTCGGAAAGAAATCGAACGCCGCCGGGGCCGCGGGCTTTATCGATGCGCTCGGCTACGTGGGCGCCAGCCTGGCGGGCGCCCCTGCCGGCTTGTTGATCGATAAATTCGGCTTTACGGCCGCTTTTATCACTTTCGGAATCATGGCCATCCTCGGCGCGCTTTTGGCCTGCGTCCTCTGGACGGTTCATCCGACGGCACCTTCCCCTTCCACCACCCCACGCCGATAAACTCCCATGGATGCCCGCGAACGAGTATTTTTGGCCCTCGAACACCGCGAACCCGATCGGGCGCCGATCGATTGCTGGCTCACCGGCGGCGTCGCCGCGAAACTGAGGAAGCGGTACGGTTTTTCCACCGACGAAGAGCTGCTGCGGCATTTCGACGTTGACTTCCGCTACATCGACGGCCCGAAATACGTCGGTCCTCCGCAAGAGCCGCGCGCCGACGGGCAGGTGGCGGACCATTGGGGCGTGCCCCGCGTCCGCATTACCGCCGGCGGCGGCGGCGATGCCAGCACCTATGAGGAAGTCGTGAACTTCCCCCTGAAAAACGCCCAATCGGTCGCCGAAATCGAGGCCTATCCGCACTGGCCCGATCCCGACTGGTTCGATTACGACTGCGTGCACCGGCAGGTGGCCGCCGCGCGGGAGACCGGCAAGGTGGTCGTCTTCATGGGCGACCGGATGAACCGCTGCGCGCAGCTCAAGCCGGCGATGTACCTCCGCGGCATCGATCAGATTCTGCTCGACCTGGCCTTGCAGCCCGACATCGCCCAAGCCCTCTTTAAGCGCGTCGCCGACTTCTACCTCGAATACATCCGGCGGACCTTCGCGGCGGCCGGCGACGGCTTGGACATCTTTTTCATGGGCGACGATTTCGGCACGCAGAAGGGCCTCTTCATGCGGCCCGAAATGTGGCGGCAGTTCCTCCGCCCGGGCTTCAAGGCCTTCATCGACGCGGCGAAAGGCTGCGGCTACAAGGTCGCCCACCACAGTTGCGGATCGCTCCAGCCGATCATCGGCGACCTGATCGACTGCGGCTTGGATATCCTCAATCCGCTGCAACCCGACGTGAAGGACATGGACCGCCGCGAGCTGAAGCGGCTTTTCGGCGACCGGCTCAGTTTCCACGGCTCGATCTCGATTCAAAAGACGCTCCCCTTCGGCACGCCCGAGGACGTTCGCAACGAAGTCCGCGAGCGGATGGAAACGCTCGGCCCCGGCGGCGGCTTCATCTTCTGCTCGGCGCACAACATCCAGGCCGATACCCCCGTCGAAAACATCGAGGCCCTTTTCGACGCTTACCGCGACTTGGGCCGCTACCGGTAATCGAAGAAAAAAAATCGGTCCCGTTGCGGAAAGTAGGAGTTTTATTCCGCTATTGGTGGGTCCGCGCTAAAGCTTGACCCACCCTACTTTCCGCAAGGCAACTTTTTAGCCTCCGAACAGGAGCAGGGCCACGTTTTCGGCCTGGGCGGCGGTTAGGTTGACCTTATGCTTTTTGTAAATCGTGCCCACCGTCTTGGCGACCGCCGCCGTAACGGCTAATTCCAGGTCGTCGCAGAGTTGGTCCGAAGTGGAGACCAGATCGAGGGCTTTTTGCTCGAGGGGATCGAGTATGAGCTCGATTTGCTCGTCATCCCGCACCGGCGGGGTCTTTTTTTTGGACTTCTTCGCCGCCGCTTTCTTGGCCGGGGCGGCCTTTTTCGTTGCTTTTTTCTTCGCCATGACTTCCTCTTTTTGGGGGTAAAGTGAAAAGTGAAAATGTAGCAGGATTTGCGGAAAAGGGAATGGGGAGCAGCCGATTCGACCGCGGCCCGCAAGGAATCGCGCGGGCATTTCGGGACGCACCCACTCCCGAAATCCGCTCCGTTTTTTCCGTAAATCCAAAAAAACGGTCGCTTTTCAGCGGAATGAAGCAAGTGTAAGGGAAGGATAAAAGGAAAAATGGGTAAAGGGGAAATCAGTGTACTTCTAGGTGAATCTAAGAACCAGTCCAGTATCAAGACCGCGTTTTGTTCAAAGCGGGCATGGTTTTCTGCGAGGCGGGAGCCTCGCGGATATTGCGTTCCCAGGCGGGAGCCTGGGAACGAGAAATATGCCCAATAAAATCGAAAACGCAAAAATTATTGAATTTTCAAGTCCTTAAACAATAAGGACTTACAACAATCGGTCGATTTTTCCGAACGAAATATAGTTGACATACGTATAGTATTGTGTAAACTGTGCATCATCGGGAGGGAAAATCATGGAAAATCGAATCAGGACCCCGTTGGAAGAATTGCCGGAAACGCGGATTCGCCGCTCGGCCGACGCACGCCCGATCGGCGAGATTCTGGAAGAACTGTTGGCGCAATACCAGGCCCGGTTTCCCGGAATTCGGATTGCGGTCGTCGAAACGCCCGCTACCGCCCTCTAAACAAATCGAACCAAGATCAGGAGGATCAAGTCATGTTGGTGCTCAGCCGCAAAACGGATCAAAGCATTATCATCGACGACCGGATTACGATCACCATTCTCGAAGTCCGCGGGGATAAGATTCGCCTCGGCATCGATGCCCCCAAGGAAATTCCCGTCATGCGGGAAGAATTGCTCGTCAAAGGCTCCGCCGCGGTAACGGCAGCCTGAGGCATGGGCGGCAGTCCGCCGCCGCGCATTAAGGCAGCGGGGAAGCGTCGAAGACCAGCACCTCGAACGGCTCGAGTTCGACCGTGGCGGTTTTGCCCGCTTCCAAAGCGAGCGTTTTAATTCGCTGATCTTCGTAGGGGGCGCCGAGCGCGTACTTGCGCGGCGCTCCTTGGGGCAGTTCGAAGACGACGGCGGCGTCGAGGGCGATTTCCCGCGGCTGGTCGTCCGGATTGCGCAGCGTGAGGACGGCCTTGCGGGGCGACCACGAGGCGAATCCGTAAGGTTGAAGCGCGTTGGGATCGCCGCCGACCCAATGCGTATCGACCAGCGCGTCGGCGTTCTTTTTCGCCCAATTGGCGGCCGCGGCCACCGCGTCCCAGGCCGCCGCGTCCATCATGTCGTGTTGGATGTAAAGTTCCTGAAGGTTCGTACCCAGGCCGAAGAAGGAGCGCGCTTCGCGGCGCAGGTCGTTGCCCGCCGTGGCGGAGCGGACGGCCGAGGGCAGCCCTTTGGCATGGATGATGCCGCCGGTCATAAGGGAATTGAGCGGATAGAGCGGACCGCGCTGGACCACGCCGCGATACGTCTGCCCGTCGCGGTAGGTTAGTGACTTCTCGCGTTCGTCCCCCTTGCCGATGAAATCCTGGTCGTGCCCGCCGCGCCACGTGCTGTCGATGAAATGCAGCCAGAACGGCGAAGGCCAGGTGCCCACGGTTACGTTGAGGAACAGTTGCGGATCGATTTGACGGAGTTCGTCCGCGCAGTTCAAAAGCGCCATGAAGTGCGGCGAAACGCCCGCGCCGGCCTCGTCCCATTTGAAGTAATTCACGCGATTTTTCCGCATCAGGTCGGCGCAATCATCGCGGAACCAGGCATAGTACTTGGGGTCGGACAGATCGAGCGACTCCCCGCGGACCAGCCCCAATTTGCGGGCTTCGTTCGTGCGTTGTTTTCTTTCGGCGTAACCGCCCAAGGGGGAAATCCAGATTCCGAGCCGCGAATGCTCTTTTTCCAAGACATCGCTCAGGGGCGCGAAGCCGCGGGGAAACTTCGACTTGCTGACGGCCCAAAAACCCAGCTTCGGATCGTCCCAGCCGTCGTCGAGCACGTAGGAATCGATCGCCGCGCCGCGCTTGGCGGTCATTTCCCGGGAAAAAGCGGCGATCGCCGCCAGCACGTCCCTTTCGTTGATGTTTTTCACCAGATCGTACCAGCAGTTGTAATGCAGGAAGGGGTGGTACGGCACGGCCCGTTCGCGCTCCAAATACCGGAGGAAGCCGCGCCGCAATTGTCCCGCGGCAACCGCGCCCACCACGGAGGAAAAAGTATAGGCCTTGCTTTTTCCCAGCGGCAGATTGCAGCCGAAGGAACTGCGGAAACCATCGGCGGAAACTTGATTGACGGTGAAGGGCGATTCGACGCCGAAGAAGGTCTGCCCGATCGCCACGGGACTCCCCGGAACGCTGCCGACTTGCGCGGCGCCGGGTCCGCGGACGTCGAGCAGTTCCACGTTGCGGAGCCGCGCGGCGGCATCGCCGCCCGCAATGGCGACGGACGCGCGCACGTAATCGGCCCCGTCGCGCAAGACGGCCCGCCAGTGAATGGTCGCTCCCGACTTGGGATCGCGGAACGCGGCGTTCAGCGCTCGTCCGGTCGCGCGGTCGCCCGCCCGGACGGCGTTCGGCTTGGCTTCGAGGTCCGCGTAACGGGGCGGTTCGACCGATTCGAGGTCCGCCGCGGCGACGATGCGCGGATCGCCCTTCTCGTCCTCCAGAGTGATGCGGAACGGCGCGGCCCCGGCTTGCGAAAGTTTCTGCGCGGAAAACTTGTTGAAAATTTCGTCGGGCATGAGCCGGCCGTCCACGATCCGCCACGATACCGCCAGTCGATCGTTCTCCAGGCAGAAGCGATCGGCCGCCACCGTCATATTCAGAGTCCAGAGGATGCCTTGCGTGAAGAGCCGTTGGTACTCGGGCCGCCGCCAGAGATCGAAAAAGTGTCCGCCGGAGAATCCGAAAGATCGGCCGCCATCGGGCCGCCGCCAACACCAGCCGACGGTTTCCGGCTTCCCCGCGACCGCGACGGTCAGCAGCGGCGTGAAGCCGGCGATTTGAGGATCCCGCTTGAGCCGGTAGTAGAACTCGTCGCGAACGCGAAAATTTTTCATGCCGGCGGTAATCGGATGATCCTTCGCGGCCAGGGCGACGTTGGCGGTGAAGACCGCATACTTTCGATCCGGCCCGCCGTGGCAAGCGCCGAGCAGCTTGAGGGCGATTTCGATGTTGTCCGCCTTTTTGGTTGCTATCGACCCGTGCAGCCCGACGATGCCGCCGCCGCGCTCCGCGAGCCGGAGCAGCGCGGCTTTGCGCCGCGGGTCGGCGTTCATCCATTTGCCGCCTTCCGCTAGAACCAACACCACGCCTTCGCTCTTGTCGATCAAATCCGGCCCTGCGGCCCATTGGTTATCGGCAAACGAAGTCGTTACTTCCAAGCCGGGGACGTTGGCCAGCGACTGCGCGAGGAGTTTCTGTTCGGCAACGTATTCGTGCGTGCCCGGCGGATGGCTGTCGGGCCCTTCCGCGACGATGAGCAGCCGCTTGGGTTTGGCATCTTCGGCAACGCCGCCGCCGGGAAGGAGCGCGGCTTCGCACCGGGCCGGGAAAGCGGCCGCCGAAATTGCGACGGCCGTTAAGAGAGCTTGGCGGAGGTTTTGGGGTATGTATTTCATTGGAGGCTCTTTCGTGCGTACCGCTGATGAATGCAAATATTACGGCGCCGATGTTTTCCGTGAATGTACGTGGCCGGGAACGATTGAAATGGTAATTGAGGCGCAAAGCAGAGTCAATCGGGCGAGAAGAAATCCGCTTGACTGTATTGCGATTTGCTATACAATAGAGATGGGAGGTAATTGAGATGCTCAAAGCTCACAAGGCCGGAAAATCGCAAAAATCGGGCAAAACGAGTTCCTTTATGGTGCGTTTGGACGAGGAAAGCAAACGATTTTTAACGGAGGCGGCGAAATTGCATCGCATCAGCGTCAGCGATTACGTGCGTTCGACGACCGTATCGCAAGCCCGGCGCGAAGTAATTGCCGCCCGCGAGAACGTGATCGTTTTATCGCCGGAAGATCAATTGCGCTTATGGAACGCGCTCAATGAATCGCCGAAGTTGACGCCCGCCCAAAAGCGGCTCGGCAAAATGATGCGAGGCGCGCGATGAACGGGGCCCGATTTCCCGAAGGTTTTCACATAGCGCGTCTCGAGCGACGGCATCCCCGAAGCGATTTCCACTGCGGAAAGGGAGAAGTGGATGACTGGCTGGCGACCCGCGCGCTGCAGCACCAAGAAAAAAAGCTGTCGGTAACGCGGGTGCTGCTCGACCGCGCGGAAACCATCGCCGGTTTCTATACCTTGGCTTCCGGACAGATCGATTTCAGCGACCTGCCTCCCGATATCGTCAAACATTTACCCAAACGCGAACTGCCGGTGGCCGTCCTCGCATGGCTTGGCGTGAACTCTGCCCATCAAGGCCGCGGCTTGGGCGGTCTCCTCCTGGCCCAAGCCTTGCGCGATTGCTATGAAGCCGGTAAAACCTTCGCCTTCATCGCCGTGATACTCGATTGCCTCGATGATGCCGCGAAATCCTTCTACCTTAAATGGGATTTTCAGGAATTGCCGAGTTATCCTTATCGAATGATTTTAAGCGCGAATAAATTGGAGGCGATGATGGAGGGATGAAAGGGATTGTCCTTTCAACTCGTTTTCCGACTTCTCTCTCAATTATTCAATCCGCTTCCCCACCGCCTCGGCCACGCGGCGGCAGAGGGCCATGAGTTCCTCGAATTGGGCGAAATCGAGGGTTTGGTAGCCGTCGCTCAGGGCTTTTTCGGGATTGGGATGGACCTCGACGATCAATCCGTCGGCGCCGGCGGCGACCGACGCCGCGGCCATGCGGGTAACGAGGTTGGTGTGGCCCGTGCCGTGCGAAGGATCGACCACGATGGGCAAGTGCGTGCGGTCGTGCAGATAGGGCACCGCCGAGAGCGATAGCGTGTAGCGCGTGTGCGATTCGAAAGTGCGGATGCCGCGCTCGCAGAGCATCACGTTCGGATTGCCCGCGTTCAAGACGTATTCCGCGGCCAAGAGCAGTTCGTCCATCGTGGCGCTGGCCCCGCGCTTCAGCAGCACCGGCTTGCCGGCGTAGCCCACGGCCTCGAGCAGGCGGTAGTTCTGCATGTTGCGGGCGCCGATCTGCATCACGTCGGCATAGCGGGCCACCAGTTCGACGTCGGCTTCGGAGAGAACCTCGGTAACGACGGCCAGGCCGGTTTCCTCCCGCGCGGCGGCGAGGATTTTCAGCCCGGCTTCCTTCAAGCCTTGGAAGCTGTAAGGGCTGGTCCGCGGCTTGAAGGCCCCGCCGCGAATGGCCGTCGCGCCGGCGGCCTTCACGGCCTTGGCGGTGAGCACGAGTTGTTCCTCGTTTTCGACGGCGCAGGGCCCGGCGATCACGCCCAAGTGCGTATTGCCCACCGAAAGGCTGCCCGCGCGGACGACCGTCGGTTCGGGCTTGACTTCGCGGCTGGCGACCTTGTAGGGCGCGAGGATCGGCACGACCTCGGCCACGCCGGGGCCGCTTTCGAGCGAGGCTCGATGTTCGTCGCGCTTCTCGCCGATGGCCGCGATCACCGTCCGCTCGGTGCCGATGATCGGATGGGCCTTCAGTCCCAGTTCCTCGACTCGCTCGATCATGTGTTCGACCTGTTCTTGCGTGGCCCCTTTTTTCATCACGACGATCATGGTTTTGACTCCTTGGAAGAATTTTGGTGAGTTGTGGACAGTGGGTAAAAACGAAGGGGGAAGGCGGAAGGGGGAAGGCGGAAAACAGCCCTGCGAGTGCTTGATTCCAACTTCAATGTGTCCTATTCCCCCTTCCCCCTTTCATAAAAAAAGCCCTGCCAACCGTCTCCGGTTGCAGGGCTTTTTGGGTTTGTCTTCATTGCTTATTCGCTTACAAACCGCCTCCGGCCCCGCAACCGATGCGGGTAAAATAAAAGTAAAACCAATAATAGGCGGTTTGGAACGAACGCATCGCAAATCCAATTCTGGGGAACGATAATTCTCGCACCGTCTCTATTCTTAGCGGATTTTTCAGAAAAAGCAAGACGTTTTTTGCGGAAAAAAGGAAAAAGTCAAAGTTTTTTCCGCTTTCCCCTCCGCAAATCCACGTCCTTGAGCATTTGCTCGACCTCCTGCGATTGATTGCCGTCCAGCGGCAGGCAGCCGAAGCGGACGCGGTAATAGGCTTCGACGATCCGGGCGGGCAAGGGCGTCAGCCGACCTTCGCCGGTTTCCGCCGCCAGCCACGCGCCCGCCGCGCCGGCGAACTCGCGGGGAGTTTGGCCCAACGGGCGGGACAAGCCGTTCTTCGCCAGCATCAGTTCGAAGCGGCGGTAGAATTCGACCTCGATCCGCGGCCCGCGGCGGCGCCGGGCGCGCCGCGCGGCGAGCGACCGCCACAACTTCCGGCCTCCGCGCCAGAGCAGATAGCCGAGCAAGCTCAGGATCGCGAGTCCGGCCGCGGCGGCCAAGATCAACAGCGCCCAGGCCGCGCCGCCGGCCGCGCCGCTGCGGTGCAAGGCCTCGCCGATCCGCTCGTAAAAATCCCGCCAGGTCTTCGGATTGCGGACCGCATCGAACGTTTTCCGCGCCGCTTCGGCAATGGGCGTGAAGATCGCCCTTCGCTGCCGTTCGTAGTTCAACTCGACCACGTAATACGACCAGGCGAAATCGAGCCACTGCAGGGCGTCGGCGATCGGCGAAAAAATGCTTCTTCCCTCCTCGGCGCCGCCGGCCGGCGTGGGATCGAGGCGCAGCCAGCCGCCGCCGATTTTCCAAGGCCAGTATCCTTCGCCGTGTAAATACTCTTTCGGAAGTTGATCTGGTTTCAGCCAGGCTTCCACCCAGGTGTGGGCGTGCAATTGCCGCACCTGATAACATTGTCCCAGTTCGTTCCATTCATCGCACTTGAAACCCACGACCAGGCGGGAGTGGATTTTCTGGCTTCTCAGCATCAGCGCAAGCGCGGTGGCGAAGTATTCGCAATGGCCGACGGGATGCACCTTCAGAAAATCCTCGATGGGGTCCATCGACGGATCGCGTACTTGCCCTTCCAGGCTGTATTTATAGAGGCCGGACGCCAGTTTGCTTTCCAGATAACGCGCACGGCCGAGCGTATCCGTCTCCGGCAATTTCGACGCTTCGATCCATTCCTTGGCCAAGGCCTCGAGTTTCGGCAAGCTGCCGCGGCCGTTTTCTTGGGGTAATTGCAGCGAATTTTTGAACGTGAGATTTTCGCCGGCGCGAATCGGATTCAGCGGCGATTGGACGCCGTTTCGAAAAGCCGTGGCCCCTAATCGATAATTGAAATTTTGTTTCTGGCGATGGGCGGCGCGAATTAATCGGAGTTTAGCGTCTTCGATGATGATATCGTGGTTTTTTGCAATTTTGCCGAAGGGCGGTATGAAAAACAATTCGGGACGATCCAGCGCTTCGATCGTGCATTCTTGTCGAACGAAAGATTTGGGGAAATTCGGATCGGATTCCATCGTCATTTCACCCATCGAAAAGCCGGGTTTTCCGACTTTCCACCCGCCCTTATGATAATCCATCAAAACGCCGCCGTAGAGGTAGATTTCGCCGCTGGCGGCGTAGGGTTTGTCGGTCTTCCCTTCAAAAAAGCGGATGCGCATGACTTCGCTGGGGCTTTCGATGATCTGGCCCATTTCTCCCAGCGTAACCCGATCGCCGAAGCCCACGATCGGTTGGGGCTGCGCGAAACCGCCGCTCCAGCCGACTTGCCCGAAGCGCGGCACGACCACGAACAGGACCATCGTCAGGCCCAAGGTCCGCGCCGACATGCCGGCGAGGCGCCGCAAGAGTTCCCCGCCCACGCCCTGCCGGCTGCTTCCGGCGGGAGCGCCTTCGAATTCGGTTTGCTTATCGGTCAATGGCCACCGCGCAGCGGGCCGGCCTTTCTCGGCCTTCGCGGCGTCGGTTTTCCCCGCCTGCGCGCCGGCCCTTCGGCTCCAGGGGAAAAAACCGGGCGAACGGTAACGCGACGGCTCGCTTTGCCGGTCGAGCATCAACAGCGTCAGCGCAAACGACGCCAAGAGCATGTAAGCCACCAGCATGAATCCGAAAAACACGCCCTGGCTGAACAGCGCGGCCACCACCACCTGCAACAGGCTGAGCATGATCAGCAGCCAATACGTGCGCCCGTCTTTTTTCTGGAAAAGCAGGATGATTTGCAGGTAGATCAGGAATTGGGCGAAGGTCAAGGCTTGAATTTCGCTGTAGATGTGAAACAGATCGCGCAGCGAAAACAACGCCGTGGCCAGCATGATCAGGTTCGCCACGTTGCGGTTCAAATACACCCAGCCTTTGACGTCGGTCAGCCACACCGACAAGCCCGCCGCCAGGATCACCAGCAGCGTCATGCCGACCTCCCGCTGGCCCATGCCCAAGAGCATGGTGCCCAGGGCGGCCAGCGTGGCGGTTACGATTTGCAGCAGGCGGATGAGGGGCATTAGTAGGGGATGGGGGATAGGGGATAGATTTGTGTTTCCTGTACGCTCTTCACTCTCCACTCTCCACACTTCACTGTCCACTGTCCACCGACCACCGACCACTAAGTTTCCACATCGAAAAAATACTTCAACTCCGCGCTCGAGGCATCGATGGCGCGGATGCGGCTCGCCGTGCGGCGGCGGTGGGGATCGGAATACAGGGACGCGAACCGCGCGGCATCGTTCAGATCGACGGGCCGCGTGGAAACCAGGATGATCTCCGTGCCCGAAGCGATCCGGCCCAAGGCATGCTCGATG
Organism: Pirellulales bacterium; assembly: GCA_020846145.1. Classification (GTDB taxonomy): domain Bacteria; phylum Planctomycetota; class Planctomycetia; order Pirellulales; family Thermoguttaceae; genus JADLEL01. The sequence continues at coordinate 32,052 of JADLEL010000061.1, read as the reverse complement.
AGCGCGGGCAGGCAGTCGTCCGCGCGGCTTTCGAGGACGGCGAGAATCTTCATCATGTCCTGCATCAAGGCCGCCGCGGCCGCGCCGCCCAGACAATGCGGCTTCTCGTTGTAGGTCGCCAGATGCACCTTGCTCCCGCCGCGGCGGCAGAGATCGGCCACGACCGTGGCGGCGAAACTGACGGCCAGTTCGACGGTCTCGCGCTCGGCGGCGGTCGGTTTCTCGGACCGCCACAGGTCCAGCAAGATCGCCACGTCGCGGTTGCGGGGCTGCTCGAACTGCCGCACGACGAGTTTGCCCGTGCGGGCCGAAGAGCGCCAGTGAATGTACCGCATGCCGTCTCCGCTGCGCCACTCGCGGACGCCGAAGAAATCGCCCTCCGGCCCGGGGCGGCGCTCGCGGCGGTCGGCGCCGGCCAGCGCCCGGCGATGCCGTTCGACCCAATTCCGCGTCAGCCGGCCCAGCCGGGGATAAACGTAGAGCGCGTCGAGCGCGTCGATGCTGATCGTGCGGCCGAACAGTCCGAAGGGAAACCGCGTCGAAATTCGCACCGGACCGAGTTCGTATTTTCCCCGCTCGAACAACCGGCCGCGGTACGTTCCCGTGCGCTCCTGGCCGGCCGGCACGTAGGGGAAATAAACCGCCGTCTTCGATGGTTTTTCCCGGTTGGCGTGGCTCCAGAGCGAATGGTTGTGCGCGCCGTCCGATTGCCGCTGGATTTGTTCCTCGACGGTTATCGCCCAGGAACTGAAATGCTTCCGCTTGTTGAGGAGCCTCATGCCGACGGTCAACGGATCGCCGGCGCAAACCGCGTGCGGACTCTTTCGCTGAAATTCGAGGCCCTTGAGCGTGAGATGCACGGCCCGCCAGTTAAATAATAGCGGTCCGAGCATCATCCCTCCCAGCAGCAGAAGCAGATTCACCTCCTTGACCATCGCTCCGGCAAACACCAAGACCATGATCGTCAGGTAAACCCATCCCTCCCTACAAAGGGCGGTGTGCGATCGCAACCACTTGGTAAGGAAAAAGGAACGGCCCATTTTAATAGGATCGATCGAAGTTGCCCGGTTTCAATTCCGTAGATAGTCATATTGTAACCGTTCACGGGGGACTGTCCCGATTTTCGCGGCGCAAAAGATGAAGGCGCCGCAAAAGTGCTTAATCGCCGCGAAAATGGGACTGTCCCCCTCGCGCCGCGGGAAAGGGACAGGTCCATGTTTTCGGCCTACCGTTTGTCCGCAAAATACGTTTTCACGCCGAAAAATGGACCAGTCCCCGACCGGGGCGTGAACGCTTACATCATATTTATCTTAACTCAAAACCGGCATTTTTGCGAGATAGCGGCCAAAAAAGGATCGGGAACAAAAAAATGGCTCATTGCAGAATGCTCGTCGCCCGCCACTTTTTTCGAAGGAGAGCGGTTTTTTTCGTGCGAGGCCCACCCCGCGAATGGCGCACCCCCCTTTGAAAATGCAAAACCGGAAAGTTATTGTTGACCATATCCCGAAAAAATCAAACCACGCAAGCAGGGAATCCATTATGCCCTCCCTCGATCCCGCCGCCCTCTCCGCCCGCCTGGAAGCGGCCTTTCCCGCACCCGAACGGATTCCGCCGGAATTCCGCGTGGATGCGAAATCCTACGAGCGAATGTATCTCATCGGCGGCGAATTGCGCGAGTGGAAAGGGCCGGTGCACGAAATCAGTTCGCCGATTTGCCTGCGGCGGAACGGCGCGCTCTCGCGGACGGTCCTCGGACACGTGCCGCAGATGGACGAAGCGGCGGCCCTTGCCGGCCTCGACGCCGCCGAAATGGCGTGGGACCACGGGCGGGGCAAATGGCCCACGATGAGCGTTTCGGAGCGCATCGACGCCGTCGAGCATTTCGTCGCCCGGATGATCGAAGTCCGCGACGAGGTCGTCAAACTTCTCATGTGGGAAATCGGCAAAAGCCTCGACGACAGCCGCAAGGAGTTCGACCGCACGGTCGAGTACATCCGCCGCACCATCGAAGCCTTGAAGGATTGCGATCGCACGAACTCCCGCTTCAGCCTCGACGGCGGCACGATCGCGCAGGTCCGCCGCGCGCCCTTGGGCGTGTGCCTCTCGATGGGACCGTTCAATTATCCGCTGAACGAAACCTACACCACGCTCATTCCCGCGCTCATCATGGGCAATACGGTCGTCGTCAAGCCGCCCAAGTTCGGCGCGCTGCTGCATCAGCCGCTACTCGAGGCATTTTGCGAAAGCTTTCCGCCGGGCGCGGTCAATTTCATCTACGGCCAAGGCTCGCAAATCGTCGGCCCCATCATGCAATCCGGGCGGATCGACGTGCTCGCGTTCATCGGCTCCAGCCGCGTGGCCGACGTGCTCAAGCACCAGCATCCCCGCCCGCACCGCATGCGCTGCATCCTCGGACTGGACGCGAAAAATCCCGCGCTCGTCATGCCCGACGCCGATCTCGATCTGGCCGTCGCCGAATGCCTGGCCGGCGCGCTTAGTTTCAACGGCCAGCGCTGCACCGCGCTCAAAATCCTCTTCGTTCACGAGTCGGTCGCGGAAGGATTCCTGGAGAAATTTTCCGCCGCCGTGGGCAATTTGCCCATCGGCATGCCCTGGGAGAAAGACGTCAAGCTCACCCCGCTGCCGGAGTTCGACAAAGTGAAATCGATGCGGGCCTATCTCGACGACGCGCTGGCAAAAGGCGCGAAGGTCGTCAATCCCGGCGGCGGAACATTTTGCGAGACGCTCTTTTTCCCCGCCGTGCCGTATCCCGTCTCGCCCGCCGCGGAACTCTTTTCGAAAGAGCAATTCGGCCCGATCGTGCCCGTCTGCCCGTACCGCGACGAACGAGAGTTCCTCGATTTCGTCGCAAACTCGAACTACGGTCAGCAAGTGAGCCTCTTCGGGCGCGATTCCCGCAAGATGGCCGAACTGATCGATCCGCTGGCCAACCAGGTCTGCCGCATCAACCTCAACTGCCAGTGCCAGCGCGGCCCGGATACGCTCCCGTTCACCGGCCGCAAGGATTCCGCCGAAGCAACCCTTTCCGTGAGCGATGCCCTGCGGTGTTTCTCCATCCGCTCGCTGGTCGCCGCGCAAGCCCGAGAGGAGAGCCGCGAAATGATCCGCCAAATCGTCGCCGAACGGCGGTCGAGCTTTTTGCACACGGATTTTATTCTCTAGCGGGAGCACTGAAGATTTTTTGCAACCCAAGCAGGTTCCCCTTTTACCCTTTCGATGGTAGAATCGGCGGAAAGCACCCTGCGGGGCTTTCCCGATAATATCGATCGGTAGAAACCAAAACCGCCGGGTTTGGAGGGGTTCCCATGCTGCCCGGTCCGATGTTCTTTCTGGAAATGGTAACCAGCGCCCGGCGGACGCGGTATTTCGTGATCCGCGCGCTCTACGCCGTGGTGCTGCTGTTGTGCCTGCTGATGATCTACAACGACAGCGCCTTTTCCAATCGGGAGGCGGATATCGCCACGCTCGCCCGCTTCTCCTATAGTTTTTTCGTGGCGTTCTCGATCCTGCAACTGCTGTTGGTCGTGGGCCTCGGTCCGGCGATGTCGGCGGGCACGATCGCCACGGAACGCGAGCGGAAGACGATCGAGCACCTGTTCGTCACGCAGCTTAGCAACGCGGAAATCGTGCTGGGAAAACTATTCGCGCGGCTCGTGCAGATCGCCTACCTGACGCTGGTCGGATTGCCGATTCTCGCGCTGGCCATGCTGATGGGCGGGATCGCGCCCGAGGCCCTCGCGATGCTCTATCTCATCACCATCAGCACCATGCTCACGGTCTCGATTCTCTCGATCACCGTCTCGGTCTGGTCGGCCCGCGCGCGCGAGGCGGTGGTGCGGGCGTATTTGCTGGTCTTCGTGTGGCTGGTGATTCCGCCGATCCTCTACCTTTGCAACCGTAGCGTGCTTTCCAGCACGCTCTTGGATAGCATCAACGGGGAACTCCTGGCGACGAATCCGTTTTGGGTATTCTCCAACATCCTCACCTGGGCCAGCGGCGTGCAGGTCCGCGCGGCGTGGGGCTTGCTCGGCGAAATGGCGCGAAATCAGGGCATCGTCTGCCTGGCGGGCATCATCGCCTCGACCCTGGCGGTGCGGCGGGTGCATTTGAAAAATCGCGGCGCGGGCGAGAAGAAACGCCGCCTGCGGCTGCAATGGCTGCGGCCCGGCGTGAGCGACCGGCCCATGATCTGGAAAGAACTCTTCGCCGAGCCAGCCGCCAGCAAGTTGGGCAAGCTGGGATACGTGCTGATGGGCATCATCGTGCTGGCCGTGCTGGGATTCACCGAGTATTATTATTGGGAATCGTTCCAGCGGGCGTCTTGGCGGAGTTACGCCAACCGGCATCAGGATTTTCTCCAATTCACCACGTTCATGAGCACGACGCTTTGCTGCGGGGCTTTGCTCATTATGGCCGCCCGCGCGGCCGGCGCGATCACTTCGGAGAAGGAGCGCGATTGCTGGATTTCGCTTTTGAGCACGCCGCTTACGCCGCGGGAGATCGTGTGGAGCAAGGTGGCGGGCAATCTTTACGCCGCGCGGTGGATATTCTTCCTGCTGGCGGTCATCTGGGGTGCGGCCGTGTCGCTGGAGCCGGGCTTTATCGCGGCGATATTCTTTCAACTCGGCACGCTGCTCGTCCTCGCCTTTTTCGTTTCCAGCCTGGGCGTACTCTATTCGCTGTGGTGCAAGACTTCGCTCAAGGCCATGGCCGCCACGCTGGCGACGCTAGTTTTCGTGGGCGGAGGATACCTGTTTTGCTGCATGGTGGTGCTGATCGGGGGCGGGGGCGGTGATGGAGTGCAAATCATCATCGCCGGCTTGATTCCGTTCCTGCTGGCCTTTCCCGACATAGCTTATGTCGAAAGCGGCGTTTTCCATCGCGAAGCGGTGCTGCCCGCGGCGTACGCGCTGGGCACGGGCGGCTACGCGCTGGCCGGATTCGTGCTGTTCGCGAGCGCGGTGGGCAATTTCGACAGCTTCGCGGGGCGGGTGGGGGGGAACTTTCAATCGCCGTGGCCGCGGCCGTTGCCGCCAAGCGTTCCGCCGCGGGAAAATCCGCCGGACGCGATCGTGGCGGAGGCGGTGGAAGAATAAAACGATCCAGCCGCTTGCGGCTTCGCCCGCATTTCTCGCAATAATTGACCACGGAGACACGGAGGACACGGCGAAGCAGGATTTGCTCCACAGGGATGCTTGTCGCTCATATTGCAATTTAGTAACCGTTCACAGGGGACTGTCCCGATTTTCGCGGCATAAAAGATTATGGTGCCGTAAATGTGCTTAATCGCCGCGAAAATGGGACTGTCCCCCTCGCGCCGCGGGAAGGGGACAGGTCCATGTTTTCGGCCTACCGTTTGTCCACAAAATTCGTTTTCACGCCGAAAAATGGACCAGTCCCCGACCGGGGCGTGAACGCTTACGCAATTCACAATTACCAATTTGCGATTAAAAAAATCGGCTTTTTACCGTCCGCGAAGGCGCCTTATCTCAGAACCGATATTCCAAGCCCGCCGTGATCCCTTGCATCCAGAAATCGGTGGTTTTGTTGGGATATTGCGGGAAGGCCGCGCCGCCCAGCGTGCCGGGGGGAATCTGCGAACTGTTGATGTTGGTGTCGATCTGATCGCCCGGCCGCGCGACTTTGCTCCAATAGATGAAGTTATAGCCCGCCGAAAGCTTCATCCGCCGATTGAGGTGGAATCCCAATTTGACGCCCAATTCGGGAATCACCGTGATGCTGTCGGTCTCGTAGAGGCCGATGTTCGTGGGCTGCGCCAGTACGCCGCCGGTGTAGGTGAGCATTGCGTTGGGCACGCCTCCCACTCCGGTGCGCGAGGTGGCGCCGTTGATGTTGACCTGGGTATGCGTGTTGCCGACGGCCAGCTTCGCCACCACGTCCAAAGTCCAGCGGCGATATTGTTCCGAAAAGGCGAATCCGAATTGCCCGCCGTTGAACTCGTTGTTGACGTCGAAGACGTCGCTGATGCCGAGCAGCGTGCTTTCGGGGAAGGGCATTCGCGGACCGAGGATCGTCTGCGATTCCACGATCCGCAAATCTTCCGCGAGCCGGGCGTAGCGATATCCCCAGAGGAAATCGAGGTGGTAATTGTGCTCGTCGCGCATCTTGCGGCGGACGAGCGCTTCGGCCGAACTGTATTCGCTGCTGGCGGTGATCGACACCGTTCCCGACGCCTCGCCCGGAAACGCGATGATGTGCGCCGCCTGCCCCTGCGTGTAACTCGAAATATCCTGGTACGGCCGCGCGAGGACGGGAACCGTGGTCGAGTTCGCCGCGAAGGAACTGGTCAGCGTGCCCGTGGTCGTATAGTAGCCTTCGATCGAAACGTCGCGGCATGGCATGAGCAAATAGCCCATGCCGATGCGAATTCCCGAGCGGGTTTCGCCGCCGAACTGGTCGTTGCCGTAAAGGATCGAAGTGCCGCTTTGGCCGAGTTGCCCGGCGGTGCTGAAGTTGGTGCTGCTGCTGGTCGTCAGCAGCGGCGGCACATCGTAGCCCGGCGACCACCAGAGCAGATATTCGCCGCGGACCCAAAGCTTCCCCGCGAACGGCCGGCAGCAGCGGATGCAGGTGCAGTGTCCGCAATCTTCGCAGCAGCCGCAGTCCTCGTCTCCCAGGTCGATCTCGCCCTCGACATCGCCGTCGGAGACGATTTCGGAAGGATCGTCGTAAATCGGTTCCGAATTCGACGGGATCGGCCGGGGCGTGGGAATCGGTTCGGGGGTCGGAATCGGCTCCGGACTGGAATCGGCCCCCGCGGACGCGCGCGAACTACCGGCGGGCGGATCCTCGAACTCGTACGCCGTCCGCGCCACGCCCCGATTCGCCCGCGATGCGTGCGGTGGAATGGCCGCCGAGCGCGCCGCCGCCGGAGATCGCCGCGCGGCGATCGACTGCGCCGATTGGGGCTGCCAATCCAGGATTCGCGGCTTTTTGACTTGCGGCGGATCGTCAAAAATCGATTCCGCGCTTACGCTGCGGAGATTCGCCGGGCGAACCGCGCCGGGGACCGGCTCCTGGTAGGACGCGGATTGAACTTCGCCAACCGGCGTCGAACGCGGACGCCAGCCGTCTTTCGGCGGGGCGGCCGTTTCCGAAGAGCGGGACGAAATGCCTGGCGATACAGGCCCGGCCTGTGCGGCCCGCCAACCCGAAGCGGGCAAATTCGACTGGGCATCAGCAGACCCGCTCGTCGTCGAGAAGCCGAGAAGAAGGGCGGCAATAACTCTCAACCGGAAGCGAACTCCAGCCGAGCCGACCGGAAGATGGGTAAAGGAATAGGCGTGGGGGGACATTGCAATAACTCCAGTGCAAGGTTTACGCATCCCCCCACAAATCACAAGACACTACACTGCGTGCCCAGTATCGACCAGCCTGAACGATAAAGTTTAACTATTGGGCAAGATTTTCGGTTTTAGCGGACTTTTCCGCCGCTACTCGATAGACTCAATTGCCATTCAGGATAAGAAAAAGATAAAATGGAGAATATGCAAAGAAAAGATAAAGACAAATGCTCGTTTATAGCGTCGGCTCAAAAACCTCCCACGGCCCGATAGATTCCCGCCGCAAGCCCCGCGCCGATCATTGGGCCGACAATCGGCACCCAGGCATACTCCCAATCACTGCCACCCTTACCGGCGATTGGCAAGACGGCATGCATAATTCGTGGGCCGAGGTCGCGCGCCGGATTGATAGCGTATCCCGTCGGGCCGCCCAGCGCCAGGCCGATCCCCCAGACCAACAACGCCACGGGGAGCATTCCCAGCGCTCCCATGTCCAGCGGGACCGCCGCACCGGTGCTCTGCTGCATCACCGCTCCCTTGATGCCGAAGATGCCCAGCATGAGGGTCAGCGTGCCGATCGCCTCGCACAGCAAGTTGGCAAGCGGTCGGCGAATGGCCGGGGCCGTGCAGAAAACGGTTCGCTTGGCGTCCGGGTCGGTGGTTACGGACCAGTGCGGCAGATACGCAAGCCACACCAACAACGCTCCCGTCATCGCTCCGATCATTTGGCCGGCCAGATAGACCGGCGCTTCGGCCCAGCAAAACTTGCCGGAGATCGCCAGGCCAAGGGTAACGGCGGGATTGAGGTGCGCCCCGCTGATGCCGGCTACGGTAAAGGCACCGACATAGACGCCCATTGCCCAGCCGGTCGCGACCACGATCCAGCCGGCATTCTGCGCTTTACTTTTTGCGAGGACCACGTTGGCCACGGTTCCATTTCCCAAGAGTATTAACAGCGCGGTGCCGAGAATCTCGCCGCAGAAGTGATTCATGGGAAAAATCCTTAACGGGATTCAGGATGCGGAGCCGCGCCGGAAATCGGCGATCGCCGGTTTTGCCGCGAAGTCCGATCGTGGCCGGAAAGGTTTGCTTTCTTGCCGAAGCGCGCCGCGCGGCCCGATCCTTTCGCCACCTTCGCGAATTGTAACCGTTCACAGGGGACTGTCCCGATTTTTGCGGCGCAAAAAATGATGGTGTGCCGTAAATGTGCTTAATCGCCGCAAAAATGGGACTGTCCCCCTTGCGCCGCGGGAAGGGGACAGGTCCATGTTTTCGGCCTACCGTTTGTCCACAAACTACGTTTTCACGCCGAAAAATGGACCAGTCCCCGACCTTCGCGAATTCAAGTAGGTTATGCTCCGGGAGAAAAAAAGCAATGGGGGGCATCGCCGCGTTCCAGTTCGCCGCATTCGGATTCGAGGTCGAATTCCGCGCGCGCCGGGAGGTTTCCGATCGGGGAAATGCCGTCTGCGTGCGCATTCACGCCCCTTGGGGAATCGATGCAATCGTTCCGCATCATCGATCCATCGAAAAAAGTTTCGTAACCCTTCCCGGAGGACTGTCCCGATTCTCGCGGCGCAATAGATGATGGCGCCGTAAAGTACTTAATCGCCGCGAAAAGGGGACTGTCCCCCTCGCGCCGCGGGAAGGGGACAGGTCCATGTTTTCGGCCTACCGTTGGTCCGCAAAATACGTTTTCACGCCGAAAAATGGACCAGTCCCCGACCGGGGCGCGACGCTTGCCAAATCTCCAGCCGCGCCCAGCGAATGGACGTGGCTGGAGTGTTGCCGGCGTAGTAGGTGATCCATACGGTTCCCTCCTCGCCGGCGACGGCCTCGACTCGCCCGAAGGTCCAAAGCTCCATATCCTGGAGGTAATCCGCGGGTGTCGAGCTTTCGCCGGCCTCCGAGCGATGGGCGGAGTGATCGTAGATCGGCACGTCTCCGCCGAACGAGCGGCCTCCGTCCGCGCTCAGGCTCGCGCGGATGTCGGGCGCCCGGAAACGATCCACATAGACCAGCAACAGGCGATCGTCGCCGAGCATGAGGGGATGCGCCACTTGCCCGGTCAAGCCGGAGTCGCGCGGGATCGACCAGGTGCGGCCGCCATCGCGCGATTGGCTGAGATGAATGTTCCGATTGCGCCGTCGTTCCCGGTCGTAGGTGCAAAAGGCCGCCACGAGGCGCCCTGGAGAGCCGAGCGCATACCGTGCGTCCCAATACATCCCTCGACCCGCGGGATCGCGGGCGGCGACCACGAATTCCCGTTGTCGGCCGACCGCGAGAGTAGAATCCGTCCGTCGGCCGAATCCTTGTGCGAACCCGCCCGCCAGGAGACCGGCAAAGGTCCGCCCGGAAGTCGGACTATCGCCGGAAAGCAATTGCCGGCGGTCCGCGGGCCTGGGATTCCGGAAAAAAATGCATCCGTCGGAAATCAATCTCATTGCAGTTCTTTCAACGGCGGCGGTTTATGGAGGAGCAGTTTGGCGATTCGGAGATTTATTTTAGCAGCCGCGAGTTGACATGAGATTTTTCCCTCGTTCACCCCTTTTCACCATTTCTCGCGACGGCTATCTTATGTAGCTGAGTTGCAGGCAAATCGGTTCCTTCATCGATTCCCGGTTACTTATGAGAACTTCCATTATTGCGGCAATTTGCACGCCGTTAAACGACAACGATTCGCTGCACATCGAAGGGCTAGCCGCCCACCTCGACGACCAATGGCGTCACGGATTTGCGGGAGTATTGGTCGGCGGCACCATGGGATTGATGCAACTGCTGGACGAAGAGACTTACCGCGACCTGGTCCGCCATGCCGCCCGACTGGCAAAGGGGCGGGGAGAAATCATGGTCGGCGCGGGCGACGCCAGCCTGGTGCGGACCCTGCGGCGGATCGAGTATGTCGAACAATTCGACGTGGACGCCATTGTCGTATTGCCGCCGTTCTTCCATCCGCTCGGCCAGGCCGATCTGATTCGCTACTACCGCCACTTGGCCGACAGTTCGCGCAAGCCCCTGTATTTGTACGACCTGCCCCAAGTCACGAAAACCAAGCTGGAACTGGAGACGGTGCTCCAACTGACCCGGCACCCGAATATCCGCGGCATCAAGAGTTCGGGCGAATGGACATGGACGCGGCATCTGATGGATCGCGTGGGCGATCGATTCCGCGTCATCCCCGCGCAGCCGGAACTGGTCGATCTGTTGATCCGCTGCGGCGTGCGGGACAACCTGGACGGCATTTTTTCGGTGGTTCCCGATTTGACGGCCCGGCTGATCGGGGCGGCCGAACTGGGCGAGTGGGAACAGGCCGCCGCGCGGCAAAGAGACCTCACCGAGTTATTGAATCTCGTGCGTTTCCAATACCCTTTGTTTCCGGCCTGCTCGGCGTTGCTGAACGCCCGCGGCGTCGCCGGCCGAGTGTTCCCCGCACCGATGGAACCGCTGCCCCCGCAAATCGTCGAACAATTGCTGGCCGAACCGCCGATCCGCCGGATCATGCAACCGACGCCCGTGGAGGGATAAACCATGTCGGCCCCGGACTTTTATTTCGCGATCGACGCCATCTTTCGCCACCTCCACGACCATTATGGCAAGCCGGCCCTGGTGGAGTATTGGCGCAGCCTGGGCCGGGAATTTTATCGCCGGCGTTATGAACGTTGGAAGGAAGGGGGGCCGGCGACGCTGGCCGCCGATTGGCGCGACTACTTTGCCCAGGAACCCCAGGCCGCAGTGGACGTGACCGCCGATGAAGACAGCGTGACGCTGGAGGTGCGGACGTGCCCGGCGATCAAGCACCTCCGCGATCGGGGGCGCGACATCGCTCCTTATTTCTGCGATCATTGCGACCACGTGTGCGGCGCCATGGCCGAAGCGGCCGGCTACGCATTTACGCGCCTCGGCGGCATGGGCGCTTGCCGTCAGCAGTTTGTCATCCACACTTCCCCTTTCGCGGAGAAACCTTGATGTTGGGTTGCCAGGATTTCTGCGGTCATTACGATTGGACGTTCCATTACGTCCGCCGCCGTTGGGGAAACGCCGCGCTGGAGCGGCTTTGGCGCGAAGCGATCGGCGCCGATGGCCAGCGGCATTACGCCGTTCAGGCGGCGCGGGGCGGCCTGCGAGGCCTCTACGACGCCTGGACGAAAACGGGACAAGACGAGTGCTGCGACTGGACTTTTACCTTGGATGAGGAAGGGAACTTTCTCCGCTGGGACATGCGGGCTTGCCCCAGTAAAGGATATCTCACGGAGCACGATCTTTGCGCCGACGAAGATTATTGCAATCATTGCATGGGCTGGATCATTCCGCTTCTCGAAGGCGTTGGCGCGGAACTCGTCGAACACGAGCACAATCATTGCGGGCAATGCTGGGCGGTGATCCGGTTGCGGGATCGCCCTGCCGGGCCGTCGTCTAGGGTGGGCGACGTCCGCGACGACCCGCGCTGGAATCACGGCTATCTGGACCGCTGGGCGGACGGTCAACCCTTGCCGTTCTTTCCGGAGGTCAGTCCCGCGTGCGATCCGTGCGAGTTGTTGGCGGCCTGGTTCAGCCGTTACGAGCGAGCAAACTGTTCCGGCGGGTGCCCCGCCAACGCGGTTGGTGGAGTTGGAGCCTTGTTGATGGACGCCGCCGCTTATGTCGATCCGCGGCGCGGCGGCGAGCCGGCAGGCGTGCTAATCGGTCAACCGCCGAACGTCGATCTCGCGGCGCTGGCGGCACGGTATCAGGCCGTACCCGAGGGCAAACGGCCCTTGCTGCTGCATGCTTTCCTTCCGGGCTTGCCGGCGATCGATTTCCTCGCGGCGGGTCTGCCGCGCCCCGTGCCGATCTTGCCGTGGCTGATCCGCCGCGGACTTTACCGACACCGGCCCGGTGGACCGCATCCGACGACGGCGGAGTTCCTCGCCCTGCTGGCCGCCGCGCGGGATGCCGACCGAACACGGGAATAACCGCCGGCCGGTTTCTCATCCCACGGCAATCAGCCGGTTTTTCGTCCCCTCGACGCGCACGCTCTTCGAGTAATGATGCACCTTGACGTTCTCAGTCAGTGTCGTGGGGACGCAAACGAGGAACTCCGCCCACTCCGGGCAATTATGGGCGATATAGGCCAACTGGCAGGTTTCCAAAGGCGTGCGGTGCGGTTGCTCCAAGTCGGGAAATAGCGCCGGGCCCGTATCGACTTGGTAGTAGCGCTCCCGCTCGCTAAAGTTTACCGTCTTCACCGGATATTCGAGCCGTACATGGTAGTCGGCCGTCTCGTATTCGGTCAGCGCAACGACGGGCGCCGCGCCGAACAAGGTTGCGATGATCTCCTCCAAAGTCTTCAACTCGCGCCCCGGCCGGGCAGCCAGGTCGATGGAATACCGATCGAAGTTCTGCTCCGGAGAGTCCAACTGCCGCTCGGGTTGCACTCCCAAGGATTCCGGATATCGCATCACGCCCTTATCGGCCTTGTCCCAGCGCTTGACGATCAAAAATTCATCCGGCCCGGCGATTAGGAGCATATCGGCGTTGGGTTGGTGCCAGACGTCGCGGGGCACCCAGACCTGCTCGGTTTTACAGGAGACGCTCAGCGCGTAATCGTAGGTCTTGCCCGTCGATTTTCGCGTGAGCACCGCCCGGGCGTCCAGCGGGAAGCGGACGTTGTTCAGCGTCATCGGAAGTTTGCGGGAGGTGGTCTTCGGCGGCTTTTTCGTGGTGTCGAGGCGGAAGCGGATGAAGGAGCGTTCGAAGTCGGTGATCTTCAAGTCCGCGGACGTTTTTTTCCGCGTCTCGTGCCGTTCGCCGCTGCGCGGCCGCGGGTCTTCCGCGCGGGCCTGGGCAATCGCTCCCGCGGAGAGGGCGCCGAGTGTCAATCCACCCTGCGCGGCCCGCGCAAGGACTTGGCGGCGTGTCAGCAAGGAGCAAGAATGGCGGTTCATGGGAATCTTCCTTTTTCGGATTTGTCGGGGAGGAATAAACTATTTTAGCAGCCGCGAGTTGACATGAAAGGTCTTTTCCCGTCTCACCCCTTTTCGCCACCTTCCGCAACGGCTATCTTAGACAGTGGGATTGCAGGCAAATCGGTCCTCCAATAGGTTGCCTTTCAGCCGCTTGGCGAAGAGGGGGAGACGAACGGATTCGTCTCGTGCCCAGCGCCGGGAAACCGGGATCGATTGATGTCGAAGGAAATTACAATGTTGGAATTGAAGGAGATTCTGGTTATCGGCGTGGGATCGATCGGACAGCGCCATCTACGGTGTTTCCAGAGCACGGGCCGGGCGCGCGTATCGTTTTGCGAGATCGATCCGAGGTTGCGGCGGCGGATTGCCCAGGAATATCGGATCGACCGCCATTACGCCGATTTGGAAACCGCCTTGGCCGACCGGCAGGATGCGGCGGTCGTCGCCACGCCGGCCCCCTTGCACGTGCCCATCGCCCTGCGTTTGGCGGAGGCCGGCCTGCATATACTTTTGGAAAAACCCTTGAGCACGAGCTTGGAGGGCATCGATAAGCTGCGATCGGTCGTTCGCGAGCGAAATCTCGCGGCCGCCGTCGCTTACGTCTATCGCGCGAATCCGGTCCTGCAAGCCATGAAAGCGGCGGTCGATTCGGGCCGTTTCGGCAAGCCCGTGGAGGTGGTCGCGGTTTGCGGGCAACATTTTCCCACCTATCGGCCCGCCTATCGGGATACCTACTATCGAGACCGGGCAACCGGCGGCGGGGCGCTCCAAGATGCGCTGACGCACGTCCTCAACGCCGCCGAGTGGCTCGCGGGTCCCATCGATCGGCTGGCGGCCGATGCCGCCCATCAGGTGCTCGAAGGCGTTGCCGTGGAGGATACCGTCCACGTGCTGGCCCGGCACGGCCGGGTGCTGGGCAGCTATAGCCTCAACCAGCACCAGGCGCCCAATGAAATCACCATGACCGTGGTATGCGATCGAGGGACGGCGCGCTTCGAGCATCACCGGCACCGTTGGCGCTGGATGATCCGCCCCGAGGAGCCTTGGCGCGACGAGCCGCAGGAACCGCTTCCTCGCGATGCATTATTCCTGAACCAAGCCCATGCGTTTCTCGATGTTTTGGAGGGCCGCGCCGTGCCGTTGTGTAGTCTGGAAGATGGCATTCAGACCTTGCGCGTCAATTTGGCCGCTTTGGCGGCAGTGGAACAAGGAAACTGGCAGAAGGTTTAGTGGTCGGTGTTTTGGGGAATCGAAAAGGAGAACTCGTGCCACAGCGAACGAAAACCGTCCAGGAACTCTTTGATTTGAAAGACCGAGTGGCCGTCGTCACCGGCGGAGCGGGACTGTTCGGCCGCCAGATCGTCGAGGCCCTGGCCGAGGCCGGGGCCCAGACTTTCATGGCCAGCCGCAATCTCGAGAAACTCCGCGCGCAGGCCGAGGCCTTCCGTCAAGCCGGCTTGGATGTCGAGGCCTTGCAGTTCGATCAAGCCCTCGAACCGTCCGTTCTCCAACTGCTCGAACAGGTGATTGACAAAGCGGGCAAGGTCGATATCCTGGTAAATAATTCCGTGCTCCGTCCCATGAGCGACTGGTCCGGTCCGGCGGCGGATTTCGCCAAAAGCATGGAAGTGAATGCCACGGGAGTGTTCCTGATGACCCGCGCTTTTGGCGAACGCATGGCGGTTCGCGGCCGGGGGAGCATCATCAACATCGGCTCCATTCAAGGAATCGTCGGCCCCGATTTCACGCTCTACAAAGACTTGGATTGGGGATCGCCGGTGGATTATTTTTTCCACAAAGGCGGCCTGCTGCAACTGACCCGGTACGCGGCTTCGCGGCTCGGTCCCCGCGGGGTGCGCGTGAATATCGTCACTCCCGGCGGATTTTTCAATCGGCAAGACCCGCGTTTTGTCGAACGGTATAATGCCCGCACGTTTTTGGGCCGCATGGCCGATGAGGCGGATTTGAAGGGGGCCATCGTGTTCCTGGCGTCGGAGGCCTCGGCCTACGTCACCGGAGCGAATATCGTCGTGGACGGCGGCTACACTTCCCAATGAAAGAAAATTGCATCATGCAAATGCGGTCCAGCCGAGTGTTGAAAAAATTGCGCGCCGGCCAAGTGGCGAGTTGCGTCAAGCTCAATCTGGCCGATCCCCGCGCGGCGGAGATCGCCGCCTTGTGCGGCGTGGATTGCGTCTGGCTCGACCGAGAGCACGTGGCCAGCGATTTGCGCGATATCGAGAACCAGATCCGGGCCGCCAAGATCCACGACGTGGACACCGTGGTGCGCGTCGCGCGCGGCAGTTACAGCAGCCTGATTCATCCGCTGGAGATGGATGCCGCCGGGATCATGGTGCCGCATCTGATGGGTTTGGAGGATGCCCGAAAAGTCGCCTGGCAGACTCGCTTCTATCCGCTCGGCCGCCGCGCCGTGGACGGCGGCAACGCCGACGGAGCGTACTGCATGGTTCCCCCGCTGGACTATATGCGTCAAGCCAACCGGGAACGGTTCGTCATCGTGCAAATCGAGGACCCGGAGCCGATGAAGGAGCTCGACCAGATTGCCCAGGTCGTAGGGATCGACATGCTTTTTTTTGGACCGAGCGACTTCAGCCAGGGAATCGGCGATCCGAACAACTTCGCCAATCCTCGAGTGGCCGAAGCCCGCCGCCTAATCGCGGAAACCGCCCGCCGCCACGGCAAATTCGCCGGCACGGTGGCCACGTGCGAAACGATCGCGGAAACCGTGGCGCTGGGTTATCAGTTCGTGAGCGTCGGCGCCGATGTGCTGGCGCTCGGCGAATTGTTCCGAAAAGTTGTCCAGGCGTTTGCCGAGATCGGTTCCTGAAAGATTGCGCACCATGAAACCGCTGGTGGCGAATCCCGAGGATATCCGTTTGGCCATGCTGGGCATGGTCGAGGGCAACGGTCATCCCTACAGTTGGAGCGCGATCATCAACGGTCGTTATGATTCCCAGGCGATGGCCGAATGCGGATTCCCCGTTATTCCAAAATACCTGGGCGCCGAGCCGCCCGAGAACCTGGGCATACGCGGGGCAAAAGTTACCCACGTTTGGTGCGATGACCCGGCCGACGCCGCCCGCGTCGCCCGCGCGGCCTGTATTCCGCAGGCCGTCCGCCGCGCGGAGGACGTGATCGGGTGCGTCGATGCCGTGATCATCGGCACCGATAAGGGCGGAGAACACGTCGATCGCGCCCGGCCGTTTGTCGAAGCGGGATTACCCGTGTTTATCGATAAACCGCTATGCGACCGCGAGGATCACTTGCGCCAATTCGTCGCTTGGCGGCGCGAAGGCAAAGCGTTCCTCTCGAGCAGTTGCATGCGCTACGCGGAGGAGTTCCGTGCGGCACGGGAGCAGATGACCGCCGTGGTCGGCCGGCCGCGGCTAATCACCATGACCACGCCCAAAAGTTGGGAGCGGTACGGCATCCACGCCCTGGAAGGAGTCTATGGCCTGCTGCCGCCGGGCGGTTGGCTTTCGGCCGCCAACACCGGTACGGAGCGGGCCAACGTGGTCCACCTGCGGCATGACTGCGGCGCGGATGCCGTTTTGGCCGCGGTTGACGACATGGTCGGGGCCTTCTGCAAGCTGGCTATCTACGGCACACAAGGGACGATGGCCGCCGGCTTCGAGAACACGTTTTTCGCATTCAAGGCCCAACTGGCGGCTTTTATCGATTACTTGCGCACCGGGGAACCGCCCTTTCCCTTCGCGGAAACGGTGGAATTGATGAAGATCGTCATCGCCGGCATTCGCAGCCGCCAAGAAGCGGGACGCACCGTCACTTTGACGGAGATTCGGGAAACGTAATCTGCATCGTTCGATACGCCTGATGGTTTCGGGCATCCGGCAAACTCTTAGCGCCGAGGCGAATCCATTGCGCGGCAATTTGCGGGAGATCTCCCAGCCCCAGCGAGACTGCCGCGAGCATCGCCGCGCCCATGCCGGTCGGTTCGGAACATTGGACGGCGACCAGCGGACAATCCAAAACGTCGGCTTTCAATTGGCGCCAGAAGGCGTTGCGGGCCGCGCCGCCGAGGGAACGGATTTCCTTGGGACGTCGGCCGCCGCAGAGTTCGTCCACTTGGCCCGCCAAGGCGAAGGCCACGGCCTCCAAGATCGCCCGCACCGCGTGTCCTCGGCCATGCCGCTCCGCCCAGCCGTGAAATATTGGCGCACCCTCCGTTCTCTTAACCGCAGAACCGATCCGCAATCCCTCGGCGCCGGGCGCGACCTCCTCCGCCGTGCGGATCAAAGCGTCAAACTCCGGCTGGTCCGGCAGGCTGTTGCGGTACGCCTCTAATAAATTGGCCGACACGTCGCCAAAGATCATCTGAAAAAACGTTTCGGCGCTGAAACCCGGACCTTGAAACACGCGCCGCGGCGGTTCAGGATTGAAACCCTGGGCACAGCGGACCGTCGCCAAAACCGTGCCCGTCGTCTCGGAGATTCCACCGGGCATAATATTCCCCGCGCCGATCGCGCCCGCGTATTGATCGAGGCAGCCGACGATGAAGCGGCAGCCGCGCGGAAGCCGCAAGCGCTGGGCGACTTCCGCGCGAATCGGTCCGAGATCCGTTCCCGCGCGCAGGCATTCGGGCAGCCATGACGGTGAAATCCCGAATCGTTCGCACGCCTGGGACTGCCAGGCCAAGCGGTGGATGTCCAATAGCCCCGTCAATCCAGCCACGCCGGCCTCCGTGGCATGGCAACCGGTCATCCAAAGTGCGAGATAATCGCCGATCAGACACAGGCGCTTGGCGGAAGACCATAAGTTAGGATTGGTTTTTTGCAGCCAGAGCAGCTTCGCCGTCATGAACTGGTGGCTGATCTCGGGGATGCCGGTGATCTTGTAAGGCAAAAAACTCCGCAACAATGGGAGAATATCATCGGCCGCCGGCAAGGCGCGTTCATCCGGCCAGAGAATGATGGGCGTCACGGGGCAATCGCGGTCTCCCAACAAGAGGAAACTATTGGTCTGCGAAGCGAACGTGACGGCCGCCACGCCCTCCAATCCCCGTTCCCTTTCGCCGAGGTCTTCGATCAAACCGGCGAGTAGCCGTTGAAAACGTTTTGGCGCGATTTCCAGGCGGCCCGGCAGCGGCCGATCCGCGTTCAGCGGCCTGCGGGCCGACGCCACCGTTTGCCCCCGTTCATCGAACAGTCCGGCTTTGAGGTACGTCGTACCCAGATCGAATGCCAGGAAGTTCGCCATATCGGTAAAACCTTGAATGCAACGGAAGGAATGGGCTTGCCGAGGGAGCGACACCCATAGCTTCGAAGGCATGGGCATTGACGGCGAAAAAGTTTTGGGCTATGGTTTTGTCCATCATTATACGATCGATTCGCCGCCCCTCAATCCTCTCGCCGGTCATGACTGACACCCTCATCAAGAACATTCGCGCCCTCGAGCCTGGCAAAGGGGTGCTTGGCGACTGGTTGCGGATTCAACAAGGCAGGATTGCCCAGATCGGCACACTCGGCCAAACGCCCCCCGAATCCGCGCAGGTCATCGACGGCGGCGGACGACTGCTCACGCCGGGGCTGATCGACGTCCACACGCATGGCGTCGAGCGATTTGCGTATGAGGCGGGGCCGGATCAAATTGTCGCGGCTGCGCAAGAGCTGGGAAAATATGGAACGACTTGCGTGCTGCCGACGCTGTATTGTCTCGCTTCGCCGGCGCGGCTGAAGGTTTTGGAGAAATTGACCGGCGCGCTCGCGTTGGCCGATCAGGTTTGCATTCCCGGCTTTCATCTGGAAGGACCGTTCTTGGCCCTCGCCGGCGCCGGGGCGGAAACGGTTTCCGGCGACCTGGGACTCTTGGCAGAATTGCTCGCGGCAGCCGCCGGCCGGGTCGCGGCCATGTCCGTCAGTCCGGAAGTGTCGCGGATCCTTCCGATTATCGAACGGCTGTGCGAAAGGGGGATCGTGCCCTTCCTGACGCACACGCGCGCCGCGGTGGAGCAAACCCAGGCGGCAATCGACGCCGGCGCCCGCCACGCCACGCACTTTTACGATGTCTTTCCCGTGCCGGAGGAAACCGAGCCGGGCGTGCGGCCGGCGGGAGCGTTGGAAGCCATCCTCGCCGATCCGCGCTGCACCGTCGATTTCATCGCCGACGGCGTTCACGTGCATCCGACGGCCATTAAAGCGGCGCTGGCGGCAAAAGGATGGCGGGGAGTCGTGCTGGCCACCGATTCGAACGTCGGCGCCGGTCTGCCGCCGGGTACGTACTCCACGCCCGTGGGCGGCACGGTTCGCATTGCCGCCGGCGATGCCGCCCGAATACACCATCCCGGCTCTCCCTTGCATGGCGCCTTGGCCGGCAGTGCGCTGACCATGGATCGCGGCATAGGGAACTTGTCGGCTTGGCTCGATCTGCCGGAGTCGCAGGTCTGGGCGATGGGCACGAGCAATCCTGCGCGCTTGCTGGGGCTGAACGGCAAAGGCACTCTCTATCCGGGCGCCGACGCCGATCTTGTGCTGTGGGAACTCAACGCCGGCCAGCCGCGCGCTTGGCGCACCTGGGTGGGCGGCCGCTGCACCTATGAAATGCAAGGAACCGCGCCATGAATTCGAAGTTCGCTTACGCTTCTTTTCCCATCCATCCTTTCACCGATGTCGAAGCCTGCGAAAAAGTCATGCGCATCGGCGGGGAAGACCTCTGCAAGCATCCGAATCCGAAGTTGAAGATCGGCATCATCGAGGACAATACGCAGTTCATGCTGAAATTCATGCTCGACATCCTCGGCGGCGTCAAGCGGAGCTTGGAGGAAGGCCGGCGGCACGTGATCATCCTGCCCGCGCCCAATCCCCAATACGCCCTGCTGGCCCAAATGATCAACCAGTTGAACATCTCCTGCAAGCACGTCCATACCTTCAACATGGACGAGTATGCCGACGAGCACGGCAATACCGCGCCGGCCGATCATCCGGGGGGATTTCAATACTGGATGCAGCGCGATTTTTTTCGGCGCATCAAACCGGAGCTGGCCATTCCACCGGAACAAATCCACTTTCCGAATACGGAAAACGTTGACCGCTACACGCGCATGATCGAGGATTTGGGGGGGGCCGACGTGTGCTACGGCGGCTGCGGCTGGAATGGGCATATCGCTTTCTTCGAGCCGCACATCGGCGCCAGGTTCGGCGACGACATGGAAGCCTTCATGCGAGAAGGCGCGCAGATCGTGGACCTGCACCCCTTGACGATCGCCCAAAACAGCCTGTTTTGCGATGCGGGAGCTTCGGGGGCGTGGCACCGCGTGCCGCCCAAGGCCGCCACCATCGGCCCCAAAGATTTGGTGAACTCCAAAGTCAACAAGTGCTACCATTGGTTCTCCTACGGCGACGTGTCGTGGCAGCGTTTCATCACGCGGTTGATGGTTCACGGTCCGGTGACGCCCAAGGTGCCGGGCAGCATTTACCAAGTCATCGGCGCCGACATGTGGCTGTCCGGCACGGTGGCGGCCGAGATCGACACCGCGAACATCGCGGAAAGGCGCGTGCCGTTCCTGGACATTCGCGAGTGAAAGCTTGCGAAATCGGCGAACGAAGAGGATCTCTGCGCGCTAAAGGCAACGCAAGGCTTTGACCGCGCGGTTGATGGAGGGATTATCTCAAGTCCATGGAAAGCAATTCCAGCGTCTTCGCCAGCAGCAACTCGCCCGCGCCGGGTTCGAAGATCGCATTGGATCGCTCGTACCAGTCTTGTTCGCGGGCCTCGCGCGTCGCGAGGTAGGACTGGGCGTCGCCGTTGGCGCAAGTGATAAGATAGGTGTGCTTGCGGACCAACTTCAGGGCCAAGGCGTACTCGACAAAAATTTCACCGGGCCAGAAAATGAAGTCCCAGGGTCCTACTCCAATCCGCATGATCTCGGCGGGCAGCGTCGCGAGATAAAACGCTTCGAGGCGTCCGCCGGCAAGGGCCTTGGCCAACGCGACCGTTTCCTCGGCGCCAAACCAGTCGCATTCCAGCGTGCGCACTTCCTGGCGCGGCGCGCCCGTTCGCCGCAGGCGCTGCAGTTGATCTGCCGCCTTCTTGAGATTTGCCGCTGCCTGATCTTCCGACGGCAGCTTTCGGCGCGGCAAGTCCACTTCCGCAGTCGCGCAATGGATTGGAAGATCGCTGCGGTACTGAATCTCCGGAAGCACTTTTGCGACCGCGCGGCCCAGAAGCTCCCCCAGCCTCTGGGCCTCGGCAAACGTGTTTTCAGAGGTGACATAGCGCGGGCTCTGGTTGCCGGCGGGGCCGGTCTGATGCAATACGGGACAGCCGGTCCCCAGCACGTTCTCTTGCAGCCAGATGCGCGATAAGCCCGGGAAATCTCCGCTGACCAGGCGCGAATTCTCGTGCAGGACGGTAGGGTGCATCGAGCAGACCAGCATGCACGCGATGTTCTTTTTGCCGTCCGCCGATCGAACCATCAGGACCGGCATCTGATGGTCGCTGGGACCGCCCTGGGGGAGGTGGCGGTTGGCGCCGATGCCCGTCGAGTCGGCGTGGGCCAGCCCCGCCTGGGCCTTCTGCGCCGAGAGAAAAGCCCTTCGTGCCGCCTCGACGATCCCGTCCTCCAGGAGTTGAAGATACTGAGGGTCGGGCGGCGGGACGACGGGATCGGCGTCGCAGATGACGCATTCGGTCGTCAAGGGCCCCGAGTGCGTATGCGTGCAAGAGACGCTGATGCCGGCCGCGGGGTTGCCCGTGGCGGCGACGATTCGCGGCCGGACGCGCGCGGAAATCGCCTTGGAGATATAAACCACATCACACGACACGAGGAAGGCTTGCCGGGCGCCATCGGACAGGTAGAGCGCCGACGCCAGCAGCGGATCGTGGATGCCTTCGCTCATCCGCGGCACGTGCGGGTAGCCGTAGAGGAATTGCGAATTCCTGGGAGAAACATCGACCTGTGCCGCGCCCGCAATAAAGTCAACCGCCATGATAGTCCTCCCGAACGGTTATTTTCGCAGGTCTTGGGCGACAAGGCAAGCTGGAGCGCGCGGCTAGCGATTCACTTGCCCTTTCCTTCGTTATCGCCGATAGGCTATCATTTCAGTTTTTTGACTTTGCGGATTGACAGCTTTTGGTCCAGCCCCCTATATTTCCCCGTAAGCGTTCACGCCCCGGTCGGGGACTGGTCCATTTTTCGGCGGGGAAACGTATTTTGCGGACAAACGGCAGGCCGAAAGCATGGACCTATCCCCTTCCCGCGGCGCGAGGGGGACGGTCCCATTTTCGCGGCGATTAAGCACTTTTACGGCGCCATCATCTTTTGCGCCGCGAAAATCGGGACAGTCCCCTGTGAACGCTTGCAAATACACGGGCGACCAGATGGCTTGGTTCGAGAATCCCGGCAAGACCGGCGCGTGGGAACAGCATTCTCTGGCGACCGGCATTGGCGAAACGCGGACTGCGCGCGTAGCCGATATCAACGGCGACGAGACGTTTACGGCGCACGACGTGGACGCCGGCGTCACGGCCCCGACGCATGGCGAGCCTGTGGATATGGACGGCGACGGCCGGTTGGACATCGTCGCCGCCGCCGAGAACGTCGCCAACGAGGTCCGCTGGTGGCGCAATGAACCGACCGCGGCCGCAAGACCCTGAAACTTGTGCTATTCTATCATAAACTGGAACGCGTAAAGTTCCGCGCCTTTCAGGAAAATCTTCAGGCGAACGACGCGCCCGGCCAGTTCGGATACGTCCTCCTGCCCTTTCCAGGTCACGGTCCGATTCACGCTATTCTCGTGGATCGGGTCGCAGTCGTCCTTGGAATAACCTGCCAGCGCTTTTTCGTTCGCATCGAGCAACTCGACCCGGGCGTGGTTCTTCACGCCGGCGGTGTCCTGGCCGGAGGCATCGACGTTCAGCTTGAGCGAGCCGATCGCGCGAACCTCGCCTTTCGCCGGGCTTTCCTCTTTTGCCGGGAAAGCCGCCGCCGATGCCGGCGTCGCCGGCCACAAGACGACGAAAGCCAGCAACAACGGCACTATTTTCAGGACCGATGCCGATACTGCCGGCACAGAGAGGAATGGTGATTGGCCGGGGCGGCGCCGGGATGAATTCGCGGTCATGGGGATGGTCTCCTGTAGGTCGATAAAGAACGGAGATAGTTATTGAGAGCGATCTGCTTGACTCCTCGATCCAGCATGCGACTCGACTTCGGTGGATTGCGCCCGGAAGTGCTTCCGCAAAAATCGGGCTTCGAGTCGGTATGCGTCGTCGATCGATCGATGCCCCTCCGACGGGCCGACGATAAGTTCGACGGGGACCATTTTCATCTCCAGCTTCAGGCGGCGCGCGGCGGCGAGCAGTCGCGATTTCTCCCGATGATGTCGGGCGACTTGTTCAAGGCTGGCAACGAAGGGATTGGGGACGCCGCGGCCCATCTTTTCCACGAACCAGCCGTCCACCAGACCGGCGTTGGCCTGAATGCGCCGATGATCGGTCACGACCATGCTCCTTGGGAATACGCCATCATTAGTACCTGTCCAACATCAACTCCGCGTTTTTCTCGTTCCCAGGCTCCCGCCTGGGAACGCAATGTCCGCAAGGCTCCCACCTCGCAGAATCGCCAACCAAACCGTGCCCGCATTGAACAAAACGCGGTCTTGATACTGGACTGGTTCAAAGTCGGACGAATCCGAAACATCAAAGTGGTTGATTCTATCTGGTATCTACCAATTATGTCAAGAAACCCTTATTATCTCGGTAATTCCCCATTATTATTGATGCTTAAATATGCATTAAATAGTCACATTTTACGATTTGGCCCCTGAGTCACGTATGGACTAAATTATTTTCAATCATTGTTGCATATTCTATAATATGACGATATCTCTGCGTTTATCTCGATCCAAAGACGACGGGGCACGATGAATCCGACAAGATAATAAACCGCCTGCATACCCCCTATTAAGGTGATTGACAGTCATTTCAACGAGTTGTATCTTAATGGTTAGTATGTGTTATAGACAGGTTGATTCAATGTTGAACCAAGGCGCAACTTTTCGACCTTATTGGACACCACGGAATGGATGACCCTCGAATGAGCGAGCAAAAGCTATTCACTCTCGATCTTTCTTCGCACTCGTCTTCGGGCCAACCGAAGCACGAAAGGCTGAGAGAACACCTGATCGACGCGATGATTGCCGGCCGGCTGAAGCCCGGCCAAGCCTTGCCTTCCGAGCATCGTTTGGTGGAAAGATTGGGCGTGGCGCGGACGACCGTGCGCCAGGCAATGGCTTCGCTGGAAAATGAGGGATTGATCCGCCGCGTGCAGGGCAAGGGGACCTTCGTGGAAAACGACGTGCGGCGAAAACTACAGCACGGCTTGGAGATCTTCGCCCTGGTCGTGCCGGAAACCCGCAGCGGATTCTATCCCGCGCTTTTGCACGGTTTCGAAGCCGCCAGCGGCGAAATCCATTATCAGACGCTCGTTTGCAACACCAATAACGACGTGGCGCGGCAATCCGACATCGTGCTCCAACTCATCGACAAGCACGTGGCCGGCGTGGTCATGGTGCCGGCCAGTTTTCCCATTCCGTCGTATCAGATCCGGCAGCTTCACGAGCGCGGGATTCCCGTCGTCTTCTGTCATCGACCGGTGGAGGGAATCCAAGCGCCGGCCCTGCTGCTGCCCTTTTACGAGCAAGGCCGGCTCGCGGGCGAGGCTTTTGTCCGCCACGGGCATCGCCGCGCGGCGCAGTTCCTGTTCGGCCATTCGAATCCGGAATATTCGCAATACACCCAGCAGGTGACGGCCGGTTTTCGCGATGCCCTCGAAGCGGTAGGCGGAGAGGCGCCCGACGAATTGATCTGCCGGCTTCCCTTCACGTCCGCGGAACTCGGCAACCGCGAGGAAGAGGTTTTCGAGGTCCTTCAGCGGATCTGCCGCCGGCCGGACCGGCCGACCGCCATCATGGCGAGCTTCGACAACTTGGCCGAGGTGCTGTTCCTGCAACTCGGGCGATTGGGATTGCGGATCCCGGAAGACGTTTCGCTCGTCGGCTTCGGCGGCGCGGATCGCCGGGGAACGATCATTCGGCAACTGGCGTCGGTGACGGTGGACGAGCAAAAGGTAGGCTTGCGGGCCGTCGAACTGTTGCAGGAAATGCGCAACGGCATTCGGCCCATCGACGACGGCGAGCAAGCCCTGATTTCCCTCGAATTCACCGCGGGGCAAACGCTCGGTCCGGCGCCGGCCGAATTGCGAATGCCCTAGCCGGGATTATTCATAAACATCGTAGATGCGGCATCCTGCCGCATTTTAGGCAAAAGCGGCAAGATGCCGCTTTTACAAATCGCTTTTATGAATAATGCGGGCTAGCTGCTCCGGATTGAAAAGAATTGACGCCCCGGCAGCGGCGATGGGAAAACCAAGAAAGGAAGTAGCGCGACAACGAACGATCGTTCCCGAGGAGATTTGTAAACGGATGTGATTTTCGTCTCATCAAAACTCATTTAGGTCGGAGGTAGCGGCGCGAAAAAGGCAAGCGGTTGGCCCGTGAATTCGGCGCCCACGCGCAGGATGAAGAGTGCGAAGGCGAGGCGGCCCGATGGGCGCTAGTCGCCGGTGCGCTGCCTGATTGCTCTGTCGAGCGCTTGCCGAAGAGACTAGGTATCTTGCGTCATCTCCCAATCCCGTTCCCGGCGGCGTTGCGGAGGTGAGGCGGTCTTTTCCGCGATCGCTTATCGATTCCGCGAGGAACCTAGCTGTTGTTTGTTTTGCATATCCTTAGACACCACAAAAACATCTAGCTAGACGGAGGTTTGATTATGAGACGCGCGTTACTATGCTTGTTCGCCGGCGTGCTTGCCTTGGGCATGTCGCCCCCGGTGCGCGCCGGGATGATTTTCTCGCAAAACTTCGACGCGTTCACCCTGGGCGAATTCACCAGCAAGACAACCGGAAAAGGCAATTCCGCAACCACCGACGGTTTGTGGAGGCTTGCCTCGAGCAGCGACACCACCGCCGGTAACCGGCCCAAGGTGGTGAACACCCAGTCCTACTCGCCCAGCCAGTCGGCCTCAATCACCCGGCCGGCGAGCGGCGCCCGCGGTAAGCTTCAGGGCTACACGACCGTGGCCGGTAGCCCGTTTGCCACCGGTATCTACCAACTCGAAGTTTGGCTTCGGGAGGAGAACGCCGGCGGGAACGTGAGTTCCTGCACATTCGACCTCGCGCTCGATGGCAGCACCAGCGACCCGGGGGTGAGTAAGATTGGGACGGGTTGGAGCGCAGGCGACGGCGCCAGCGTGCTGCAAGTCTATGATATGGCGGCCCTCGCCTGGGTGAGTACCCACAAGGTTATCCCGACCGACGGGTCCTGGTTCGGAGTGAGACTTGTCACCGATCTCGATACCAGAGCCTCGTCGGCGTACATCAACTATGGCCTCGGCGGCGGGTGGGAATTGGGCGTCAGCGGGGTCGCCGCCGCGACGGCCGCCAGTGTCAGCGGCGTCAACGCGGTTGTGTTTGATCCTTCATTCGCTTTTGGCAGCAACGGAACGTCCGTCAATAGCGGCACAACCTGGATCGACAACGTATCGCTCGAGCAGATTCCCGAACCGTCCACCTTGGCCTTGTTGGCCACGGGATTATTTGGCCTGTCGGCTTGGGTTTGGAAGAAGCGTAGGCAAGGCCTGAATTTCCGTCAACTTGCCTGCAAGGAATTTGCTCCATGCAACTGTCCGACACCAAGAAACGAAGGGAGAATCGACGCATGAAACATCGAGCGGCGTTTGCCTTCCGTGCCGTTCGCGTGGAACTGCCGACGGAATGAGCAATGGGGATTGTCCATTGACAGCTTGTTTCGCTTAACACTTGTTACAACTTTTTTGGAGACTCGATTATGAAATACATATTAGCGATGCCGTTCATCGCCGCACTGGCCCTGGGCATCTCGTCGGAAGCGTATGCGCAGACGAACGTTTTCACGCAAAACTTCGACGCGTTCACCCTTGGGGAATTCAACAACAAAATAACCGGACAAGGTGATTCCGCAACCACCGACGGGTTATGGAGGCTTGCCTCAGCCAGCAGCACCACCGCCGGTAATCGGCCCAAGGTGGTGGACACCCAGTCCTATTCCCCCAACCAGTCGGTCTCGATCACTCGGCCGGCGTCTGGCGCACGCGGTCAACTTCAGGGCTACACGACAATGGCGGGCAGCCCGTTTAAGGTCGGCTCCTTCCAAGTCGAAGCGTGGCTGCGCGAAGAGAACGCCGCCGATTTCGTTAGTTCCTGCACGCTCGGCTTTTCGCTCGACGGTTCCAGCAGCGACACGCTGGTGAGCAGCCTTGGGACGGGAGACAACTCGGCTACGTACACCGGCAGCACCCTGCAAATCTACAATAGCGTTGCTCTTTCCTGGGTGGACACGGGCAAAGCGATCCCTAGCGACGGATCTTGGTTCGGCGTCCGGCTCGTCGCCGACCTCAGCGCCCGGGTCTCATCGGCGTACATCAACTACGGCCTTGGCGGCGGGTGGGAGCTTGGAGCCAGCGGTGTTCCGGTTATACCCACGACCGGCGTCAACTGCGTCGTGTTTGATCCCTCGTTTGCTTATAAGGTTGGTTACGGCCCCAACAATAGTGGGACGACTTGGATCGACAACGTGTCGCTCGACATTCTCTTCATGCCGCCGGCCACATGGAACGTCAACAGTACGGGGGATTGGAACACGCTGGGCAATTGGGGCGCGCTTTCCGTTCCCAACGGCATCGATGCCGAAGCGATACTTGGCAGTGCGATCACGGCGAACCGCTGGATCATTTCGGAGACGCCGCTCACGCTCGGAAGCCTGACGATCGATAACGCCAATAAGTACGAAATCGTCGGCGATTCGCTCACCATGCAGGTTAGCACCGGCAGCGCGTCGATCGACGTCCTCCAGGGCACCCAGAAGATCAACTTACCCTTGACGATTGCCAGCCCGACCGAGATTACCGTGGCCTCCGGCGCGGCGCTGAAAATCTCCGATCCGCTGACGGTGAATGCGGCGCTCACGGTGACCGGCAATGTCGTCTATGAGTCCTATATCAACGTCGCGGCGAGCGGGTCCATAACCGCGGCGCGCATTGTCGCTCCCGGTTTGAGCATTGGCGTTCCGGCCGGCGGCGCGCAAGCCGTGCCCGAACCCGGCGGCCTGACGCTGTTGGCCTTGGCGAGCGCGCTGTGCGGCCTTGGACTTTGGCGAACGAACCTGTCGCACTCGTGACAACCAAAATTCCCTCCCACAAACAAGAGGGAACGAAGATTGGTATCCGTTCACGGTGTTATTGGATTGGGATTGCCATCAAATGCGTGTTTCGTTAATGTTTCCGCCACAAACAGCCAGTTTTCATGGACCGCAAGGCCCGCAGGACGAGGCCGGGAAAGTCGGAAAGTTGGCATCAAACATTACCGCGAGCGGACGGTTGCGGCTTGAATCCTCCAGTCCGAGGCGTTCGCTATATGCAGTCGCCGCAGCGGAAAACCAGTCGTTTCACGAACCGAAGCGTCTGGCGTTCGTTGCTGCGCACTTGTCGTCTCTCGGGTCTCCAACACTTAATCCGTGAACGCTTACGGGCAGAAAATAATTCGAGCGGTTTGGCGATGTTTTGCGGAGGGAACCGGGAAAGTCAAGTTATTGACGCACGGTCGAGCACGGCACTGGCCGACAAACCAATCGCCGTACCCAGCGTCCTCTTGTGGCAAAGACACCCAGGTTTAAAGAACCCGGGGGCACCCGGCAAGCCCATCCCACGAAAATGTTGGCAAAATCGTTGACAATTTTTCGCGTAGAGGGTAAATTGGGGGTACGCCGATTGGCGATCGGTGCCGATTTCTAGGGCGATCGGCACTTTTTTACCGGGCACGAACGAGTTGACGAGCCGCATTCGTTTTTCCGTTGCGAGAGGCCGCGATCCGTAGGGTGTGCGTTTGCACACACGCATTGATGCGGGAAATCGCCGCGCGTGCGTGCAAGCACGCACCCTACCCGACGGGTCTGCAACGCGAACGATTGATCCTCCGCCGAAAACTGCTTCTTGGGCCATGTTTGCAGCGGCGGTTCGGGCGTTCGGCGCGGTGAAACGAGGGCGGCGACGGCAACCCCGCGTGCGTTGCCCGGCAAAGCGAGGCATTCTACCCGGACGACGATTTTTCGCTCAACAATCCTGCCCTGCGCGGCATTATTCCGTTTATTCGGCGCGATTTTTTCGGAGCGATTATTAAAGGAGGCACGAAGATGAAAAGAATTCTCGGAAGATATCTGTGGATCGCTATGCTGTTGGGTGCAATATGTTTTCTCGCCTGCCCAACTTCGTCGGTCCACGCGGCAATCGTCTGGACGGGGGATGTGAATCCGGCGGATCCGACGACTTGGACATCCAATACTGTTGGTTTCATTGGTAGGTCTTATCCAGGGGCAGTTACTGTTGATAGTGGTAGTAGCTTGTATAGCAGATCCGCCTACCTGGGATCCAATTATAACTCTACGGGAACGGTAACTGTTATTGGAACTGGCTCGATATGGATCAATAGCGATGTTCTCTTCATCAGGAAATCCAACAACAGTACCCTGAACGTTGTCTCTGGCGGCGTTGTTACCGCAGGAACGCTCTACTCTTCACCGACGGCCCTTTTTGGCGATGGAATTATTTCGACCAAGGGTTTGGTGCTTGATGGCAACATATATTTCGATAGCATCCACGGACTACAGCAAACATTGTCTTTCGGCAACGGTGGCAAACTGAATCTGAATTTGGATGGAACTGGCTTTTTAGGTACAGGTTATGAGGGCTTTGGCACTCTTAGAATTGCCGAGGGTTTGTCGGTTACATCATCCAACGGTATTTTGGGTTACTATGCTGGTTCAACGGGGATTGCAACGGTTAGTGGACTTGGTTCAGAGTGGATCAATGACAAAAATCTTTACATTGGTCGCGATGGCCACGGCTTGTTGAAAATTGAGGATGGTGGCCACGTAAGCAGTTATTATGGATTTCTGGGGCAAAGTGCTGAATGGAATAGCGGCAGCGGTACAGTATTAGTTACCGGTATAGGCTCTATGTGGACCAGCAATGCACTTTACGTTGGTTTCCATGAGAAAGGCATGCTGAACATTGAAGCGGGTGGTCAGGTCAGTAATACCCACGGCTACCTGGGTGAGGGTGGTATCGGTACCGCAACGGTGATCGATCCAGGTTCAAAATGGATTAATACTGTTATTCTCATGGTAGGTTCCACTCATATCGGGACCTTAAATATCATAAACGGCGGAGAGGTTATGGCTAACGATGTTATTATTAATAGTCTATCGCTCCTGGCGATCGATGTGGGCAGGGAAAGCAAGCTTTTTGTCAACTATGGCAGCGGTACTCTAGCCAACAGCGGCAAGGTTCGCATTCTTGCCGGGGCAAGCACTACGGCCGGGAATGTCTATTCGCCAATCTCGGCGGGAACTTGGAGCGGCAGCGGTGCTTATCAGGCGGTCGGCGGAACGTGGAACGCGACGAGCCACGAGTTCACCGTTTCGGGAGTGCAGGCGGGAAATTCGGGAGTGGCTTTGGATGTCGATTTGATTTCGATGCAACGGGCGATGATTGAGGATGGGGGAAGCGGGTGGAGGCTGGGGGCGAGTTTTTTGGCGTCGGCGACTTCGAAGCCGCTGACGTTTACGGCCACGGCCATTAGCGGAGGAACCTTGGATGCATTAGAATCGCTCGCCGGGCTGGGGCAGACGGTGCTCGGAGGGTGGACGCTAAAGACTACGAGCGGTTACGTAGCGGGGGAGCCGGTTTATCTTTCGTTCGATACCGGCGGGCGGTACTCGCGGGAGCTTTTGCAATTGTGGAGCTACAACGGGACCGCGTGGACGAAGTTCTCCGCGAGCGACGTGAATTTCGACGGCCAATACGTCAATTTCACCGTAACCGGCATGAGTACCTACGCCGCGACCGTGCCCGAACCGGGGACGGCGGTGTTGCTGGTTTGCGGGCTGATGGGATTGGCGGCGGCCTGGAGGCGGAAGAGAGGGAAAGGATAACACCACGGAGGCGCGGAGGGCACGGAGGAGATCAAGGGTAAGCGTTTGATTGCAAATTGCAATTTGAAATTACCAATTTGCAATCCATCGGCAAAAGACACGTTTATTCCGAGTCTGTAGCATCATTATCAGGATATTTCATCCGGTGTATGCGTTCACAGGGGACTGTCCCGATTTTCGCGGCGCAAAAAATTATGGTACTCTAAAAGTGCTTAATCGCCGCGAAAATGGGACTGTCCCCTTCGCGCCGCGGGAAGGGGACAGGTCCATGTTTTCGGCCTGCCGTTTGTCCGCAAAATACGTTTTCACGCCGAAAAATGGACCAGTCCCCGTCCAGGGCGTGAACGCTTACCATCCGGTTCGGGCATGATGCAATGTTTGAGTTGTATCAAAACGCCCTCGCGCCTGAGCGTCCCGGAGCATATCGATCGCGATTCGCGCATGAAGGTTTCGTTGCGTGCGGACGCGATAGATCGTCTTTTGCATTTTGCGATGGCGACGATTACCGCGTTCCACCGCATTGGAGGTGGAAGGAAGGAGTTTGTCGTCCAGGAAGGTCAACGCCTTTTCCAGGTTGGGAGAGAACAACTTGCCCAGGGTCTTTCCGACCTGCTTGAAACGCCGCACGCGCATCCGCAATTTAGCCAATTTGTCCAAGGCGGCGTCCGTCCGGCAACGGCGGTCGAACAAGCGATAGACTTCCTCCATGATTTGGCGGAGGGT
>JADLEL010000060.1 GCA_020846145.1 Pirellulales bacterium | reverse complement strand
GGGGACTGTCCCGATTTTCGCGGCGCAAAAGATGATGGCGCCGTAAAAATGCTTAATCGCCGCGAAAATGGGACTGTCCCCCTCGCGCCGCGGGAAGGGGACAGGTCCATGTTTTCGGCCTACCGTTTGTCCGCAATATACGTTGTCCCGCCGAAAAATGGACCAGTCCCCGACCGGGGCGTGAACGGTTACGAATAAGTGAAATGGTTTTTCGAATTCGAACGTCAGGAGCTTTTCGGTGGGTAAAATTTCGATCGGCGTGAACTTGGAATTCGTGCGGCACGACGACAAGCCGTTCGAGTGGGGCGTGGAGAAGGCGGCCGAGTTGGGCTACGAGTACGTCGAGCCGATGGTCCATTGGGGCCGCGAACTGTTGAGCGAGGCCGGGTATTTTCACAGCGTTTCGATGCTCGACGATCCGTACCGCATTCGCCGCGCGTGCGAGAAAGCGGGCGTCAAGCTTTCGGGCCTCTCCGCGCATACGCCGCTTTGCAAGCCGGAGATCGGCGTCGAATATCTCAAGCAGGCGATTCGCTTCGCCGCCGAATGCGGCGCGCCGGTGGTCAATACCGATGAAGGGCCGAAACCGAGCTGGACCACCGAAGCAGAAGATTTCACGCTCATGCGCTACGTCCTCAAGGAAGCGGCGCTGGTGGCCGAGCCGCGGGGAGTTTCCATCGGATTGGAGCCGCATCAACAGTACAGTAAGACGCCGACAGGCTTGGACCGGATTTACGGGCTGGTAGATTCGCCGGCGATCGGCATTAATTTCGACACCGGCAACAGCTTTTTGAGCGGCGAAGATCCGATCGCCTGGTTGATTCACGTGAAGGACCGGCTCGTGCATTTGCACGCCAAGGATATTTCCATCCAGCAATCGGAGGCCGAGCGCGGCAAGGTAACCGGCACGCCGGTGGGCTGCGCCTGCGGCGAGGGAGTAATCGATTGGGCGCGGGCGATCGAAGTCTGCAAAACCGCGCCGCGGGACATCGTCTTCAGCGTCGAATGCGGCACGATCGAGCAGGCCGCGCGGAGCATCGAGCATTTGCATAATCT
Source organism: Pirellulales bacterium (assembly GCA_020846145.1). Taxonomy (GTDB): domain Bacteria; phylum Planctomycetota; class Planctomycetia; order Pirellulales; family Thermoguttaceae; genus JADLEL01. Next base: position 49,067 of record JADLEL010000060.1, on the reverse strand, counting down.
GATATAATGTGAAAATGTTTCAGCGAGCCGGGGCGTCCTCGCCCCCGGAAGCCGGAAGATTATCCCAAGCCCCGGAGCACCTTCAAACCACGTCTCGATTTATCAAAAAGCCAAATCCTGTATTCCAACGAAATCGCTTCGCCATGAAAAGATTTATTTTTACGTTCTGCGTTTCGGCCGCCGCAATTACGATGTCGATGTTCAAGCCCCTGCCGGCGCAAACAAGCGATGCAAAACTCACGGTCGCGCTGAAAAACGACAAGTCGGTCATCGTCAAGGCGGGTGAGCGGGATGTCCTCGAATACCGCTGTCAACCGACGCCGAACAAACCTTACGTGCGGCAATTGTTGACTCCCGGCGGCGTACAGATATTGCGCGATTCGCCGGGCGACCATAAGCATCACCATGCCTTGATGTTCGCTTTGGAGGCGGAAAAAATCGATTTCTGGGGCGAACAGTCCGGCGCCGGCATCCAGAAGCCGCGCTCGATTGAAACGCATCTCGATGCGGGCAACGCGATACTTACGACCAAGCTCGATTGGATCGATCCCCAAGCCGACAAACGCCTCGTCGAAGAATGGCGCCGCATCGTATTGTTCGCCGCGCCGGAACTTCATGCCACGTTGCTCTCTTGGCGTTGCACGCTCGAGCCGGCCAAGGGCAAAGAGTCGGTCGCGCTCGGAGGGCATCACTATTATGGCTTGGGGATGCGGTTCGTCACTTCGATGGACGAGGAGGGCGAGTTCCTCTATTCCGACAAGAAGGAAAGCGAGTCGGTCCGCGGCAGCGAGAAGCTCACGCCGGCCCGGTGGTGTGCCTACCGATCGGCGGCCGAAGGCAAACCGGTTACCGTCGCCATGTTCGATGCGCCCGCGAATCCGCGGCATCCGAACAAGTTTTTCACCATGCGGCCGTTCGCTTATCTGTCGGCGACGCTGAATTTGTGGAAGGAGCCGATGACGCTCAAGGCGGGGAAACCGCTCGAATTGACGTATGGCGTGGCCGCGTGGGACGGGCACGTCGAGGCGACGGAGATCGAAAAAACTTACCGACAGTGGGTGATGCTGGAGAAAGAGAATAATCGGTAGAGAAATTTTCGTGCGGGCGAAGATGCGGCTTGACGCATGTTGGAGTTTCCACGAGGCGGGAAGCCCACGCGGACAGTGCGTTCCCACGCGGGAGCGTAGGAACGAGTAATCCTGCAAAATCCCGGGAGAAATAAGATGCGGAAATTCAATACCACGGGCAATGGCTTGCGATCTTCGCGGCGCGATTTTCTGCGGAAATCGGCGGCGGGCGCGGCGGCGGCCTCGCTGTTCTATTCGACCTTCACCATCGCCGACGAAAAAATCAAGGGGGCCAACGAGCGGATCGGCGTGGGCTTCATCGGCACCGGCGGCCGCTGCGGAGCGCATATCGGCATCTGCTTGAAATTGAAGGAGCAAGGCCGCTGCGAGACGGTGGCGGTGTGCGACGTTTATGCCCCCCGCGTGAAGTCCGCGGCCGAGCGGACCGGCGGGAAAATCTACCGCCATCACAAGGAGTTGTTGGCCGATCCGAAGGTCGATGTGGTGTGCATCGCCACGCCCGACCGGCATCATGCCCCGCAGGCGATCGACGCGGTGCGGGCGGGCAAGGACGTGTATTGCGAAAAGCCGCTGACGCACTGGAGCCAATTCGATTTGGCCCGGCAACTCGGCGAAGAGACGGCCAAGCACGGGCGGATCGTGCAGGTGGGCACGCAATACGTGGCCGACGACGCGTACGCGGAAATCCGCCGGGCGATCGCCGATGATGTAATCGGCAAGGTGGTCCACGTGCAGGCGGGGTATTTCCGCCGCGGCGATTGGGGCGAACGAATGCACATTCCCGACGCCAACGCCCAGCCAGGCCCCGATCTGGATTGGGAGCAGTTCCTGGGCGACGCGCCGCAAGTGCCCTACGACGTTTCGCGATTCTTTCAATGGCGGATGTACTGGGATTACGCGGGCGGACCGGCGACCGATCTCTTGGTGCATGTATTCACGCCGGTTTTCTGCGCGCTCGATCTGGGTTTTCCCCAGCGGGTCTTCGGCGGCGGCGGCACGTTCGAGTACGAGCGCGAGGTGCCCGACCAATGCAACATCCTCGTCGATTACGCCGGCGGGCCGAGCGTGGCGCTGCTGAATTCGCTCTCGAATTACGTGCCGCTGAAGACCGTGCTTCGCGGGACGAAGGGGATCATCGATTGGGAGGGGATCGACGGCAAAGAGAACAAGGGCGCGCGGATCGTGAGCTTCGACAAGAAAGTGCCGGAGAAATTCATCCCTTGGCGCGGCATGGGCGACACCGGCAAGCTCTGGACGAATTTTCTCGACTGCGTGAAAAGCCGGGAGCGGCCGTACAGCCCCATCGATATCGCGGTGAAGGTGCAAGCGCCGTTGAACATGGGCATTCTTTCCCATCGCGAGAGCAAAGTCGTCCTGTTCGACAAGGAAAAGCAGGCGATCGAGATGCGGTAAGGCTTTGCCCCGCAATTACTTGTGGTGCAGGCTTTCGGCATCATTTGGCAGACGGCCCGCACCACACTGAATCGCGTAAATATCCAGGTTTATGAAAGGGTCTCCACCTTATTCAAGGGTGCATTCCCGCCAGAAAAAAGGGACCAGCACATGTGCACGAACGGCATGAAAATCTTCCGCAGGACGATGTTGTGGGATAATCGTTTTTATCGGAAGTGGGCGATGATTGTCGGGTGTCTTACGGTCGCTCCGCAAACTTCACTCTACGCGGCGAACGCGGCGTCTTTAGTTTGGGACGAGGCCGCGGGCGTTGTGGTGCAGACATCGATCGCGACGGTGCAAATGGATCGGAGCGACAATCTGCCGGCGCCGGTGTTGAAATTTGCCGGCGGAGGCGAGGTGGAGCTGAAGAATCCGCAGGTGGCGCAGCCGGATGCCACCCGGTTGAAGCTGACATATAGAGCGGCAGCGCCGGGCGGCGTGGCGTTGAAGGTGGTGCGAGAGTTGACCCTCACGAGTCGCGAAGCAAACACCGAACTGGTTGAAGCGTTCCAAATCACGCCCGACAAACCGATTACGGCCGACCTGGAAATCCGTCGGCCATTTACCATTTCGGGCGCGAAGGGCGCTTCGAGAGCGTCCGCGGTTTGCCCTTTGTTCAATGGCTGGGCCAAACCCTATTCACTCTCCGAAACCGCGCTTGATGTCGAATACCGAGTGGGGAATGTCCTCGGCGGCAAAGACGTGGAACGTCTAGCTCTGCCCGTGATACAACTCGACAAGCAAGGCGCGTGGCGCGCGGCGCTATCGAGCGACTGCCGTTTCAGCGCTCTTTTCAGCGTTTCCGCCGCGAACGAAACGACCGTGCAGGGCGTGGTCCGCTATCGCTACGCTTGCAGTCGAGTGCCGTTGAAGGGGACCGAAACGCGGCAATTCGGCCTTTGGCTGACTCCGCCGCCGCCTGCCGGCGAGCCGTTCGGCAAATCCGTCGATTCCTTTTTCCGGTTGATGTTGCCCGACGTTCCGCCGGGCCCGAAATGGCTGCATGAGATCGCCATGGTTTACTACGATTACCTCAGCGAGAACGGGCAAGGCTGGGAAAAGGACGTCAACGAACTCGCGCGGCTGCTGAAGCCCGACGAACGTCGTCGGGTAGCGCTTTGTTTTCACGGTTGGTACGAATCGCTCGGCGGGTACGGCTACGACGATTCCACCGGCAAGATGAAGACCTCGTGGACGGCCATGGGCCGCACGCGCAAAGTCCCTATGACCCAGGAGGAAATGAAGCGCCGGCTGGGAGTGGCAAAACAACTTGGCTTTCGGGTGATGTTGTATTTCGGCGATGGCGTGATCCAAGACAGCAAGTCACCCTCTCCCGGCTGCTACTATCCCGACTGGAATTACGAGGACGCAAACGGAAAACGCATCACCGGCTGGGAAGGTCCGGACACCTGGGGCACAACCTACGTCCGCAATCCCTCGAATCCCGAGGTCGTGGCGTGGTACGGCCGTTATCTCAAAGCATTGCTGGCCGCCTACGGCTCCGAGTTAGATGGTTTCGTCTGGGATGAAACCCACTACATTAAACGGGGGCAGATTGCCCAGAAACCCGAGCCGGTCTATTGCGATCAGGGAATGATGGATCTGCTGGCGGGCTTGCGTCGGCAAGTGAAGGCGGCTGATCCGGAGAAGGTTTTTCTCGCCTCCGATTGCGTCGGCCCCGACGAACCAGGCTGGGGGAACGTGAACTACGCGATGGTGGCCGATGGCACCTTCCAAGATAGCTGGTGCAAGCCGGACCGCTGGTCGTTTGGTCTCTTCCCGAATTGGCGAAATACGTTCTGGAGTTGCATTTGGGCAGCGGAGAGCCATTTTTCCTGGATGCGTTGGGGAGTGGAGAATTTCGGGACGCCGGTTGCGATCAGCAATGGATTTGGCGACGATCGAGGCCCCTCCGAATGGAATCCAAAGTATCGAAAAGCCGTTTTAGAACTTTTCCATAAACGATTGACCAAGACTCCCGTGCGATTCCTCTCCGTCGATCCGCAGATACTGTTGGCTACGTCGCCCGAGGCGCCGCCGCCGAGCGATCCGATTCCCGTTCCCGCGGCCGGCGAACGGAATTGGGCGTTGGCGTCAAACGGCGCCCGGGCTACGGCGTCCTCGGCTCTGGACGCCCAGAGCGGACCGATGGGGCTTATCGACGGCGTTCGCGACGACAGCAACTGGACGGCCGGGCACGGCTGGGCCGGCCAGATCGTTCATGCGGCGCCGCAATGGGTGGAAATTGCATTTCCCCAGCCCCGACCCGTTTCGCGTTTTGTGATCGTCAACTATGCCGACAAGCGCGACCCCACGTCGGTGATCATGTGGGGAGTGGTGAATTACGACATCGAGATCTGGGATGCGTCTTCAAACGCCTGGAAACCGACGGTTTCGGAAAACCAGAATCGCGTCATGGTCAACCGCGTGCATGTTCTCGAAAAACCGGTCGAGACGTCCAAGTTCCGCGTCGCGATTAAAGACGTCGCGCCCTTTGATGATATTGCAAGGTTGCTGCAGGTGGAGGCTTGGGGGAACGAATGACGGGCTCCGATAACATCCCCCAGGCGATTCCCGAACGCATGACAAAAACAAGCGGAAGTAGTTCAAGCCGGCAAACGACGCTTTTCCGGTAATCCCCTCAGACTACGTTTTTCGGAAGCCTGCGATTCAACTTGCGCGCTTCGGCGACATCGACCGCAAGCATCGCAACGAGGTCATTTTCAATTCTGCCCTTTTTCGGCCAGGACTTCGCTAGCCCGCATTATTCATATAAGCGATTTGTAGAAGCGGCATCTTGCCGCTTTTGCCTAAAATGCGGCAGGATGCCGCATCTACGATGTTTATGAATAATCCGGGCTAGATACACCGATACGGAACGGAAAAATCCCCGTTTTTGTGATGTATTCGTGGAGGATTTTTCGCGAAGAGGTCGGTGCAAAACCTGTCTTCCGTTATATACGTCGAATCGAAACGCCCCGGATAGAAGGATGCTGCCGACGAATTGTGCGGCTTTTGCGGTTTCATGGAAGGGATCATGCTTAGATAACCAATGATTCCGCCGAAGCGCGAACTGCCGCACGACACTTTAGCAATGAGAGTCGCAGACGGTCGAGGCAATGAATGCCTTTGGTCGCCGGAATGATCCGAATTAAAATTCGCGTAATCGTTCGAGACACCTCACCCTTTCCAAGGAGAATTTACCATGCGATGCGGTTATCGATTCGGCGTGCTGCTCGTGGGTTTGTGCTTCCTCGGCATGAGTTCCTGCATCGACTCGGAGAATCCGCTCTCCGATCCCGAGAAGGCCGCGCCCGCCACCGAGTTGTCGGGCGCGTGGCGCGTTAAGCAAGAAGACGGCACGCGGTATTACCACGTGGGGCTTGCGGGGGAAAAATTCCCGGCCGGCCTGCTGCGGATGAAAATCATCGACCATTCGAAGAACGGCGAGCTTGCCGTCGATGAGAACACGTTTTTCGTCTTCGCGACCGCGATCGGCGACCGGCATTTCGCCAACGTAACGCTGCTCGAGCCCGACCAACTCGCGGAAGCCGCGAAAACCGGCTGGAAGCCCGAGATGTTCAAGGGCTATTGGATTTACGAGTACAAGCGGGAGGGCGATAAACTCCGCCTTTCGGGCATGGACGGAGATGAAAAGAGAACGCTCATCGAGAGCAAGAAGCTCGCGGGCGTCATCGGGAACGATCAGGTTTCTTTCAAGGAAAGTTCGGAGAAGCTGGCCAAGTTCGTCACTTCGCCGGAAGCGGCCAAACTCTTCCAACCTCGCGGAGATGAGATTTTGGAGCGGATCAAATAGCGCGGCGCGCGCGGCAAAACGCCGCCGAGAGCATGAGCAGGAATGCGCCGATCAAGATCGAAGCGGAGGGTTCGGGAACGGCGGCGGCCGCTGCGCCGCCGATGGTCAAGGCTTCGGCGCGGATGCTTCGGGCCGTCAGGGCGGTCGCGCCGCCGAGGACCGAAATCGAACCGTTTCCGCCGATATCGAGGAGCCGCGGCGCGCCGCCGGTCGCTTCCAAGCGGGTTCCGGCGGCCAGCGAGACGAGCGGGGAATTGCCCAGGTCGCCGCCGTCGAGGGTGAGAGTGCCTTGGTTGACGGTCGTCGTGCCGGAAAAGGTGTTGTGCTGCGAGAGTTTCATGTTGCCCGCGCCGTATTTGGTGAATCCGCCGTTGCCCGAGATGACGCCGGTTTGGCTGATCGTATTGGAACCGGTATCGAAGGTGAAGCTAAACGATTTGGTATCGACGGACACGGAGCATGCGCCGGCGAGCGGCTTGAAGCCGCCGTTCCCGCTCAGATAAGCGGAAACGCCCGCGCCGAGCGTGGAAACGGGATCGACGATCGTGCCGGCGAAGGGGCAGGTGGCGGCGGCGGCGACGATTTGATCTCGATAGAAGCTCAGGTCGATGGAATAGGTGGTATCGCCGTAATTCGCCGAGCCGTAGGTGCTCACGGCCTCGAGGATACCGGTCAGTTTCCAGGCATTGTTGACCTTGCCGAAGACCGCTCCGCCGGAATCGCCCGTCGATGCTTGAAATTCGTTGTAGGCCAGCGAAGGGTCCAAGGGGGAAACGGGATTCTGATCGAAGCGCGTTTGAAATACGTGGGTATTTCCGTAGCCGACGTTGATGGTTCCCGAGTAGGTGGAGGAGATCAAATTCCTTCCCCAGCGTTTGGCGTGGTTGACGTCTCCCCAGAGGAATCCGGTCGGCGTGGCGGCGCCGCGTTCCGTGCCGAGGCCGACGGCGGTTACGAGCGCGCCGAAGGCGGGTGAGGTCCCGGCGATCGAAAGCTCGGCCAATCCCGGCGGCGCGGCGTCGATGCGATAGAGCAGCAGATCGACGAAATTGGCCGGATTGCCGTCGGCCGATTCGCGGAGGCGGATATTCGAGCCGGGCACCAGATTGTAGCCGATGCCGTTAAAGTACGTCGTGCCGGCGGCGCCGACGTGCGCGCAGGTCAAGACCCAGCGGTTGCCCAAATAGACGCAGGAATGGTTGCCGCGGCCCACGTTGGCCCAGCCGGGATCGCCGAGCGCATCGGCGGGCGGCGCGGCGTTGCCCGTGCCGTCGCCCCCGGCGACGATCACCGCCCGAACCGAAGCCGTCGAAAACGCGAGAAATGCGATTGCCATCCAAATCCGCGGCTGCCGTATCCCAAATGCACGAAGAGAACGCATGGAGGCTTGACTTTATGGTGAGAATCGTGGTGCGGAGCTGGTCCGGTTTCCTTGGAAAAGCCCCCGATGCCGTTGTGCTGAGCGAATAAAGTTCCGAAAAGTTCTCGCCCCCTATTTCAAAATCTTCCGGGCTTCGACTCCCGATCGGAATCATCGAAAAGTTCAAACCTTCCTTATAACGAACATCGTATCCGAAAACAAGATATTTTCCAATAAAATCCGGCAAAATTTCCGTTCACTCGTGAATTAGCACTAAAATGGGGGATTGAGAACACGAAAACGGACTGGTTACTCAATGACCCCACGAAACGGAGAGGATTTTAGCGAGCTTTCCACCTTAAATAGAACAGCGAAAAAGTCAGTCCCATAACGATCATTAGAAAGATGGATGGCTCGGGAACAGCTTGCGAACCCGCAGAGCCAGAGCCAATAGTCAATGAGTTAGAAGTGATGCCGTTGACGGTTACATTACTCAGAACGTTGACGTTCCCACTAACGTTTAATTCGTTTGTCGATATGGTATCGTATATTAACGTCATGCTGTTTTGTTCGCACATGGCCACGGCCTGCGCCATTTGTTGAGCGAACCATCGCGAGCCTGTAGGCCAAATTAAATGTAGGCCATCCGGTCCCATTAGTGTTGTACTCCAATTGGGAACTTTTTGTATTGAGGACCAAGTGTCCAAATACACAGCATTATACAGGGCGGCTTGAGATTTTAACCATGGATTATACCAATTCATAATCCTCTCATTCATGCCAGTCAGGCTTACGGTAGGTAAAATACTGCTGATGATTAATTGCGACCCTGTAGTATCAAATTTGTCGAAGCAAGGACTTATGATTTCCTTGAAGCGCATAAATCGGTAATCGGTTCCGGTGTCGACCGATGAATCGTTTGTTCCCAGCATAAAGAGAATAACATCGGGATTAGCGTTAACGACATTCTGTGAATAATCTCGCGCAATGTCATTTGGAAACGGAAGCAAACCCGTATAATTCCACGACGCCATACCACCCCGGGCGGTATCGCTTCCACCGGTCCCATAAATGGGATTAGGATAAACATAATTGTTCCCAAAGGAAGCCAAAGAACTCGGCATAAATTCACTATACTGTCCCGTAATGGAATCCCCCGTCGAAACCACAGTAATCGCAAAACAAGAAACGGTATTGAATACAAAAGATAAAATAACGCAAGATATGATATTGGATAATTTTGCATATTCGAACATAAAAAACTCCTGTTATAAGAAATTATTTTTCATTGCGACTTAAACAATATAACACCACCACAACCAAACTAATACAAAGTAGAAAAATGCTCGAAGGTTCGGGAACGGCCGAATAAATGCCAATCGTTAATGAATCCACGGCAAGGCCAGAGGCGGTGATGGTGCCTGCCTGCAAAGTTAAACTATTTGTACCTTGAATTCCTCCATTGAAATGGATTATTCCCGTACCGTTAATGATTAGATCGGTCTGTAATAGAACGGGAGCTTTGATTGTGCTTTCTAATGCGGGATTCAACGTCAGAGTTGCCCCCCCCCCGGAAAGGGCCAACTGATTGCCGCCAGGAATTAAGGACGACGCCAAAGACGGCAAAACTAATGGAATATCATTGGCTATTAAATGGGCAACTTGTGTCGCTCCGTATTCGCCAAAATGCAAACCATCCGTTGGTAGATATCCAAAAAGCTGGACAGAAGTGGGCCCAAAGGCTTGATAAAGATTTAGCAATGAAGAGTTCAAATCGATCACCGCTGCCGACTTACTTTGTGCTACTTGAATCATTGTATCGCAGTAGTCCCTGATATTATTGTAAACCGAACCATCGGCATTGTAATACCGGCCCGTTGGCGATGTAAGCAGCAGCGGCGTGGCTCCAATACCTCTGGCTTCATCGATCATTCGACCTAAATTGGCTTGATACTCAGCAAGCGTACAATATCGTTCGGGATCATTCGACGCCCCCTTATCGATCCAGCCGAACGAGATAAATACATAATCGGGGTGAGAAGCAAGAAGGTTTGCCCAGCGGTGGATGCTATTTGGTTGACCGGCTGGAATTCCATCGACGGCAAGAGATCCGTAAAAAAAAGATTTTGTGGAACTGCCGCTGGCGGCAAAATTATTGACCGTGGAGCTAAGAACATCGTTAATTTCCATCCCCCAGCCTTCGGCAGTTGAGGGAGGATAAAAACGGCAAGCCATTGAGTCGCCGGCGATTGCAATACTAACCGCCTGAGCTTGATTTTCAACGATCAGAATTATGAACAAAAAAATCAATAATCTCATGAAGATACCTCAAGAGAATTTCTATCCATAATATAACTAGGATTAACAATAAAATACACCCCGCAAAGGGGTGGGATGCGAGAGAAAGTCTTCGAATGTCAATCAGACCTCTTATTTGGCCAGAAGGTGTGCTAAGTCTTGCAAATCAGGAGGCTGCGCATTCCATTCTCCCGCGAACCGCGACCACAGGTCGCGGCTTTCCAATCAGGAGGGAGGGTCCTTGGAGGGGGCGAGAATCCAGCGGAATAGGGAGAACTGCAGGTCGTAGATTTTTCTCAAGTCCGCATTGGGTTCCGCGTCGCCGGTAACGCCCGCGTTCGCGTCGGTGAAGCGGGAGCCGAAGCCGACGACGGTTATCGAACCCTTGCCCACGCGGCAAGTCGCGCCCACGGGCGCGTCGCCGATCCAGGCGAACGGCTCCCCGCCGCGGACTTCGCAGGCGTTTTCGACGGGCACTTCGGGCCATTTTCCGGCGGTTCGCAGCGTGCCGGTCTTCGCGTTCTTGTGCTCCACGGCCAGATCGACCTTTATGGTTTTGAGCAATTCGTCGGCCGTGGAATGCTCGTTTTTGGCGGAATCGACGATCAGGATTCTTCCGCCGTTTTTCAGATATTCTTCCAATTGAGAGGCGTTCCGCCCGAAGCGATCCGCAAGCGGCAGGTGGGGATGCAGGAAGACGAGCAGATCGCCCTTGAGGGCCTCCGCGCCGGCCTCGCGGGCGGTGAAGCAACCCAACCGCAAAATCCAGCGTTCGAAGATGCCGAATTCGTCGTCCTTGCCCGCGATAAAGCCGCCCTTGGGCAAGGGCGTGTCGCAGATCGTCCGATCCACGACGACTTGTACCATCGGCCGCATTTGCGGAGGCGGCGGCATGGCGGCGCGGTGCGCGGCCTGCGCGGCGAGCGCGCCGCCGGCCCAGCCCAGGCTCGCGGCGGCGAGCAGCACCCAAAAGCCGGCGGGCCAATCCCGCGCGCGCCAAACGCCGAGCGCGGCGGGGACCGCACCGAGGACGGCGAGCCAGAGCCACGCCCGGTCGGAGCCGCCGCGGTGGTTGAGCCACTCGATCATGCCCAGCATGAGTTCGGACTTGCCCGGCTCGAAGGCCGAGAAATTCGAGAAGATGGTGGAATCGGTGAAGGCGGCGACGCGCCCTTGGCCGTGGCGGGCCGCCCAAAGCTGCACGAACGCGCCGTAGCGCATGTCGGCGCGGTCGTTGGGCTGGGGATAGAAATTGGGGACGTGGTAATCGGGTCCGAGATTCTTCAGGCCCCGCCCGCGGATCGCCGCGCGGCCGGGGCCGTGCGGTTCGATCGAGCAGGAGGTGGCGAAATCGAGATCGGGCATGTATTGCAGCAGCGGGTGCGGCGCGAGGGGAATCGCGAAGTAATCGTCGTAAACCTTATCGACGCCGAAGAGGCAGTCGTAGCGGAACTCGAAGCCGAAGCGGCGCGCGAGCGCATTGAGGCGCGTGCCCGTGCCGAAAACGTTGGTGTGTTCGCCGATCAAGAGCAGCCCCCCGCCGCGTTCGACGAAATCGACCACGGCGGCGATTTCGTCGGGCGAATAGTCCCGCGTGGGCGTTTTGAGGACCAGCACGTCGCACTTTTCCAGGGCCTGGGCGTCGAGCGGCTTGGCGAGCCGGGCGTAATCGTAAAACCGCGAGCAATAGTCGAAGATGCAGTAATAGTTGTACGCCGAGAGGTGTCCGTACCACTCGGTGTCGAACGGCTTGTCGGTGCGTTCCCAGACCTGCGTCCCCTCGGGCACGTATTCCTCGACGAGGATTCGGCCGCCGGCCCGTTGGCCGACCGGATCCCAGAAAAAGCCGAAGGTGATGACGCCCGCGCCTACGGCCAGCAACAGGACGGAGAGGACGGCCTTTCGGGGCGGAAAGTTAATCGGCATCGAGGATGAGACGCCGGCTGCCGGGGCATCGGCGGGCCGAACCGTTTTTCGGCCCAAGGGCGCGAATCGCCAAAGCAGGACGGCCGGCGGAAACAGCAGGAGGAGGTGAATCCAGGTGTTCCAAAAGACCGCCATCGCGCCGAGCGGGGCGTCGTAATCGGTGCGGAGGACTTGATGCAGGTACAGGGCCATCAAGAGCGCGGAACGCATGGGGAGCCAACCGATCGCGATCGCCGCGAGGACGGCGAGCGATTTGAGCCATGCCCCTTTTCGTCGGCCCGCGGGGCGCTGCGAACTTTGCCATGCGAAATACACCAAGGCGGCGGCGAAGAAGCAGCAACTCGCGGGATCGAGGAACAGTTCCCAGGTCGCGCCCAGTTGGTGTGTCTCGCGCATCGAGAAGAGCGCGATGGTCGAACCGGACGCGGCGGCGTCGATCCCGAGCAGCCGCGCCGCGCCGCCGAGCACTTGCGGCAGCGGGGAGGGCAATTCGTGCGAGCGGGCGGTAACGGCCTGATAGCCTTCCATCACTACGGCCTGAACGAGCAACACGCACCCGGCCAGCAGGCATGCCCGAAAGAACGGCGCCGACGGCCGATACGCCGCCGCCAGGAAAAATCCCGCCGCCAACAGCACGAAGGCGGCACGGTCGGGCCAGGGGGCGATAACCAATGCCGGAATCGACAATCCCAAGGCGACGAGCGCGACCGTCCGCGAAGGGGGCGCATCGCCCCGCCGCACGAGCGACAGGCACCCCAAGGCGACCAGGACCGCCCATTGCAGCCAAGAGGTCAAGTGATAATACCCCAATCCCGGCAGCCAGGAAACGGAGAGCAAGGCGAGTGCGATCCAAGCGAACATGCTAGGGAGTCCTCCCTTCGGTTTCCTGGTCCTCCGGTTTCTTCTCCACGTTCGGCGGATCCCAGCGTTCGCCGCCGCAAAGGACCGGCAAGAGCCAGCGCCAGAAATCGGCATTCTCGCGGAGACCCTCGAAGGGGCTGCCGTCGATGCGCTCGAGGTTCACGTTCATGGCGAAACACGTGTCGCCGATGACGGTCGCCGAGCCTTTGCCGAGTTTTCGCGTGATGATGACCGGAATCTCGGGCGGGGCGTAGGCGCGCGCTCTAGCTAGGGGATCTTCTTTCGGTAGATCGAGATCGTCGTGCCAGACGGGCCAGGCGGCGTGGAAGCGGACGTATCGGTAATAATTCCCGCCGTTGAAGTAGGGCGACTTGAAATGCCCCAGCGGTTTCGGCTCGAATTGCGGATCTTCGAGAAGCTGCTTGCGGCTCGCTCCGACCTGGAATCCCAACTCGTCGAGCAGTTTTTTGCTCGGCCCGGCGGCATCGAGTCCCACCGTGCAGATGAATATCCCTCCGCGTTCGATGAAATCGATAATCGTTTTCCGCTCGCTCGCGGTATATTCCCGCAACGGGGCGATGGATACCAACAGGCGGGCGCGTTCGAGCCGCTCGGGAGTCAGTTCTGGCAGCATCAGCGTCAGGTAACCGTTACGCATGAGCGTCATCGACAGTCCCAGCGTGCCGTCGTCCCGCAGCGATTCCCGGCTGTACGCGCCCATCTGCGCGGCGTCGATGTAGGCCAAGTTATTCGGTTGTTTGAAGCGTCCGTCGGGCAACACGGTCCCGGCCCGGTGCGTAAGGTCCACGCAAATTGCCAGCGAGGCGGCCAGCGCTAAAGCCATGCCCGCCAGAAGCCACGGACGGGGCGAGGCGATCGCGGCGGCGATCGCGCCCAGGGCCAAAAACGCGCCGAGAATTTGCCGCCAGGCGTCGCGGGGCGCATTGTCGCCGTCGGCGAGATAGGTCAGCAATCGCGCGACGAACGGATGGCAGCCGAGCATCACGCCGTTGGTCAAGGTCGAGGTGTCGCCGAAGACGAAGACCTTGCCGCGGCCGAGCGGCTGTTCGGCGGCGAGCACGAGATCGCCGAGCCGTTCGCCCGGATCGTAGCGGTGGTTGCCCATCATCGACTCGCCCTTGTTCTCGTCGCCCGGATCGGACCAGCCGTAGCGGCCCACGAGCACGGGCCGGGCGGGCGGCCGAACGCTGAGCGCCGCCCCGATCACCGCGCCGAAATCGTTCTGCTCGTCGCCGACGCCCGCGGTAGCCGGATGCGCCAAGGCTTCGTACGATTGCAGCCAGCCGCCGACGGCGAACATCGCGGAATCGAAATTCAAGCGGATGGCAGTCGGCTCGAGGATCTCGTTGACGCGGTTGTCGTAGCCCAGCCCCTTGCCGCGCAGTTCCTTCTCCTGCACGGTGTGCTCGCCCATCACCAGCAGCGAGCCGCCGCGGCGGACGAACTCCCAGATCCGCTTTTTTTGCGGCGCGGTCCATTCTTTGTTGGGATAGATCAGGACCAAAACGTCCGCGTCCTCGAGGTCTTTTTCCGATAAATCGGGCGAGACCAGGCACCGCGAGCCAAGGCTTTCGACGAACGTCGGCAACATGCCGTACATGCCGATCGACAGCCGGCCGTACTCGCCATGCTCGGGCTTGAGCCAGTTCAAGAAACCCTTTTCGTAAAGGACGATTTTCTTGCCCTCCAACGCGGGCCGCTGGAGGCAGAGCACCGTGGCGACGGGAAGCAAGAGTGCGCAAAGCATTCCCGCGGCGGACAAGATCGCAAGCAAAGGTCGCGTTCGATTTTCACGGGCGTTTTGAAAAGGGATGCCGCCTGCTTGTAATAAACGACGCTGGAAAATGAAGAGCAACATTCCGGCGATCAGGCATTGGATTGCGGCCCCGACAAGCGGCAAATTCCACGGCATCGCGTCCCGAAGGAATTGATAAATAGTGTTGGGTTCAGGGGAGGCCGCGACAGCTTCGCCGCTCGCGGCAATTTCCGGGAGGCGCGATAAAATCTCCGGCGCGAAGGCGAGCAACACGAGATAAAGTACGTAGCCTCCCACGACCGCCGCCAGCGCTAGAGCGATCGCCCCGCAACGGTTGCGGGCCGGCGGAACCGGGTTATCGGCGACCTTGTCGGCAGATGTACCGGAGGGTGAGAGCCGTGGGCACAACCGCGCAAATCGCAGCGGCGCCGCGAGCGCCAGATAGATCATCGGCAGGAGGAAGTCGAGGCCGGCGAACGTTGCGCCGATCGACAGCGGTTGTCCGACCGCCGCGCCGATGGCGCGTCCGCAAAAACCTCCCACGGCGTCGGCGGATTGCCAAACGAGAGGCTGTGAAAGGCAAGCCGTGCGATAGATTGCCAGAAGGAAAACGGCTTCCGCCGCGAGGAGCAGCGCGGTTCGGCGGGGTGGAGGCTGAAGCCAAGCGAGGACGGCCAAGCCGATGATCGTTCCGGCGATGCCGACGATCGGCAGTCGCCAGGCGATCATCGCCGCCGCGAGCGCGAGAGCAAACAAGAGCGAAGCAATTTTTTCCGCCGTCCAGCCGGATTTCGGCAGGACCGCCAAAACCGCGCCGGCCAAGACGATCAACGCCGAACCCCGAGCCAGCGGATAGCCGAGGAGTCCCGTCGAGCCGGCCGCGAGCCATGCGGCGAGCATCCCCAGCGCGGCGGTGCCCGCAATCGAGAAAGGGGCTATCGGATTGCCGCCCGATACGGCCGAATCATTGGCGGTTTTGGCAGTTTTCGCCCGCTCTGCTTTCGAACTTCTCTGGTCTCTTCGTGCCATGTCGTTACGGAAGTATCGCGGGCCAAGCAACGGTGTAGCAATAAAACGAGGGCGGCTGAAACGCCGCCCTCGAATTGGAGCCATTTCACCCTGCTCCCTCGCTAAACCGGCGAAGGAAGCCAATCGGGCGCCGGCAGTCGGCGGTTTTTCTAGGAAACCGCTATTCTAACCGTTGCCTGGATTAGGAGGAGGGCATATTGTGCCTGCCGCGGGACATTGGGTTTCAACGACCGGGCATTTGGTCTCGACCGGCGGACAACGCGTTTCGGCCGGCGGGCATTTGGTCAATGCCGGGGGGCATTTGGTCTCAACGACCGGGCAAAACGTTTCGCCCGTTGGGCACTGCGTCTGCACCACCGGGCAATGCGTCTCGCCGACGGGGCATTTGGTCAATGCCGGCGGGCATTTAGTCTCGACCGGCGGACATCGCGTTTCGGCCGGCGGGCATTTCGTCATTGCCGGGGGGCATTTGGTCTCGACGACCGGGCAGTACGTTTCGCCCGTTGGGCATTGCGTCTGCACCACCGGGCAATGCGTCTCGCCTACGGGGCATTTGGTCAATGCCGGCGGGCATTTGGTCTCGACGACCGGGCAATGCGTCTCGCCGACCGGGCATTTGGTCAACGCCGGCGGGCATTTTGTCTCGACCGGCGGACACCGCGTTTCAACCGGCGGGCATTTCGTCATTGCCGGCGGGCATTTCGTTTCGACGACCGGGCAGTACGTTTCGCCCGTTGGGCATTGCGTCTGCACCACCGGGCAATGCGTCTCGCCGACGGGGCATTTGGTCAGCGCCGGCGGGCATTTCGTTTCGACGACCGGGCAGAATGTTTCGCCCGTTGGACACTGCGTCTGTATCACCGGGCATTTCGTCTCGCCTGTCGGGCACTTCGTCATTGCCGGCGGGCATTTCGTTTCGACCGGCGGGCATTTCGTTTCGCCGACCGGGCACCTCGTCCACGATGGCGGGCACTTCGTCTCGACCGGGGGACATCTGGTTTCGCAGGCCGGGCATTTCGTTTGTGCCGGGGGGCATTTGGTTTCGACCGGCGGACAGCGCGTCAAGGCCAGAGGGCACTTCGTTTCGACCGGCGGACAACGCGTTTCACCTGCCGGGCACTTCGTTTGTGCCGGCGGGCACTTGGTCTCGACCGGCGGGCATTTCGTTTCACCGGCCGGGCACTTGGTCCACGCTGGGGGGCATTTCGTCGCGACCGGCGGGCAATGCGTCTCGCCCACCGGGCACTTCGTTTGCGCCGGCGGGCATTTCGTCTCGGCCGCCGGACACTTCGTCAATCCCGGCGGGCACTTGGTTTCGGCCGGCGGACATTTCGTCTCACCGGCTGGGCACTTCGTTTGCGCCGGCGGGCATTTGGTCAGGGCTGGGGGGCAATGCGTCTCGCCCACGGGACACTTCGTTTGCGCCGGCGGACATTTGGTCTGGGCCGGTGGGCATTTGGTCAGGGCGATCGGGCACTTGGTCTCGACCGGCGGGCATCTCGTTTCCGCGACCGGGCATTGGGTTATCATCGCCACCGTGGGCGAGCATTTCGTCGGCACCGGCGGGCACCGCGTCTCGACCGCGGGGCAATGCGTCTGGACCGGCGGACACTTGGTCTCCACGACCGGACAGAAGGTCTCGCCCGGCGGACATTTCGTCTCCACGATCGGGCATTTCGTCTCGGCCAACGGGCACCTGGTCATCGCCGGAGGACACTTCGTTTGCACCGGCGGGCAGCGCGTCTCGCCTACCGGGCAGACCGTCATTGCCGGCGGACATTGGGTCTCCACCGCCGGGCAGTGCGTCTGCATGGGCGGGCACTTCGTCAGCACGGCCGGGCAGTTCGTGGCCGACGTCGGCGAAGTGGTGAAGTACTGGTTTACCTGCGCGGCGGGCGCGGTTTGCGTTTGAAGCGCCGCATCGAGCGATTTGTCGAACGCGCTTTCATCGGCGAACGCGGCCATTCCCCCGGCGAAAATCGCCGCAAGAATTGCTAAACCAACAAAACTCAATCGAGCCATAAACATCTCCTTTCGAAAAAGCGAAAAGCAACTCGCCCTTAATCAACAAACAGCCGCAATTTGGGAATCCGATGCCCCGACATGCAAACTATGGCAATTTCCGCGCGCACCGCGGAATGAAGCTCGTAAACACGTTGAAAAGAAACCGATGATAAAACCGAGGAAATCAACATTCAATACTAACGATAATTTCTACCATCCCCCCATTTATTTGTCAAGTGTGCGCGAAATACATTATCGTTCAGCTCGTCATTCGACGTCAAATGAACGAGTACGATATTCGATCCGCCACGAGCATTCCGAATGCCGGCGCGTTTAACTCTCTTATTAAACGCACGATGGGCGCATTTGTTGCGTTATGGGCGAATAAAAACATATTATTTTGGCAAAAATCGTCTTGCGAAATATTTCCGCTATCGCCGCGTTTATAATTGATAACCGTCTGCAAAAAAAAAACATTCTGCCAGAAACTTGTGGTCCTGCAAATTCTATTTGACGGGTGCAATGCCCACGAAAAGCGTGGCGATGGCGTCAGGAGGTCTGAAAAGTCTTGCAAATCGGGAGGCTACGCATTACTTTCACCCGCGAACCGCGACCATTGGTCGCGGCTTTCCAACTTGTTCTGCCTTACTATGGTCGCGCTATTGAATCTGCATTCGTCTCGAAATAAACTAATTTTAGAGTCGGGTTTCAATTTTCACCAAGTCCTACCCACCTCGGTATTGCCATGTCTCCTCGATTTTTTCCGCGGATTTCCCGGGCACTTTTGTTCCTTTTCCTTTGCGGCCCGCATTGGACCGGCCCGGCGTTCGCCATCGATTGGATCGGCGGCGCCGGCGACTGGGGGTTGGGCGGTAATTGGAGCGGCGGCTCGGTGCCCGGCCCAGCCGATGCCGTGCGTATCGCCAATGGCGGGACTGCGCTGATCGGCGCGGCCGATTACGGCGCGGCGAGCCTGCAACTGGGCCTTGCCGTTCCCGGAACGATCACGCAAACCGGCGGTTCGCTGACCGTGCAAGGCACGGCCTTCCTGGGAAACAACGGCGTCGCCGGCGTTTACAATCTGGGCGGCACGCTCAGCGCCGGCGGCATCGCCATCAACAACGGCGGAGTGCTGCGCGTGGCCGCCGACAACGCCATTGGCTTTTCGGGCGGCAATCTCAGCCCGATCGTAGTCCACGCCGGCGGCACTCTCACGACCCAACCTGGCAACACTTCCGCCTTGGGAGCGCTGACCTTGAACGGCGGCACGCTGGCGGACGACGCCCTCAATACCACCGAAACCGGCCCGTGGTATTTCTACGATAAGACGCAGGTAACCGCCGATTCGACGATCTCCGCCCGGCGGTTGTGCTATCTGGACGTTTTCGCCGTCCAGGGCGGCGCGAAACTCGCGTTTTCGGGCACCATCGCTCCCTACAGTCCCGCCGGCGACCCGAACGCGCCATACCACTATCCGCTGACCAAAGACGGCGCGGGCGCGATGATCGTTACCGGCGACAGCCGCGGCACCGGTTGGACCGGCGACACTTACATCCTGGCCGGAACGCTGCAAATCGGCAACGGCGGAACCGCCGGCGATCTCGGCTCCACGAATTACCTCAACGAAGGCGTGCTGGCCGTGAACCGCTCCGACGATTACACCCTGCGGGCGAACGTTTCGGGCACGGGATCGCTCGTCAAGAAAGGCGGCGGCACGCTCTTTTTGGACGGAGCCGACGGTTATACCTATAGTTACACGGGCAGTACGGTCATCAATCAGGGAACGTTGGCGCTGGCCGACGGCGACGACCTTGGCCCGCTGTCGGCCATCTCCACGTCCGCCGGCGCTACGTTCCAGATCAACGGCGGCGCGCATACGGTGGGCACGATCGGCGGATTGGGCGCGGTCAAGGTTCTCGACGGCGAATTGACCGCGGCGGCGATCGTCCAGAACGCGCTCGCCATCGGCGCTACCGCCGCCGTTGCCGTGCCCGAACCGGGATGTTTCACGAGCTTGCTCGCGGTCTTTTCGGCGATTGGAATTTTTATTTATCTTCGCCGGATGGATGCGAGCGACATGGCGTTCCCGCGCGGAGCATGGGAATAAAGAGCAGAATTCCACCCGGCAGGCTGGAGCTACTAAAAATCGGGAACTTTTATGGACATCGCTTACACGGTATTGCTGGTGGCGATCGGCCTGTTTCTCGGCATGTTGCTGCTATTGATCTGCGGGCGGCGGATCGGGATTTGGCGGATGGCGCAGGACCCGGAGGGGGCGCGGGTGGGGATGGGGGCGATCGACGGGGCGATTTTCGCCCTGCTGGGGCTGTTGATCGCGTTCACTTTTTCCGGCGCGGCCGGCCGGTTCGACGCGCGGCGGCAGTTGATCGTCGAGGAGGCGAACGTGATCGGCACGGCCTACCTGCGGATCGACCTGCTTCCGCCCGAAGAACAGCCGGCGTTGCGGCAGAGTTTTCGGGAATACATGGATTCGCGGCTCGAAGTCCTGCGCAAACTGCCGGACATCGAAGCGGCCCAGGCGGAAGCTGAGAAGGCGTTGACGAAAGTGAACGCCATTTGGCCGCGGGCGGTCTCGGCCTGCAAGGCCAGCGAGAATCCGACGGCCTCAATGCTGCTCTTGCCCGCGATCAATCAGATGATCGACATCGCCACGACGAGTAAGATGGCCGCGCTGCTTCATCCGCCGACGGTGATTTTCGTGATGCTCGCCGTGTTGGCGCTGGTGAGTTCGCTGTTGGCGGGCTACGGCATGGCCGGCGGCAAGAAGCACAGTTGGATGCACATCGTCGGTTTCGCCCTGGTGATGGCGATTACGATCTATGTGATCCTCGACATCGAGTACCCCCGGCTCGGGCTGATCCACATCGAATCCTTCGACCAAGCGTTTATCGACCTGCGGGCGAGCATGAAGTAATGCCCCGCCGCCGGAACCGGCTTGTATTTGTTCGCGGATACCACTATCCATTTGCTCCATCATCCTCCGACTCGAAGGTTACGATCTTGAAACTGCGCCTGCTCGCATTACCCTTATGTCTCGCGTGTGTTTCGGCAAGTCTGCGGGCGGACGACGCCGACGAGCCGCTGAAAATCCTGTTCCTCGGCAATAGTTTCACCTACGCAAACGACATGCCGCACATCCTCCAAGGCCTGGCGGCTTCGCGGGGGCGGCGGCTCGACGTGGCGATGCACGCGCCCGGCGGCTGCACGCTCGAAAAACATTGGCAGGACGGCAAGGCGGCGGAGCTGATCGAGAGCAAGAAATGGGACGTGGTCGTGTTGCAGGAGAGCAGCACGGGGCCGATCGAAAACTTGAAAGGCATGAAGGAATACGCCGGCAAGCTGCACGAACACGTCAAAAAGCAAGGGGCGCGGACGGTGCTCTTTGAGACCTGGGCGCGGCAGGACAAAATGGCGACCACGCGGCGGATCGCCCTCGCCTACGAAGAAACCGCCAAGGAACTGGGCGCGGCCGTGGCCCCGGTGGGCCTTGCCTGGCAGAAAGCCCGCGCGGGCAATAAGCCCTTCACGCTGCACGCCGCCGATAAAAATCATCCCAACGAGTTGGGCAGCTATCTCGCCGCCTGCGTGTTTTTCGCCGCGCTCGTCGATCCGAAGACCGACGGCCTGCCGGGCCGGCTCGTGTTCGACGGCAAAATGCTCACCAGCATCCCCACTGCCGACGCCGCCCGCCTGCAACGGATTGCCCGCGAGACGGTGCGGGAGGGGAAAGCAGGGGATAGGGGATAGGGGATAGGGGATAGGGGATAGGGATTAGGGGATAGGGGATAGGGAAAAGACACGTTTGTACGCCCACAACGAGCGCGGGCATGGCCCCGTTTATTCCTAATCCCCATCCCCTATTCCCCATCCCCTATTCCCTATCCCCTAATCCCTATCCCCTATCCCCATCCCCTACAAGCACTCGTTCCACGCCGTTTGGGAATACTTTTCGGCCGTGAGGCGGGCGGTCAGTTCGCGGGGCCAGTCGGGATACGGCTCCGCGGCGTTCCAGGCTTGGGAAATCGCGCAGCGGATCGCGTCGGCCGGGACGTTCAAGTTCGCGACGAAGATCGCATGGTTCCGCCCATTGCGGTAGCCGGGCATGCGCGGCGGATGCTTCAAAAACCGATTGATTTCATGGAGCGGGAAATCGTAGAGCAGCGTGCCGTGATATAAAAAGTGCGTCCGGCGGCAGCGGGCGCTGTTGCCGGAGAATTTTTTATTGTCGATCGAGCAATTTTTATCGCCGACGACCAGATCGCTGGTTCCCGCGCAATGCACGCCCGGCCGCAGCGAGTCGAGCGCGGCGGCCATCGCGTCGAGCACGGCGCGATGGGCGTTTTCGAGCGGCCGCAGATCGGGGCGTTTTTCGTAGCTCAGCACCAGGGCGTACATCAGACAGCCCGGTCCGGCGACGATGGCCGCTCCGCCGCTGGGCCGCCGCAACACGGGCACGCCGCGCGCCCGGCAAACGTCGAGGAACACTTCGTCGTCGAGCCGCGAGGAGCGGCCCACCACGACCGCCGGCGCGGCCGGTTCCCAGAACCGCAGCGTTTCGAGCGGCCTGCCAGCCGCTTCGGCGGTCTCCAACAGCGCTTCGTCGAGCGCGAGATTTTCCGCCGGGGCAGGCAAGGTAAGGTCGAGGTAGCGCATGAAGCTATTGTGGCGGGAAATTCGCGGGATGAAAAGTGGGCAGCGAGTATAAGAACCTGTCCAGTATCAAGACCGCGTTTCGTTCGTTGCGGACACGGTTTGTTTGGCGATTCTGCGAGGCGGGAGCCTCGCGGACATTGCGTTCCCAGGCGGGAGCCTGGGAACGAGAAAAGGCGGGAGCCTGGGAACGAGAAAAAACAGTGCCCCGTTGACAGATTGGGGGTGGAGGAAGAAAATGAAGGTTTTCCGCCACCGATCCCGAAATAACTTTTCTTGGAGCATCCCGGCCCATGTCCGAGACCACGCCGCAATCGCCGGAAAATCGCGACGCCGAACTCGCCGCGAAGGCCTATGCCGACTTCGAACTGCCCATCGCCGGCTTTGCGGGCACGCCGGAGGAAATCGAGCAGCAGTGGTACGAAAAGGTGTATCTCGGCCGCGGCGACGTGCTGCCGCAGTTGACGGTGCGGGCGGTGATCATGGGTTCGCTCTTGGGCGGATTGCTTTCGCTGACGAACCTTTATGCCGGACTGAAAACCGGCTGGGGATTCGGCGTCTCGATCACCGCGAGCATTCTCTCTTATGCGATTTGGACGGCCTTTTACAAGGCGGGCCTCGTGCGGTCGCAGATGGGCATTCTCGAAACCAACTGCATGAAAGCCACCTCCAGCTCGGCCGGCTACTCGACCGGCGGCACGCTCATCTCCGCCTACGCCGCCTACATGATGCTCAACCATTCCACCCTCTCGATCCCCGTGCTCATGGCCTGGGTGTTCTTCATCGCGGTGATGGGCGTAACCATGGCGATCCCCATGAAGCGGCAGATGGTCAATATCGAGCAACTCCGCTTTCCCAGCGGCATCGCCTGCGCCGAAACGCTGAAGGTGCTGTATTCGGAAGGCGTCAAGGGAATGCGGGCGGCCAAGGCGCTGATCGTTTCGGGCGTTTTCGCGGGTTGCATGAAGTTCTGGGAAGAAGGATTCAAGCTCATCCGCTTGGGGAACTACTCCCTGGCGACCCTGCAGGAAAAAATCAACGGTTTGCTGTTCGGCAGCCAATATCAAAACTGGACCGACCGCACCGTCATGTTCGCCCTGGACCCCATGCTGCTGGCCGCCGGCGCGTTGACGGGCATGAAGGTATCGGCGAGCATGTTCTTGGGCGCGACGCTGTGCTGGGTGGTATTCGTGCCGATCATGCAGGCGCAGGGCATCATGCCTTCCTCGCCCGTCGCCTATCGCGATATCATTCAATGGCCGCTCTGGGGCGGCGTCTCCTGCATGGTCACTTCGGGCTTGCTCTCCTTCTTCTTGCAGTGGCGCAGCATCGTTAAGGCCTTCGGCAACATGGGGAAGATTTTCTCGAAGACCGACGCGCAGACTAAAAGCGAAGTCGATCGGCTCGAAGCGCCGATCTCCTGGTTTCTACTGGGCCAATTCGTTTCGCTCATCGCACTGGCGTGGCTTTCGGCCGCCTGCTTCGATATTCCGATATGGCAGAGCGTGTTGGCGGTGTTTTTGACGTTTTTCCTCGCGCTCGTCTCCTGCCGCATCACGGGCGAAACCGACACCACGCCGATCGGCGCGATGGGCAAGGTGATGCAGCTCATTTTCGGCGCGCTCAATCCGAACCTCGGCCCGGTCGCCAATCCGGGCTTGCAGAACATCAATCTGATGGCCGCCAACATCACGGCCGGCGCGGCGTCGTCTTCGGGCGATCTGTTGACGGACTTGAAAACCGGTTATCTGTTGGGCGCGAATCCGCGAAAGCAGTTTCTCGCGCAATTCTGCGGCATTTTCATGGGCACCGTCGTAACCGTGGTGAGTTTTCGCATGTTGGTTCCCGACTACACCTCCTTGGGGACCACGCAATTTCCCGCTCCCGCCGCGATGACCTGGAAGGCCGTCGCCGAAGCCATGAGCGAGGGGATCGGCAAACTGCATATCGTGAAGATTTGGTTGATCGGCGTCGGCGGCTTGGTGGGCATCCTGCTGCCGCTGCTGTCGAAGTATTTCCCGAAATACAACAAGTGGATTCCCTCGCCTGCCGGCCTGGGCCTCTCCTGGACCTTCTTCTGGCATTCGAGCCTGATGTTTTTCCTGGGTGCGTTGATTAGCTACGGACTCGAGAAGAAAGCTCCGAAGCAGGCCGAGGAATACACGTTCCCCGTCGCCTCCGGCTTGATCGCAGGCGTCGCGCTGATGGGTGTGTTGATCGCCTTCATCGAAAACGGCCCCGAGATCATCAAACAACTTATCGGCGGATAAGATATCGCAGAAAGTCGAGACGCGGGATTTGCCGAACGGCGCGGCGAAGGTTCACCAGCCGTTTTCGCCGGCGTTTTCTTCATGCCCACGGCAAGCGTGGGCATGGCGCCCTCACGAGATTTTTTCCGCAACGGAAGCAATAATTTTTGGCGATGCCTGATTGCTACGCGTTTTCACTCTTTCGCAGGCCGAAGTACATCAAGACCACTGCCAGCAAGCCGAAGGCGGCCAGGGCGATGGAGTCGTATTGGGGGACGGGAATCAGGCTGCCGAGATAAGTCGTCAACCGGTCGCTGAAGGTGAAGAAGGCGATAATCACGCCGGCGATCGCTCCGCCGGCGATATAGCCGGTGGAAAACAGCACGCCGGGACTCATGTCGGAAGCTTCGTCGGCCGTGCGTTCCCCGGCCGATTTTTTGCGGAATTTATCGACGAGGTAGCGGACCAGCCCGCCGACGAAGATCGGCGAGGAAGAGGAGAGCGGCAGATACACGCCGACCGCGAACGGCAGCGAGGGGAGGCCGCAGAGTTCCATGACGACGGCAATACATACGCCCAGAAGCACGAGCGTCCAGGGGAGTTTTTGGCGGAGGATGCCGTCGGTAATGAGCGCGAAGAGGCGGGCTTGCGGGGGCTTGAATTTTTGCACGGCAACGCCGTTGTCGCGGCGGCTCACCTTGCCATTGATGCCCGGATCGACCAAAAAGCGGATTTTGCCCTTCTGATCCACGAAATACTTTCCCTGCGGCACGCCCTGCGGATTTCCCTCGACCGCTTGCCAAACATAATACGTCTTCTCATCCTCGGGGCATATCTCTTGACGATTGAGTTGCGCGACATCGAGCGATTTGCTTAGAATCGGCAGATTTTTCTGCGTATAAACCGTGCTCGCCTGGTTGAGCAAAACTAAAATCGCGCCGATGACCAAGGCCGACGAGATGGAACCGATGAGAATCGCCCACTGCTGGAACTTCGGCGTCGCGCCGACTAGGTAGCCGGTCTTCAAATCCTGCGAGGTCGTGCCGCCGTTCGACGAGGCGATGCAGACCACGGCGGCCACCGAGATGGCGATCAAGCGGTCGGAAAGCGAAGTCCAGCCCAGCACGAGGAAAATCAGGCAGGTCAAGAGCAGCGTGGCCACGGTCATCCCGGAGATCGGATTCGACGACGAGCCGATTTCGCCCGTCAAACGCGAGGATACCGTAACGAACAGGAATCCGAAAAGCACGATCAGCAAGGAGGCAATTAAATTCGTGAAATTGAAAACCGTTCCGAGCGTCAATTCGCCCCGGGCTTCGGGCGCAAGTCCCATGAAGAGCCAACCGATAACGACTAAGGCCAACGAACCGAACAGCACGAAGCGCATGGGCATGTCGCGTTCGGTGCGTTTCACCGCGGCGCGGGCCTCGCCGGACGACATCGTGGCCCGCATGTCGCGCAGGCCCGAGATGAGCGACGCGGCGATCAGCGGGAGGGCGCGGAAGAGGCTGATGATTCCGCCGGTGGCGACCGCGCCCGCGCCGATGTAAAGCACGTACGCGCTGCGGATTTCGTCGGCGTCCATCGAGGCGATGGTTTTCGTGCCGGGAAAGAGCGGGTCTTTCAGGCCGTCGCCGAAAAAATGGATCGCCGGAACGAAGACGAAATAGGAGAGTACGCCGCCGGCGACCATGATGCAGGAGATTTTCGTGCCGATGATATAGCCCACGCCCAACAGCGCGGGATCGGCTTCGAGCGCGGGGGTGGCGCCTTGGAACCAAGGGAGCGGGCGGCTGACGACATCCTTCCACAGCTTGAGCGCGCCCATCAGAAATTTATAAACGAAGGCCAGGCCGAAGCCAATGAACACCGTTTTCGCCGTGGAGCCGCCGGTCTCGCCGATGATCAGCACGTCGGCGCAGGCGGTGCCTTCGGGGTATTTCAGCGTGCCGTGCTGTTTCACGATGAACGCCCGGCGGAGCGGGATCATCATCAGAATGCCCAAAATGCCGCCGAGGACCGAGACGACCATCACGCGGGCGATTTCCATCTCGAAGCCGAGGATCATCACGGCGGGCATGGTTACGCCGACGCCGAAGGCGATCGACTCGCCCGCCGAGCCGGTGGTCTGCACGATGTTGTTTTCCAGAATCGTGCGGCGGCGGATGCCGAACACTTTCGTGAACGCGCGGAAGAGGGTGATCGAGAGCACGGCCACGGGGATCGAGGCCGAAATGGTCATGCCGACCTTCAATACCAGATATAGCGACGAGGCCCCGAAGACGATTCCCAAAACGGCCCCCGCCAGCACCGCCGAGACCGTGAATTCGGGAATGACTTGCTCATCGGGGATATAGGGTTTGTGCGTCGAGGCAGGCTCGGCGATGGGGGGGAGAGATGTTTTTTCGATTTGGGCCATTGAAAATTGCTCCCAAGCGAGTGTCTTTCCATTCGCTTATAATGTTGCCAATATAACCCATATAACGGTGTTTGGCCAGGGAAAAATTCGCGCTGATGAATTTGATTGATTTGCATGTCTCTTGATTTTTCCAAGCAACTATGAATTACCTCGCCCATGCCCTGCCATTTTTCGATCGGCCGTATTTTGCGGCGGCGACGGGGGCGCCGGATTGGCTGTCGGTGGTCGATCGAAGGGTGCGGCTAAGGATGAAGCAGGTGGAGGCATTTTTGGAAGACGGCGATCCGGTGCTGGCGGCGGTGGCGGGCGGGGTGGCGCAGCATCTGCGCGACGATGCGCAGTTTCATGGGACGAGGGCGTTTTTCGAGGTTACGGCGCGGCTGTCGGACTTGGCGCGGAACGCCTTGGGCGATGAACGCGGGCCGCGAGCGAACTTTTTGGGGCATCTGCTTTGCGAAGTGCTGCTGGATGCCGCAATAGCCGCGGAAGACCATCGCCAAGTTGAAAGATATTACGAGGTCCTGGAGAAGATCGATCCGACGGCAATCGAATCGGCCGTCAACCGGATGGCCCCGCGAAGGACCGAGCGGCTGGCGTTATTCATCGGAGAATTTCGCCGGGCAAGGATATTGTGGGATTATCGGGAAGACGGTAAACTGGTGGGACGGCTCAACCAAGTCATGCGCCGCGTGGGATTGCCGCCGTTGCCCGATGGTTTCGCGGCGATTTTGCCCGAAGCGAGGCAGGCCGTCGCGGAGCGGAAAGTGGAGTTGTTCAACGGTATTCCGGCGGGGAGCATAGAAACGACCATTTAGCCCCCGGTGAATACACCGGGGGCCGATATAACGACCATTTAGCCCCCGGTGAATACACCGGGGGCCGATATAACGACCATTTAGCCCCCGGTGAATACACCGGGGGCCGATATGCGGTATTCATGCCGAAAGCGGTTCGTTCAACGACATTCGAGAATTTGTCCCTCAACGCGATCGCCCCCCGTGTATTCACGGGGGGCTAAATGGATGCGTGGAAACGAGTAACGTATTAAACTCTTCATGCATCGAGGAAAAATGTATGGCCATTCCCGCCACTTTGACCGCTTTTCCGAAAGCCGAAACGCCGCCGGCGCAGGTTTTACCGGGCCGGTTAAGCTCGATCGACGCCTATCGCGGATTCGTGATGTTGCTGATCATGGCCCAGGTGCTGCATCCGTTCGCCATTCCCGACAGCAAGTTCTGGCACGCCGTATGGGTCTATGGCCAGGACCACGTGCAATGGGTGGGATTCATCCTGCACGACGTGATCCAGCCTTCGTTCTCCTTTCTGGTGGGCGTGGTGTTGCCGTTCTCGATCGCCGGCCGGATGATGAGGCATCAATCGAAGGCCCGGCTCACCGGCCATGCCGTTTTTCGGGCGCTGGTTTTGATTTTCCTCGGCATATTCCTGCGGTCCCTGAATAAGAGCCAAACGTACTGGACCTTCGAGGACACGCTCACGCAGATCGGGCTGGGCTACGCTTTCCTCTTTGCCCTGGCGTGGCGGCCGATGCGCGACCAATGGATTGCCCTGGTGCTGATTCTCGTGGGCTATTGGGCGGCGTTTGCGTTGTATCCCGCGCCGGGGCCGGATTTCAATTACAAGGCGGTTCATGTCCAGGACCAATGGCCGGCGGAGAAGTCCTACGCGGATACCGCGCTCTGGAACGAGAACGTGCACGTGATGCCCGGCTTTGCCTCGCATTGGAACCAGAACAGCAACTTGGCCTGGAAATTCGACACGTGGTTTATGAACCTCTTCCCGCGGGAAAAGAACGAAGCGTTCGTCGCGCACCAGGGCGGCTACGGCACGCTGAGCTTCATTCCCACGCTGGCGACGATGATTTTGGGGCTTTTGGCCGGCGGCATTTTGAAGAGCGACCGCGCGCCGTGGCGGAAGGCGCTGTGGTGCGTCGTGGCGGGCATCTTGTGCCTTGCCGCGAGTTTCGCGGTGCACTGGTTCGGCGTCTGTCCGATCGTGAAGCGGATATGGACGCCCAGTTGGACGCTGTTTAGCGGCGGCATCTGCCTCTGGATGCTGGCCGGATTTTATACCGTGATCGACTTATGGCAATTCCGCCGCTGGGCCTTTCCGCTCGCGGTCATCGGCATGAACTCGATCGCGGCGTATTGCATGGCCGAATACCTGTTGTGCGGCGGCGATTCACCGGCGCCGGGCTGGATCGCCAAGAATTTGTACATCCATTTCGGCCACGTTCCTTTCCAAGTTTTCGGCGCGCAGTACGAACCGGCGGCGATCGGCTTGGCCGTGATGCTGGCAATCTGGCTGATATTGTATTACATGTATCGGCATAAGATTTTTATTAAGATATAGGGGAGAGGGGAGAGGGGAGAGGGAAGGGGACAGGTCCAGGTTTTCGGCCTACCGTTTGTCCACAAAATACGTTGTCCCGCCGAAAAATGGGCCAGTCCCCGATCGGAGTGTGATTCCATGCCGGCAATCGGAGCACTTTCATGCGTTACGGGATGAATCTCTTGCTGTGGACCGACGTGATTTGCGAGGAAGCGCGGCCGTTGGTCGAGGAAATCAAGTCGCTCGGCTTCGACGCCGTCGAGTTGCCAGTCTTCGAGAACGACGTGGACAAATACGCCCGCTGGGGCAAGTATCTCGACGCGGCGGGCCTCGCGCGGACCGGCGTGACGATTCGCGGGGCGGAGGACGATCCGATGAGCGCGGACGCGAAAATCCGCCGCAAGGGGATCGACGCCAACAAGGCCGCCTTGGATTGTTGCGAAGCGGCGGGCATCGAGGCGTTGGTCGGGCCGTTTCACTCGGCCTTGGGCTGTTTCAGCGGCGCGGGTCCCACGGCCGACGAGTGGCGGCGGGCCGTCGATTCGATGCGCGAAACGGCCGAATACGCCGAAAAACGCGGCGTTACCTTGGCCGTCGAGTACCTCAATCGCTTCGAGTGTTACTTGCTCAACTGCGCGACGGACGGCGCGCGGTTCGTCCGCGAGGTCGATCATCCGCGCTGCAAAATGATGTACGACACCTTCCATTCGCACATCGAGGAAAAGAACGCGCCGGCGGCCATCTGGGCGCTGAAAGATTGCCTCGTTCACGTTCACATTTCGGAGAACGACCGAAGTACGCCGGGCGCGGGCAACGTCCGCTGGCGGGAAACCTTCGATACGCTGCAAGAGATTGGCTACGATAATCTGCTGGTCATCGAAGCCTTCGGCCTGGCCTTGGAGAAGATCGTGCCCGCCACGAAAATCTGGCGGCGGATGTACGAGAGTGAGTTGCAGCTTGCGCGGGAGGGATTGGATTTCATGAAGGCCGAGGTGGAAAAACGCCGGGGAAAATGACGGACGAGTGCGAACGCCGAGTTGATAGCCGCCGAATAGCGGGTATAATGGAAGGAAAGGTTCTATGGAGGATGATTTATGCAAGCTATCAAAGCCGTCGTACAAGATGGCAGCGTCGTTCTGGACGATCCCTTGCCGCCGAAAGGTCGTTATGAGGCGGTGTTGGTGCTCTTGGATCCCGATCCTTGGGAACCGATTTTGAAAGATACGCGCGCTCGTCCCGATTTGGCCAAAGCCAGCCAAGCCGCATTGGAAGAGCATCTCGCCGGCAAAACCACCGCCATCCATCCGGACGCCATGCCGTGACTTCTTTCGCCACGCAAGATTTTTGGAAGCGCTACCGAAATTTGCCCGATGCCGCGCGTCGGCAAGCAAGGGAGGCATATCGGCTTTTTGCAAACAATCCTTCCCATCCGGGAATATCTTTCGAGCGCCTTCGCTGCGATCCTTTGCTCTGGTCGGTGCGAGTTACGCGCGATTATCGAGCAGTCGGCAGAAGGCACGAGGAGTCGATAATCTGGTTTTGGATCGGGAACCACGGCGAATTCGATAGGGCTTTTCCGGCTTGATACCCCTTGAATCGATCATGTCGCAACAACCCAACTCCACGCCCGATCCCGAACCGCAGCAAGGCATCTCGCTGGAGGAACTGGCCGGTGCTTTCGCGCAAGTAATGGGTCAGGCTCCCCGCCCGCGGAAGGAAATAGAAGGCGAGCCGCATTCGGAGGAGATTCCTTCGACCGTGGCGGACGAGGGGGGAGAAGAAGAAACGGCATCGGTTGCGGGCGTATTGCCCGCGGCGCAAACGGCGGCGGGATTGGTTTCCGGCACAGCTCATGTGGCGGAAGCGGCGGAAGACCATTGCCCGATCAGTCCGCGGAGCATTTTCGAGGCGATGCTGTTCGTGGGGAATCGGGAGAATCGACCGCTCTCGGCGGTTAAGGCGGCGGAACTGATGCGCGACGTTTCGCCCGAGGAGATTCCCGCGCTCGTCGAAGAGTTGAACGCCGGCTACGCGCGGGAGAACCGCCCTTACCGGATCGTCGGGGAGGGGGATGGCTACCGCTTGACGCTGCGGAAGGCGCTGCATCCGCTGCGGAACAAACTTTACGGGCGGATTCGGGAGGCGCGGCTCTCGCAGGCCGCCATCGACGTGCTGGCGTTGGTGGCGTATAAGCAGCCGTTGTCCGGCGAGCAGGTGGGCAAATTGCGCGGCAGGCCCAGCGGCCATATTTTGGCCCAATTGGTCCGCCGGGGCCTGTTGCGGCTGGAACGTCCGGCCGACAAGCCGCGCACGCCGCACTATGCCATTACCGAGCGTTTCTTGCGGTTGTTCAATTTGCAGTCGCTCGACGATCTGCCGCGGAGCGAGGAGCCGGGGTGAGTGGGGGGCGAGGGGCGTGGGATGTGGAGCATGGCGCGTGGGATATGAAAAGCTTTTATCGATCTGGCCGATTACCGAACATCTTCGCCCCGGTCTTCATGAGGTTTTTGCTTTCCCGTCTTGGCAGCCCGTTGAAAAAGGGGATTAATTAATTTGGGGTGCCATGCCCACGCTTGCCGTGGGCATGTTTTCCGCGGGATTCTCATGCTCACGCAAGCGTGAGCATGGCACCCGATAATTTTTTCAACGGGCTGTGAGGGGTAACGCCGCTGAGGTTCACCGCGTTTTCAGCCAAAAAACAATTGCTCCGAGGATCGTGAGGATCGCGAATAAGCTCAATCCGGCGATGAGCCCAATCGTGCCGTTGGGGGTGCGGGAGGAGTCGGCGGGCGCGGGCGTCGGCTCCCCTCGCGAAATGATCGCGGGCTGGGGCGGGATGTTCACCACGGCCAAAGGATCCGTGAAGGCGAGGTTCAATTGCGGAAAGACGTCGCCGGCTTCCCGCCAATCGCGCCAGCCTTCGCGCCAAACGAGGGTGTCGGTGCCGATCCGCCCTTCGGCGAGCCAGGCGCGGAGGATTTCCGGCGTGGCCGGCCCGAATTGACCGCCCGTCGGGGGGCGAACGTACCAGACCACCTCCGCCGAGTCGGCCAGCGGATCTTGCATCGCGGCCGATCCTTCAGGGGAGGCCGGCTCGGCGGGCGGGGCGATCGAATCCGCCGCGCGCGCCGCGAAGTTCCCGCCGGCAATTTCGGCAATCCATGCGGGAGCGGACGCTCGCGATCCTCCGGCGGATTCAAGGCCGTGCGGTTCGAAATTCGCGTTTGCCGCGAGCGGGGGAGGGGGGGCGTTTCCCGCGTCGATCGGCGTTTCCGATGTGCCGGAAGTCATGGCGAGGGCCGCGGCTCCCGCTCGACGCGCTTGCCGTTCTTCCTTGCTGCTGGGCCGCGAACTCCGCGTGGGGATCAGGATTTTCTCCCCGCAAAAGGGACAGATGCCCCGCCTGCCGGCTTGGAATTCCTTGACGTTCAGCTTATGCCCTTGCGGACAATAAAAACGGATGCCCATGCGTGCGATCCTACTTGCAATGCTTTCCTTCCCTCGATTTAATTATACTCCATCAGCGCGGCTTGAGAAGCAGAATCGTTGGAAGAGCCGGCGGCGGGATGAATGCCCAGGAGTCCCAGGTTTTCATTTCATGCAGGAACATCAATAACCACAACAACATTTACAATTTTAAGCAGGGCTTCAAACATTTCCGAAAGGAAGCCAATCGCATGAGGAAAAATTTTCTTTCGATCGCCGTTACCTTGGGGGTTCTGTTTTCCGCCGCCGGCCAGGCGCGGGCGAAGGAGCCGCTGAATTTTATTTTTATCACCACCTGCCAGGGCGAAGCCTTTTTCGAGCCGGTCAAAAAAGGGATGCGCGACGCGGCGGCGGCGCTGAAGGTGCAATGCGAGTTCACCGGCACCGAGGGAGTCGATTTGAAAGCCCAGGCCGAGATGGTCCGCAAGGCGGTCGCCGCCGGCTGCGACGGCATCGCGTTGAATATCATCGACGCCGACGCCTTCGACGAAGTGGTTGCCGAAGCCCTGGCGAAGGGCGTGCCGGTGGTGGCGTTCAACGTCGATGCACAGGGAGCGCAGGCCAAAGCCCGAAAGAAGGACGGGACCGCCGATTCGAAGGCCGCCGGGGCCGAGCGTTTGAGCGCGGTCTGCCAGGATTTCGTCAAGGCCGGCCGGACGCTGGGCGAAAAGGCGGTCGCGTTCATCCCCCGGGGGAGCAAAGTGCTCATCACGCTGCACGACGAGGGCATCTCGGCGCTCGACGAGCGGCAGCAAGGGATTCAGGAAGTGCTCAAACGCGAGGGGATTGCCGCGAAAGTGATTTGCTCCTCGAACGAGCCGCTTAAGGCCGCCGAGCGAATCGCCGCCGAACTCAAGGCCGAGCCGGAAATTCGCTGCGTATTGGGCACCGGGCAAACCGATACCGAAGCGGCGGGCAAGGTCATCGAACGCGATTACGCCGGCAAGGGCTACCAGTCGGCTGGATTCGATCTCTCGGGCGAGATTCTGCGGCTGATCGAGGCCGGCGTGATCCAATGCACCATCGATCAGCAGCCGTACAGCCAAGGATATTATCCCGTCGTGCAATTAACCCTCTACTGCCGCTACGGGATTCGGCCTTCGGACATCGACGCGGGCGCGGGAGTGGTCGAGAAAAAGGACGTGCGGCGGATTATCGGGCTGACGCGGGAACATTACCGCTAACCGGCGGGAGCCGCGCCCTGCCAACGTTCCACAAGGCTATTATTGTTTCGGCGCCGCACCGCGCCAATCCGCGGCAAGTTGCCGACCGAGTTGCGCGACCAATTCGTGGTTGGCCGGTTCGTCGGCGACGTTCGCGTTGCCTTGGGGATCGGTCCGGTAGTCGTAGAGTTCGCGGGCCAGGACTTCGTTCGTCTTCCAATCGCGCCATTCGGTGTAGCGATGGCGATCGGTCCT
The DNA here is from genome assembly GCA_020846145.1 of Pirellulales bacterium. GTDB lineage: Bacteria > Planctomycetota > Planctomycetia > Pirellulales > Thermoguttaceae > JADLEL01. Next base: position 14,860 of record JADLEL010000060.1, on the reverse strand, counting down.
CATGCTGTAGCCCATTTGGCGAATGTTAACCGCGATAGGCGTGCCGCCGGGCCGCGGGTACTGGCTGAAGGCGGCGGTCTTCCACGGCCGGCCGGGATCGTTCATAATCGGCACGAGGCTCGTTCCCTCGAGGCCGTCCGGCGCGGGCAGGCCGCACAATTCGCAGAGCGTGGGATAGATATCGACGAACTCCGCAAGCGCCTCGATTTTCGCGCCGCGATTTTTCTGGCCCGGCGCGCTGATGATCAGCGGCGCGTGGGTGGCGATCTCGAAATTGGTCATCTTGCCCCAAATATCGTGCTCGCCGAGGTGCCAGCCGTGATCGCCCCAGAGGACGACGACCGTGTTTTCGCGCAGGCCCTGGCGATCCAATTCGTCCAACACCCGGCCGATCTGGGCATCGGTGAAACTGGCGCAAGCGCGGTACGCGCGAATCAACTTGCGCATGAGTTCCTCCGAAATCGGCCCCTCGTCGGGTACGTCGCTGTAGTTGCGCAGTTCGCCGGATTTCGTGAGTGCGAGTTCGGGAGCGCCCTTGGGCGCGAAGAGGTTGCCCGGCAAGCGGATCGATTCCGGCGGATAGAGGTCGAGATAGCGCTTCGGCGCGACGAAGGGCAGATGCGGCTTCAGGAATCCGACGGCCAGGAAGAACGGTTTGCCATTCTTCCTGAAATCGCCTAAAAGCTCAACGGCTTTGTCCGCCGTCTTGCCGTCGGTGAGGACGTTGTCGGCCACGTCGGGCGCTTCCCAGGCCGGCCCATCGACGCGGACCCACTTGCGCGATCCCAGTTCCATCGCCATGCCGGTCGCCGGATCCAATTTCGGCGGCCCCTTGCTGGTGGCGATCCCCTGGGCTTCGAGTTTTTTCTGCCGCTCTTGGATATCGCGGCGGATTTCCGGGTCGATGTACACCGGCGCCGCGGGCCGCATGTGCGGCACGCTCCACGATTGCGGATCGTCGAGGCCCGCGTGATAGATCTTGCTGATGCCCTGCGCGAAGTAGCCGTGCCGCATGAAGTGCTGCGAGAGCGTAACGACGTCGGGGATGTGTTTGCGGAAATGTTCTTTCAGATCGTACACTTTGGTCGAGTCGGGCCGCAGGCCGGTCATCAGCGACGCCCGCGACGGATTGCAGACCGCCTGCTGGCAATAGGCCCTGCTAAACAAGGCGCCCTGGCCGGCCAGCCGGTCGATGTTGGGCGTGTGCATGTAGTCGGCTCCGTAGCAGCCCAACTCCGGGCGAAGATCGTCCACGGCGATGAACAGCACGTTGAGCGGCGGCTTCTTGGCGGGGACGTCGGCGGCGAGGGGCGTGCCGGCCATAAGCAGAACCGGCAGATAACTTATGCGCTTGCACGCCGAAACAAGGCCCGAAAATCGGCGAAAAAGGGAAGGCTGCATGAAAATTTCTCCATGAAAAGCGCGGAATGGTTAACGAATGGATACTTTTCGATTGATCTGCTAAAAATTGGATGATTTTCGTGAAAACGGATGATGCGGTTTTTGTTCCGCTCCGAAGGAGCAGCCCTTCGCCCGGCCCAGGCCAACGGCCTGGGGAACCGAGCAATATCAAGGGTTTCGTCGGGCCAACGGCCCAGCCGTTCTCCTTGGAAAAGGCGAATTATTGGCCCGTTGGGCCGGCGACAATCCTTGCTTTGGCTTTCTTCCCCAGGCCGTTGGCCTGGGCTGAAAAAACCTGCGCCCCCTTGGGGCGACAGGAACGAATACCGGATCATAACAAGACGCTTCAAGGCGTTTGAGAATAGGTGTGTTTTTAGCAAGTCACTTTTCGTTTGGACGCCGCCCGGATGCACCGCGAGCGGCAATCCCGCCATCTTAACCGATATCCGCCCGGAATCCTAGCCGCCCCGACCGCCTCGGCTCGCGCGATGAAGCCCGCGGGCCGGAGCCGAGAACGGCCCGCTTCGCCGGTTATTTGTGTTATCGCAATTGGTTGCAAATAAGATGGATTCGGATAATGTTGCGAGGAAAAAAGCCATTTAGTCGCTTTTCTCTAGCCCAGGCGTTCACGCCTGCGGTTAAGTTGCGCCAAAAAGCCTTTTCTTTTCCCCGCCAGCCCCTAAAGGACTGGCGGGAAAAGATGTGGGACCGATCCTCTTCCCAGCGTAAACGCTGGGCTAGAAAAAAGCATCCATTGGTTGCGGCTATGCCGCGCTAAGGTATCCAAGTTACCAATGCCGGAGTTGCCGAACTGCAAAATCGAGCGACAGAGGGGAATCCCCGGCCAAACGCCCGTGGCCGCGACACGTGCCAAACCGTGCGGCCAGGACTTAAAAACCTCTCTTGATGCCGCGCCTTGGCGGGAGGTAGAATGGAGCAAGCGGGAGCCTACGGCAACGACATGTGCAAACAGACGTGTAAAGCCGCCTACGGCAAGGGAAACCGGGGGAATCCAAATGATGGACGCCGACAAGGTCGCCACCTCGAATCGCAGCATCCGTTGGTTTCATCCCACCCCAGGCCGGTTGCTTGTGCTTTTGTTGGTCGTGGAAGGGGCTTTGTTCTTTGCAGAAGGCTGGTTTCCGAAAGGCTGGGCGGTGTTGTTTTCGATAGCGGCGGTCGTTTTGACGATTGCTTTTATGCTTCTCTGGTTCGCTGTTGCTCTCGTGTTTCGTTGGCAGTTCCAGTTCTCGATTCGGTCGCTATTGCTGTTGACGGTTGTGGTTGCTATTCCGTTCAGTTGGTTGGCGGTGGAGATGAAAAGGGCAAGCGAGCAGAAAAATACGGTCGAGGCGATTGAAATAATGGGTGGGGAGGTATACTACCATGAGAAGTTTGATAAACCCACATCTCCGCCAGTACTGGTATGGTTACGGAAGCAACTGGGGAAAGATTTCTTTGGTAATGTCTCATTAGTGATGTTTAATTCCCATTTCGAGAGATCGAGTGGCACTCAAGAGGTCTCGGACGCTGATCTTGAACGCCTCAACTCTCTGGCCCAACTGCAATCGTTATCGCTCGACAACACTAAGGTTAGTGATGCCGGAGTGGAATATCTCAAAGGTATGATACAACTTCGATATTTATACCTCAGCTACACCAAGGTCGGCGATGTCGGGATGGAGCATCTCAAAGGCTTGACGCAACTCCAAGTGTTGGACATCCGCGGCACGAAAGTCAGCGATGTCGGAGTGGAACACCTCAAAGGTTTGACACAGCTCCGAGAGTTGGACTTCTCCGGCAACGTCAGCGATGTCGGGATGGAGCATCTTAAAGGCTTGACGCAACTCCAAAAAGTGAACCTCAGCAACACCAAGGTCGGCGATGTCGGGATGGAGTATCTCAAAGGCTTGACGCAACTCCAGGAATTGGACCTCAGTTACACATACGTCAGCGATGTGGGGATGAAATATCTCAAAGGTCTGACAGAACTCAAAAGATTGAGTCTCAATTTCACTAAGAACAGCGATGTCGGGATGGAGCATCTCAAAGGCTTGACGCAACTCCAGGAATTGGACCTCAGCAACACCAAGGTCGGTGATGTCGGGATGGAGCATCTCAAAGGCTTGGCGCAACTCCAGGAATTGGACCTCAGCAACACCAAGGTCGGCGATGTCGGGTTGGAGCATCTCAAAGGTCTGACACAACTCCAAAGATTGGACCTCAGTTACACCCGTGTCGGCGATGTGGGGATGAAACACCTAAAAGGATTAACGCAACTTCGATGTTTAATTCTCTTCGGCACAAAGATCAGTGATGTCGGAGTGGAACACCTCAAAGGTCTGAAGCAACTCGAAAGGTTGGCCTTTAGCTTCGCTAAGGTTAGCGATAGTGTAGTTGAGCACCTCAAATGCTTAACAAAACTCCGTACGTTGGGACTCATTGGAACCAAGATCACCGACACTGGATTTGCCAATCTTAAACTGGCATTACCGAACTGTGACATTGTTCATTAAACACCCTCGACGGCCCCTGGGAAGTTGCTAGGTGAGCGCGAAACCGAATTTCAGGAAGCCTTCAAATTATGAACGCTGACAAGGCTGCCGTATCGGATTGCGCGGGTTCTTGAACCGGTGGGCGAATGCCCAAGAGGTCTCGCGACTCACTCGATCCATTCGATCGGCATACCGACCGACCTTCGGCAGGGTGGCACTGGCCGAATAGTGAACATCCGTGTGCCACTGGCTTTGCCAGTGCTCTTGGGTGGGATTCAATTTCCGGCGGGGATGGCACTGTCCAAGTAGTGAACATCCGTACTGAAACTGGCTTCGCCGGGTGCCACTGCTGGCTTGCCCAGCAGTGCTATTCTCGACAGGCGTCAACTCTTCGACTTTTCTCCGCTCCCCCTCAAAGCGTCCCCAAACTGATCGAATTATTTTATGCCCCAACTCCCCGTTCCGCAACGCCTTGCGATGAATCCGAAAATTATTTTCTTGAAAAAAGCCGCTCAATAATATAAATATGTACATGTAACTCCAGCCATCGATCTCTAAACCCCATCCCTTGTCCCCTGTATCCTGAACCCTGTATCCTGAACCCTGTATCCTGAACCCTGTATCCTGTCCCCTGTATCCTGTATCCTGTCCCCTATTCCCGCCACACACTGTTCGGCGTTCGGCATCCATCCTTCCCTCAAAAACCTAAGACCCAAAACCCAAGACCTATGACCCAAAACCAAAAAACCAACTCGGCAAAAAATCGCCCCCAAAAATCCCGTTTTTCTCGAGAAATACGCCCCCCCGCTCCCGCAAAATCCCCAAAAAACACCAAAACCCGCTTGTTTAGCCGGCAGGAAAAATTCCCCGATCGTCAAAAAACGCTCAAAAACAGACATTTTTCGCCCCTCCCGCAAACCGCATTTTTAACGCAATCGGGAACATTTCCTGCACCAATCGAAAAGTAAAAGACGCCCTCGGCAGGGATGGCACTGGCCAAATAGTGAACATCCGTATGTCACTGGCATTGCCGGTGCTTTTGGGCGGGATTCGGTTTCCGCCAACGACTCCTTCGCGTAAGCCGCCCATCCATTCAACGGCCTCCGTTTTCCCCAATTGCCCAAAGGTACGCATGAACCGGATGATCTTTTTCTATATAAGATCAAATGACGTAATCGGCCACGAACACCTTGACGTCGCGGGGCGTGAGATAGACCTGTCCGCCGGGGTGGATGTTGAGTTCGCGGAAGCGTTCTTGCGGCAATTCGACGGAAAGGCTCTCGCCCGACTCGGCGATGAGTTGCAGGCGGGCGTTGGGGCCGGCCGAATGGATGCGGGAAACGGTTGCCCGCAGCGCGGCGTGGCCGTCGGCGTGCGTGCTCACGTCGAACTCGTGCGGGCGGACGAAGACCTTGACCGGCTGGTCCTGCATTTGGGCGTGCGCCGGCACGTCGTAGGCTACGGTGGAGAAATGGACCTTGCCGCCTTCCACCCGGCCCCCGAAAAAATTGACCTGGCCCAGGAAGTTCATCACGAACTCGGTCTTCGGGTTGTGAAAGACCTCGTCGGGCGGACCGATCTGCTCGATGCGGCCCTCGTTCATCACCACCACCCGGTCGGCCAACTCGAGGGCTTCTTCCTGATCGTGCGTGACGAACACGCTCGTAACGTGGATTTCGTCGTGCAGGCGGCGAAGCCAGCGGCGCAGTTCCTGCCGCACCTTGGCGTCGAGCGCGCCGAACGGCTCGTCCAAGAGCAACACTTTCGGCTCGATGGCCAACGCGCGGGCCAAGGCCACGCGCTGCCGCTGGCCGCCGGAAAGTTGATGCGGGTAGCGCGTGGCCATCGTGTCGAGCTGCACCAGTTCGAGCAGTTGCCGCACGCGGTGGTTGATGGTCGCCTTGCTGGGCCGCGAATTTTTCGGCCGCACGCGCAGCCCGAAAGCCACGTTCTCGAAAACCGTCATGTGGCGGAAGAGCGCGTAGTGCTGAAAGACGAATCCCACCTCGCGGTCGCCCACGCGGCGGAGGGCGACGTCTTCCTCGTGGAAGCGGATCGGCCCGCTGCCCCGGTCGGGCTGCTCCAATCCGGCAATGATCCGAAGCAGCGTCGTCTTGCCGGAGCCGGAAGGCCCGAGCAAGGCCACGAGTTCGCCGCTTTTGACCGCAAGGCTGACGTCGTCCAGCGCGCAAAAATCGCCGAACGATTTACTGATATTAAGTGCTTCGATGCTCATGGCAGTCGGGCCTTTGGTCCTGGGTAATAGGTCTTGTTTACTTCGTCATTCTTTCGTCATTCGTCCTTCGTGCTTCGTCATTCGTCATTCAGCATTCATACTTCCCCGTTCAGTCTCCAATATACGCTTGCGCTTCGGCGGTCTTATGATCGGCGACTTTCCATTCCAGGAGCGTTTTCAGAATCAGGGTAACGATCGCCAATCCGGCCAAAAGCGACGCCAGGGCGAAGGCCGCCGTGGCATTGTATTCGTCGTAATAGATTTGGACCTGCAAGGGCATGGTGATGGTCTGGCCGCGGATGTGGCCGGAGACCACCGAGACCGCGCCGAATTCGCCCATCGCGCGGGCGTTGCAGAGGATCACCCCGTAGAGCAGGCCCCATTTGATGTTCGGCAGGGTGACGCGCCAAAAAATCTTCCAGCCGCCGGCGCCGAGCACGCGGGCGGCTTCCTCTTCCTCCGAGCCTTGCGATTGCATCAGCGGAATCAACTCCCGCGCGACGAAGGGAAAAGTGACGAAAAGCGTGGCCAGCACGACGCCGGAGACGGTGAAGATCAACCGGATGTCGTATTCGTCGAGCGTTGGCCCCAGCCAGCCTTGGCGTCCGAAGAGCATCACGAAGACCAGGCCGGAAATGACGGGCGAAACGCTGTAGGGCAGATCGATGAGCGTGATCAGCAGGCTCTTGCCCCAGAACTCGAATTTGCTGATGGCCCACGCGGCCGCGACGCCGAAAAGCGTGTTCAGCGGCACGACGATCGCCGCGACGAACAAGGTGAGGCGAATCGCGGCCAAGGAATTGGATTCGACGATGGAGGAAAAATAAACGCCGAGGCCCTTGTCGAACGCTTGCGCGAATACGGCCGCGAGCGGCACGAGCAGAAAGAACGCCAGAAAGGCGAGCGTTGTCCCGATCAGCAGATAGCGCACCCAGCCCGACTCGGCAATGGCCAGATTGCCGTGCGAGGAAGCCGCTTTCGGAGTTTTTTTCGCGATCGCGTCGGACATCGTAAGCGTTGAATTTTTTAATCGTTTGGCCCCCGCGTCCACGCGGGAGCGAGTTCGTTTCCAACTCGTAGGTTATGCTTTAGCATAACACCGGTGTTATGCTAAAGCATAACCTACGTAGTACTTTTTCAACTTGCGTAGCGCCGGGACAACCATTGCAAAAAATTGATGAATAACAAAATCAGGAACGAAGCGCACAGCGTAACGACGGCGATGGCCGCGGCCTGGCCGTATTCGAACTGTTCGAGCTTGGTGACGATCAACAGCGGAACGATTTCGGTTTTCATGGGCTTGTTGCCGGCGATGAACACGATCGAGCCGTATTCTCCCAGCGCCCGGGCGAAGGCCAAGGCGAATCCGGTGAGCCAGGCGGGGAGGATCGTGGGCAGGATCACGCGGAGGAACGTCTGCGCGCGGGTCGCGCCCAGGCTCGCGGCGGCTTCTTCGATGCCCGACTCGAGGTCTTCGAGGGCCGGCTGCAGCGTGCGGACCACGAACGGCAAGCCGATAAAGGTCAGCGCGACGACGATTCCCAGCGGCGTATAGGCGACTTCCAGGCCGAAATATCGGTCGAGTATTTTTCCGATCCATCCGTGGGTGGAATAGATGTAGGTCAGCGCGATGCCCGATACGGCCGTCGGCATAGCGAAGGGAAGGTCGATCATCGCGTCGAGGATCTTCTTGCCCGGAAAAGAATACCGCACCAAGACCCAGGTGACGATCAGCCCGAAAATGCCGTTGATCGCGGCGGCGGCGAACGAGGCGCCGAACGTCAGCTTGAACGAAGCCAGCACGCGGGGATTGCTCATCGTGCTCCAAAACTCCGGCCGGCCGATGGTCGTCGATTTGAGAAACAGCGCCGCGAGGGGAATGAGCACGATGAGGCTCAAATAAAGCAACGAAAATCCCATCGTCAGCCCGAAGCCGGGCAAGACGCTGTGGTGTTTCCATTGCGGTCGGGCGAGAGGTTTCATAGATCGTCTGTTGCCGGGAACCGCGCCCTCCCGGTTTCGCGTAAGGTCTTTCGCCGGCATGCGCTTACTGCACGGCGGAGTAGATCTGGTCGAAAATGCCTCCGTCCTTGAAGTGTTCGGCGTGGGCCTTCCGCCATCCGCCGAAAATTTCATCGACGGTGAACAGTTCGGCAAAGGTGAACTTCTTCAACAATTCTTCGGGAACGTCCTTATTATATCGGGGCCGGTAATAGTGTTTCGCCGCCAAGGTCTGGCCGGTGGGGGCGTATAAAAATTTCAAGTAGGCCTCGGCGACCTTCCGCGTTCCGTGTTTCGCGACGTTTTTATCGACGACGGCGACGGGCGGCTCGGCCAGGATGCTGAGCGAAGGGGTAACGATCTCGAATTGGCCGGGGCTTTCTTTCAAGGAGAGATAGGCCTCGTTTTCCCACGCCAGGAGCACGTCGCCCTGTCGATTTCGCACGAAGGTATTGGTCGAGTCGCGGGCGCCGATATCGAGCTTCTGCACGTGCCGGAAAAGCTCCTTGGTGAACTGCTTCGCCTTCTCTTGGGCTTTCGCGACTTCCGCGGCTGCCTTGGGGTCTTTAAGCTTGGCGAAATCGCCCAACTCGCGCTTCAAGGCGTAGCCCCAAGCCGCTAAATAATTCCAACGCGCGCCGCCGGAAGTCTTCGGGTTGGGGGTTACGACTTCCACGCCGGGCTTGAGCAAATCGGGCCAATCCTTGATCCCTTGGGGGTTTCCCTTGCGAACGAGGAAAACGATGGTCGAAGTATAGGGAGTACTGTTTTCGGGGAGCCGCGATTGCCAATCTTTCGACAACAAGCCCGATTTTTCGCTGATGGCGTCGATATCGTAGGCCAAGGCCAGCGTAACCACGTCGGCCGGCAGCCCTTCGATGACGTTGCGCGCTTGCTTGCCCGATCCGGCGTGGTTAGGGCTTACGGTAACCTTTTGCCCGTGATTCTTTTCCCAATCTTCGGCAAAGGCGGCGTTGAACTCCGCGTAAAATTCCCGCGTGGGATCGTAAGAGACGTTGAGCAACTCGACGGGCGAATTGTCCGAGGTTCCGTTGGTTTTCGATTCATTCCCCGACCGAACTTTGCAGCCGGAAATGAGGCTTACGAGGGAAAAAAATCCCAGGAAGGCAACAATCCAACGTATTTCAAATCGACCGGCCATGAAGATACTCCATTCTCGTGTTGGGAATTGCGGTTCCGTTTGAAGCGATCATTTTAACAATAAATCCATTGTATTACAATATCGATCATAATACAGATGTTACTTTGCCGATAATACTAGCAAATATAACGGAATAATGCTATCTTATTTTACAGATACTCTGTTATATTTACTGTAAAAGCACTTTTTTTGGTAAAATGATCGTTTTTGCAATTGAAAAGCAAATCGTAAGCCATTTGTCCGTGATTGTCGGGAAAAATCACAGTAAAAACATTTCTTTATCGATATTTACGGCAACCCCCCACATTGGAAATCAAGATGAATGAACTGCAAACGGTCTTGCTAAAGGTCTGGCGCGAAGCGTGCCGGCATATCGAGATCGGTCGATCGGCGGATAATATCGCCGCGCTGTTGCTGCAATGGCTCCCTTTGGATCACATCTGGATTCGGCGGTTCGATCGAGGGCGATGCGGTTTCGAGACCGTGGCCGTGGGATTGAAGCAGCCGAATGCCGCGCTGCCGGACGGTTTCTCGCCGGGCACGCCCGAGCAGTTGGCGGCGTTTTCGGCGTGGTGCGCGCGGGGGGCGGTCGAGCGGGGGAATCGGCAAAGTTTGGCGGATGGGAAATTGGGATTTCTAGTGCCCGCCGGGATCGAGGGAGAGATTCTGGCCGGTCCGCTGGGAAAAGCGAACGAGCCGACGGGGATTTTGTTGTTGACGGCGGCGGTGAATTGCACCTTCGAGGAGCGGCATCTGGCGTTGGCGGAAAGACTGCTGGAGCCGTTTTCGATCGCCCTGGAAAACGATCAACGCCTGCGCGAAATGGCCGCGCTCCGCGAAGCGGCCGAAGCGGATCGGCGGTCCTTGCTCGCGCGGCTGGGCCGCAAACAAATCGGCGACACCGTCGTCGGCGCGGAGTCGGGCTTGCGGTCGGTCATGGAGCGCGTGGAATTGGTCGCGCCCTCCGACGCGCCAGTGTTGATCCTCGGCGAAACGGGCACCGGCAAGGAACTCGTCGCGCGGGCGATCCACAGCCGTTCGCATCGAAGTTCGGGACCGTTCGATCGGGTCAATTGCGGCGCGATTCCGCCGGAGCTGATCGATTCGCAGCTTTTCGGGCACGAACGCGGCGCATTCACCGGCGCGGTCGAAAGCCGCCGCGGCTGGTTCGAGCGGGCCAATGGCGGCACGCTCTTTCTCGACGAAATCGGCGACTTGCCGCTGCCGGCGCAGGTCCGCATGTTGCGCATCTTGCAGGACGGCTGGATGGAGCGCGTCGGCGGCGAGCAATCGATCCACGTGAACGTGCGGATCGTGGCCGCCACGCACCGCGATCTGGCGGCGATGGTCGCCGAAGGGCGGTTTCGCGAGGACCTCTGGTATCGGATCGCGGTGTTTCCCATCGTACTCCCCACGCTCCGCGAACGCCGCGAGGACATTCCGCGGCTGGTCGAGCATTTTGCCGCGCGGGCGGCGACCCGGTTCGGATTGGCCCCGGTCAAGCCGACGACGGTGGATTTGGAATTACTGGCGAGCTATCCGTGGCCGGGCAATATCCGCGAATTGGGGACGGTAATCGATCGGGCGGCGATTTTGGGCGACGGAAAAACGCTCGAAGTGGCCAAGGCGCTCGGCGTGGGCACGCGCCATGCGCTGGCGATTCCCGATGCAAGCCCCCGATCGGCCGGCATTGCTCCGCCGGCGGAAATGGATCTCGAACCACTGAACGCGGTCGTTCGACGGCATATCGAGGCCGCGCTTGCGGCCGCCAAGGGGCGCATCGAAGGGCCGTTCGGCGCGGCGAATGCGATGCAAATCAATCCACACACGCTACGGGCTAAAATGCGAAAATTGGGCGTGGATTGGAAAACATTCCGTTCGCCAAAGGAATAATTTAACCGAAAACTAACGGAATACCCAACGCAAGACCCCAGTGATCGGTTGATTCTACTTCTTCCATCACTTATAATGAGAGTGCGAACGGGGCACAATCGTGCTTCGAATATCCCGCCTTCAAGCTATGCCGTCGCCTCCGATTCGGCATGGCATTCCCCATCCTCAATCATCCTCACGATCCGCAACACGATGTACTTCCGCAAAAAAATCTCTTTCGTTTTCTCGGTGGCGATTCTGTTTTCGGTTCTGGCGATTTCGTCGGCGCAGGCGGCGAAAAACGTGATCGTCATGATTAGCGACGGGGCGGGCTACAACTCCTGGTTGGCTGCGAGCATGTATCAGGGGAAAGTCGGCAAGCAGGCGTACGATCGGCCGGGCTGGGTGAAATTATCCTGCGCGACCTATCCCTTGAACCGCAAGAACAAACCCACCGGCAACGACGAACAGGACAAAGCGGTGGCGTACGATCCTTTTAAGGCCTGGGATGCATCGCGGATCGAATCCAAGCCCGGCGAATTCGCGGGCTATGCGTATTTGAAGAGCACGCCCACCGATTCGGCGGCGGCCGCCACGGCCATGGCGAGCGGGCGAAAAACCTACAACACCTCGATCAATTGGGACAACCGGAATCGGCCGATGATCGGCGCGACGATTGCCGAAATCGCCAAGTCGCGGAGCAAGTCGGCCGGCGTCGTTACCTCGGTGCCCTGGAGCCACGCCACCCCCAGCGGATTCGGGGGCGCGCACAACGTCAGCCGGAATAATCTCGCCGAGATCGCCAACGAAATGCTCGGCGCGGCATGGCTCGACGTGATTATGGGCGCGGGCAATCCCGATTTCGACGCCGACGGCCGGCCCAGGAAGAAACCGAAACCGTCGGACTACACTTACGTCGGCGGGAAAAAGACGTGGGAACTGCTGAAGAACGACCGCCACCCGGCCGGATGGAAACTGCTCGAAAACAAGGAAGATTTCGAAAAACTGGCCGAAGGGAACGAACCACCGCCGGCCAAATTGCTGGGAATTCCCCAGGTGGCGACGACCTTGCAGCAAAAACGCGCGCGCGTCACCCTCGGTTCCGGCGGCGAAAAACGCCCGCCGGTCGAACCGTTCGAAACTCCGCTTACCGCGAGCGTGCCCTCGCTGGCCGCGATGAGCAAGGCTGCCATTCGCGCGTTGGAGAAAAATCCCAACGGTTTTTATCTGATGATCGAGGGCGGCGCGGTCGATTGGGCCAATCACGCCAACCAGCCCGAGCGGACGATCGAGGAGCAGGTCGATTTCGTGCAGGCCGTCGATGCGGTAGTGGCATGGATCGAGCAAAACGGCGGCTGGGACGATACGCTGCTGATCCTCACGGCGGACCACGAATGCGGAAATCTTTGGGGGCCGGATTCGGACAAAACCCCCTATCAGCCGCTCGTCGATAACGGCCCGGGAAAAATGCCCGGCATGAAGCACAACCACGCCGGCCACGCCAACAGCCTGGTGCCGCTCTACGCGCGGGGCGCGGACGCCGAACGCTTCAAGAAGCTCGTCAAAGGCAAGGACGAAATGGCCGCCGCCGTTTGGAACATCTCCGGCGAATACGTCGATAATACCGCGGTGTTTCGGGTAATGAAAGCGGCGATGGAGCGGGAAGCAATTCGCTAAATCGACGTGCGCGATCTAGCGTGCGATCCACTCCACGCTTGAATCCGCAAGAGGAACTATTGATCAACGTCCCCCGCTATTTTTTCGCCCAACTCTCCCACGGGCATTTGGTCGGGCAGGTCCAGATAAGCTCCGCTGAAAGTCAGCCCGGCAACGACGGGAACGGTCAGTTCGATCTCGTTGGTCGCGCCGACTTTCGTTTCCGCCGAAAGTTCCACGAAATAGCAGCGCGTCATGCCGGGGACTTGGTATCTCGAAGCGCTCGTGTTAAAGGCATAGACCGGTTTGGAAACGTCGTTGATTCGCGCTGCTTCCGCGCCGGCTTTCGTTTTCGGGCCGTACAGGGCGTCGGGAATCCAGTGGTCGTTCAAATCGCGCCCCTCGTCCTTGAACTGGAGCACCAAGTATGCCTTATTATAGGCCCAAGGTTCCTTCCGCCACTGCGATCCCGGCACGGACTGCGACAGATACTCCCCGCCGCCCGCGGGGAACGTGAATTGCGACTTCAACACCGCCGCGCCGGCTTTTTTCTCGGCGATCGACCACTGGCCGAGAAAGCGTTGGTAGGCTGTGGCGCGGGCATCCTCGCGCTCCACTTTGCCGACCGCGGAGGTCGCCGGTTCGAGCCATAGAACGCGAACTTGATAGCCGGGCACCGTAATCCGCAGCTTTCCGCCCTGCGGATACAATCCTTCCGCCGGTCCCTTCAAGGCCATTCCGCCGGGGAAGACCTCATGCACCGCGAAACGAGAGTTCGCGGGCGCATCGAGCGCGAGATCGAACTCGGCGATCTGGTCGAGCGGCGCGTAATTCATCAAGAAGACGTAGCCCCGGTCTTTGCGAAGGTGGGCCATGCCGCACAAAGTCTCCGGATTTCCTTGAAACGAATCGTTCACCCAGCCGAACGTCCGGTCGAAGAGGACGTCCCCTTGTTTCAGGTAATCCTTGTTGGTTCTGGCCCAAGCCAACCACTGCCGCGAGAAATTCTGGTCGCTTTCCGAGGTTTCGTCGGGAAATTCGTTGAAGGTTACCGACGCCGTGATACTCAGCGCGCTGAGCAATCCGAAGCGGAATCCGGGGCTGTCCTGGCGCGTCGATTCCTGGCCGAAGTGATTAACGCAATTCAGGTTCCGCGTCCAAGAGTGCAGGTAAAGGCCGTTATGCACGAATTGATACCGCCGATTCATCGACGCGTAGAGGCGATCGATGTGAATGTCCGGGGCGGCGGCGGGACGATGATCGAATGCATCGATATGCTGGCCGTGTTCGACGTAACGCGCGTACTGCGGATTGATCCAGCCGCGGTCCGCGTTCAAGACCAGTCCCGGACTGGCCGCGCGCAGGTCCTCGCCGAATTTGATGATCCGTTTCCCCTGGGCGTAAATGGAGTACTTGCCCGGCACATGCCCGTGGCTCGGATCGTTGCAGGGCCAGATGCGCAGGAAATCGCCCCAGTGGAACGACCGCAAATGATGCTCTTTGACGAACTCCGCGAGTTTCTTGAAAGTGGCTTCCGCCTCGGGAGAAAGCCTGCAGGGTAGATGCTCGACCGCCGGCAGCGGGCCGCCCCAAGTATTCTTCGAGCCGAAGTCGATCCACCAACCGGTGTCGATGTGGTGGCGGTCGGCGGCTTCCACCCATTGTTTGACCAATTCCTTGGGCATTCCCATGACTTGATTCATGGGTTCGTAACCGTCCATGTAGCGGATACCCATGCTTGCCGCCCGCGCCATCCGCCGGTCCAGAAGCTTGGGATCCTCCAACGGTCCCAGAATCTTCAGGCCGACCGACCAGCCTTCGCAATAGGCATAAGGCCATTTGTCCATGTATATCGAGACGTGCTCGTGATACTCGACGATCCATTCCCGCACGCCTTGGTCCATGCCCAACCAGCGCTTGCCGAGATTCCGAAACACGCCCACGACCGCTCTCTCCGTTTCGTAAGTCCCGCCGGCCTTCACGATTTCGCCCGGATAGTAGGTCAAGGCGTCGCCGACGTGGTCCCAATGGAGCGTT
>JADLEL010000059.1 GCA_020846145.1 Pirellulales bacterium | reverse complement strand
GATATCGCCATCAAAGCCAATTGGCCGGTGTTTTTCGGCTACATGGCCCTTTACGGCGTACTGAATTTGTCGCTGCTGTTTTCCATCGTCGAGTTGTTCAACGCCCGCTGGCGGGTGAGCGATTGACGGCGATTTTTTAGATCGCTCGACTATGAACCAAGTGGAAGCTAACTACAGTTTTTGAGTCCCGAAGGGACGCCAGTCATTAGCCAGGGGGCGTCAGCCCCTGGACGGTTTGCGGCCGTTTACGAGTCCCACAGGGACGACAGTCTTTAGCCAGGGGGCGTCAGCCCCTGGACGGCGCACCGCACAACCATTCAAGCCCCAACGGGGCGATAGTTCAGTCCCGAAGGGACGAAAGAAAATAAAAGGTTCATCGCATGCCCCAATCCTTTGCCTGCCTGCATTGTCATATCATCTTCAACACGAGAAACCGCGATCCGCTCCTGATGCCCGCATTTACATTGCCGATCAGAACGAACATCATCGAGTACGATCGTTCAAAGAAGAATTCGTGGCATTTCTCAAGCGGCATGGCATGGAATACGACGAACGCTATGTTTGGGATTGAGGTTTCATGCCGCTAATGGACTGAACTGCCGCCCCGTTGGGGCTTGATTGGAGTTGCAAACCGTTTCCAGGGGCTTACGCCCCTGGCTAATGACTGCCGTCCCGTTGGGACTAAAAAATGCAGGCTCTCGCCCGGAATCGATGGCTGTCGAATTACTTTTCTTGCACGCTCCAATTCCGGCCCGATTCCTTCGCGCGGCGCAGGGCGGCGTCGGCCATGCCGAAGAGGGAGGACAAGGATTCGGGGGAATCGCCGCGGCCGACGACGCGGTAACCGACGCTGGCCGTGGCGACGTGCATGCCGGCCCTTTCCAACTGCCGCGGGACCGTGGCGCGGACGCGCTCGATGACCGACTGCGCGATTTCGGCATTCGGCAGCCAGAACAAGAGGCCGAATTCATCGCCGCCCAAGCGGGCGACGAAATCGTCCGGTCGGAGGCTCTCGCGCAGCGCCTTGGCGGCGTGTTTCAGCACTTCATCCCCCGCGAGGTGCCCGAAGGTGTCGTTGATCCGCTTCAAATTATCGAGATCGAAGATCGCCAGGCACAAAAAAGCCTTCGATTCGGCGGGCTTGACATTGTCCTGATCCGCCGCGGGGAAGTTTTCGAGGCGTTCTTTCAGTTCCGCGTCCCAGGCCCGGCGGTTGTAGAGCCCGGTGAGGGGATCGGTAAAGGCTTCGCTTTGCCAATGCCGCTGAAGTTCCGCGATGCGATGCTCGCGCCACCGCAGCCGCACGATATTGCCCAGCAGGCGGCAGGTCAACTGCAACTCGCGTTCGGTGGTTTGTTCGGGCATGAGCATGTCGGCCGGCCCGGTCTGTCCGATGCGGATCACGCCGCATTCCGCGCCGTCCCACTTCGCCGAATCGGTAACGACGATCTCCGGTTGGAGTTCGTCCGTAACTTCATCGACGCTCAAGAGAATCTGCTTGGCGACCGGTCGGATCATCTCCGCCCAGCGGCGGGCCTTCGCCGGCGTTTGGGCCAAAATGAGCACCACGGGATTTTCCACCGAAATAATGCCGCGATCCATAATCGATCCTCCCTCTCCACGTAGGACAAGCTTTTAATCCGTCGCGAAAGATGGTTTTCCCCCTGCAAACGCCGTTACGCGCATAACGCCTTGAAGCATTTTCTCGGAGTGGTAGAATCGACCCGGATGATGATCAAACATAGCTTTTTCCGACCGGTTATACGCCCTCAATCAAGGGGGGGGCGTTGAATTATTCGCAATGCTCTTCGTTTGTCCTTCCCGGCAGGGAAATTGTCAGTTAACCCACCTCCAGCGGTAAAATCGATATGACTGGTGAAATCAACGAAATCGGGCTGGTCCCCGCCAACTGGACGCGGCGGCACCTGTTGGGTTTGGAGGACCTTTCGGCCGAGGAAATCACGCTGATCCTCGACAAGGCGGCGGTTTTCAAACGCGCGATGGCCAAGGACCGCTCGCGGCTCCCGCTCCTCAACGGGAAGACCTGCGTTACGCTTTTTTTCGAGAACTCGACCCGCACGCGGACGAGTTTTTCGCTGGCCGCCCGGCGGCTGGGGGCCGATACGGTCGATTTCTCCGCCTCAACGAGCAGCGTCGCGAAGGGGGAAACTTTCATCGATACCGCGAAAAACATCGAGGCGATGGGCATCGATGCGGTGATCGTCCGCCACCACACGCCCGGCGCCCCGCAGTTGCTGGCGGATAATCTCCGCTGCGGCGTGGTCAATGCCGGCGATGGCGCCCACGAGCACCCCACGCAAGGATTACTCGATATTCTCACCATCCGCGAGCGGAAAGGGAGCCTCGAGGGGCTGACGGTGGCGATGGTGGGCGATATCTTCCACAGCCGCACGGCGCGGTCGAATATCTGGGGACTGAAAAAACTGGGGGCGCACGTCATCGTCTGCGGGCCTTCCACGCTGGTTTCGCCGCGCTGGGCCGAATTGGGGGTCGAGTATTCCTACAGTTTGGACGCGATATTGCCCCGGGTCGATGTGCTGAACTTGCTCCGCATTCAGTTCGAGCGGCAATACACGCGGCCGTTCCCGTCGGTCCGCGAGTACGCGCATTTATACGCGATGGACGGCGCGCGGCTGGCGAAGACGAAGCCCGACATTTTGATCCTCGCCCCCGGCCCGATCAATCGCGGCGTGGAAGTTACGCCCGACGTCGCCGACGGCACGCAATCGGCCATCCTCGAACAGGTTACCAACGGCGTGGCCGTGCGAATGGCGGTGTTATGGCTGCTGTTGGGGGCGAGAGAAATGATGAATGATGAATGATGAATGATGAATGATGAATGATGAATTCACAAATCATTTTCAGAAAATTGACAAATGACTGAAAAACTTCAAAAACAAGACCTTCGAGAACGGACGATGAATTACGCGTTGCGAATTATTCATCTGTCAACTTCGTTGCCGAACAACCCGGCAGCTTGGGTTATTGGTAAGCAAGTATTGAAAAGCGGCACCTCGGTGGGAGCACACTATCGGGAAGGTTGCCGCTCTCGTTCCGTGGCGGAATTCATTAGTAAATTGGAAGGTGGATTGCAGGAGTTGGACGAAACAAATTATTGGTTGGAATTATTGGGAAAAAGCAGCATTCTGCCCGCGAAACGATTGGCCGATCTCCTCAAAGAAACCGATGAACTCATCGCTATTCTGACGGCATCCGTTCGGACCGCAAAACGCAACAAAAAATAATCTGCAGCGAATTCATCATTCATCATTCAACATTCATCATTCCCCCCATGTCCAGCATATTACTTCAAAACGGCCGCGTGATCGATCCTTCGCAATCGTTGGATCGGGTAACCAATCTTCTGGTGGTCGATGGCCGCATCGCCGCGTTCGACGCGCAGCCCGGCGGCGAGCAGTCGATCGTCAACGTGTCGGGCAAGATCGTCTGCCCGGGGCTGATCGACATGCACGTCCACCTCCGCGAGCCGGGGCGGGAAGAGGACGAGACCATCGAGACCGGCACCGCGGCGGCCTTGGCGGGCGGATTCGCCTCGATCGCCTGCATGCCCAATACCGATCCGCCCACCGACAGCCAGGGCGTGGTCGAGTTCATCCGCGGGCAGGCCGCGCGGATCGACAACTGCAACGTATTCGTCGTCGCCTGCGTGAGCAAGGGCCGCGAAGGGAAGGAATTGGCCGAAATCGGGCAATTGGTCAAGGCGGGCGCGGTCGCCTTCAGCGACGACGGCGCGCCGGTGGCCAATCCCGAACTCATGCGGCGGGCGTTCGAGTATTGCCTGATGTTCGACAAGCCGGTGCTGAACCATTCCGAAACCCGCGAACTGACCGAGCACGGCGTGATGCACGAGGGCTTGGTGTCGCTGAGCCTGGGCCTTCCCGGCATGCCCGCCGCGGCGGAAGACGTGATGACCAGCCGCGACATCGCCCTGGCCGAAGCCACCGGCGGGAAATATCACCTGATGCACGTTTCGACCGCGGGCAGCGTGGATATGGTCCGCCGCGCGAAGCGCCGCGACGTGCGCGTAACGACCGAGGTCTCGCCGCACCACTTCACGCTGACCGACGAAGGGCTCCGCACGTTCGACTCGAATTACAAAATGAATCCGCCGCTGCGGGGCAAGGAGCACGTCGAGGCGATCCTCGCCGGGCTGGCCGACGGCACCATCGACGTCATCGCCAGCGACCACGCCCCGCACGCCAAGGAAAAAAAGATGCAGGAACTGGACCAGGCCCCGTTCGGCATCGTGGGCCTGGAAACCATGCTCGGGCTGGTCATCACGAAACTCATCGAGCCGGGCATCTTGGATTGGAGCAAGGCGATCCGCAAAATGACGATCAATCCGGCGAAGATATTAGGCATCTCGAAAGGCACCCTGCAAATCGGGGCCGACGCCGACATCACGGTCATCGACCCGACGGCGAAATGGACCGTCGATCCCGCAAAATTCCGCTCGAAAAGCACCAACACCCCCTTCGCCGGCATGGAACTCATCGGCCGCGCAGAAATGGTGATCGTCGGCGGGAAAGTAAAGTATCGAATAAATAAATGAGGTTCAACCGGATAAAGCGTACCCGATGATTTGGTTTGCCGGGAATTTCAAGGATAGAATCGCAAGGAGCGATGAAATTGCGTTTTCGAGCGCGGACTTCCTCGATTTCGGGCCGAAGGCCCAGCCGTTCGCCCAGCCCTGGGCAACGCCCAGGGGAACGAGGCCCCGCCGCGTTAATTCCAGGCCCAACTTTCCCGGCCGTTCTCCGGCACCAGGAGAACGGTTGGCCCGTTGGGCCGTAACCTTCATTCGTCGCGATGCCGCAACCCCAGGCGATGCCTGGGGCTGGGCGAACTGCCAGCCCTTTGGGCCGCCGCGGCCGCGTTCCAGCGGCCTTAATCGGTTGGGTACGCTTTAGCCGGATGAACCATAAATGATTTGCAAGATCGTGTTAAAATGCCAATTTGCGCAAAACGGTTTGACAGGTTGGCAACCTGTCCTACAGGCGGGCGCACCACGGATCGGCGGTCTTTTGCGGGAGTTTGAGCGGTTTGCGGGGGTGTTTGACGGCAAGAAGTTCGGCGGCGATCGGATCGGATTCGATGCCTTGACGCCATTCGACCATCAGCGACCGCAAGGCAAGCTGCCGGGCGGTTTGGCGATCCTCCGCCGCGGAGGCTTGCACTTTCGCCCGCGCCGGCGAGTCGGGCAAAGCGGCAGCGGGCGGATTGGGCGTCTTTGCAAGCAGCGGCGACGGCCTGGAAAAAGCGTCTGCCGCCGATAGGGCAGCGAGCGATTCCGGCAGCGTTTCGGAGGCGAGCGGAACGGCCTCCGGCATATCCGCCAGGACGGCGGCGGAGCCGAGATCGGTCGAATCGGCAAACGCGGCTGCCGCCGATGCGGATGCGGCGGCGGGCGCGGGCGAACCGATGGTGAGCGCGTCGCAAACGATCGAGACGGCAGTGAGCGTGCCCGAAGAAATGGTGGTCGCGGAGTTATGAATCGCCGTGCCGACCACTTGGCCGTCGTTCTTCACCAACAGGTTGCCGATCGCGGCGGGATGTCCGTTGTAGTTCAATGCGCCGCCATCGACGGTTACGTTCGCGCCGGCGGAAAGGGCGTCGTCTTGGCCGAGGAGCAGCGTCGCGCTATGGAGGGATAGTTCGGGAATGCCAGCGCCCATCGAAACGGCGGTCATTACGTCGCCGAGGCCGCCGCCGGTAATGTCGATGCCCAGCACTTTGGCAGGGTCGTGCGGCGGAAGGGCATCTTCCGTGCCGCCGGTGCGATAGACGTGGAGTTTCCCGTCCGTGCCGAGTTGCAAGGTCAATCCGGCCGCGGTCCAATCGCCGACGCCCACGACGAGCGTTTCCGAGAAATCGTTCACCGCGATGGTGAAGGACTTCTCGAAGCCCAATCCGCCTGCGTCAGTCGTGCGAAGGAGCAGTTCCACCGTGGGCGTCGCTTCGTGGTCGAGCGACTCGCCGTCCTTAAGTTTCAGCGCATCGCCGTCGATTTCGAACTTGCCTGTCGGATCGTTCACCAGCAGGTAGGAGTAGGTTTCGTCCAGGTCGGGATCGACCGTGAAGAGCGTGCCGACGACCGCGCCGAGCGCGTTCTCATCGAGCGATGCGTTCGACAGCAGGATGTCCGTCGGCGGTTCGGGCAGATCGCGTACCGCGATCGTGAGCGCCTTCTCGAAACTCGATCCAAAGCTGTCCGTGGTGCGCACCAGCAGTTCCACCGTCGAGGCCGCTTCGTAATCGAGCGACTCGCCGTTTTTCAATTTCAACGTATTTCCGACGATCTCGAACTTGCCCGTCGGATCGGTTACCAGCAAGTACGCGAAGTTCTGCCCCGGATCGGGATCGACCGTGGAAAGCGCGCCGAGGACCGCCCCGGTTTGATTCTCATCGACCGCGGTGTTGGACAACAGGATATTCGTAGGCGGGGTATTGACCGCGTGGACCGTGGCCGCGCCGACGGTCGAGATGCTCGTGGCCTGCACGGTTGCGGCGGTCGGCGTCGTCGGCGCGGTGTACAGTCCGTACGAAGTGATGCTGCCCGCGGTGGCGCTCCAAACGAAACCCGCGCTAACGACATTGCCGAACTGATCGTAAGCGGTGGCCGCGAACTGCTGCGTGCCCCCCAGCGGCAGATCGACGTTGTCCGGCGCGACGACGATGGTCGTGATCGTCCGACTCACCGTCACCCACACCATGCTCGTAACCGACAGGCCGCCGGTGTCGGCAATCGTTACGCCCAAACGGTAGGTTCCCCAGGTGGCGAAAGCGGCCGAGGTGTTTTTCGCGGCATTCGTGCCGTTCGCGGCAAAGACCGGCTGCGGCGCGCCGCCGGGCAGTAAAATCGTCGCCCAGGTATAAGTCAAATTGGCCTCGCCGCCGTCGTCGGCCCCCAGCACGCCGAGCGCGGTCGTGGCCCCCGTCACGGGACTCGGACTCGCGGAGGCCGGGGTTGCGACCGTGGGCGCGGCGTTGTTCACGGTTACGATGGCTGCGTTGCTGAGCACCGATCCGTTCGACGCCCGGATGGTGGCCGAGGCGGAACTCGCGGGCGCCGTGTAGAATCCGGCGGCATCGATCGTGCCCGCGGTGGCCGTCCAGACGAACGTCGGCGCGGAGAGCAACTGGACGCCGAATTGGTCCTTGGCCACGGCGAGAAACTGCTGCGTGCCGCCCATTGAGAGATAGGCAGAGGTCGGCGTGATGGTGATGCTCGTGAGGGTTTGATCGACCGTAACATTGACCGAACTGGCGATCGACTGTCCGACGGCATCGGCGATCGTTACTTGGAAAGTATAGCTGCCGGCCTTGCCGAAGACCGCGGTGGTGTTCTTGGCGGCGTTCGTGCCGTTGGCAGTGAAGGTCGGCTGCGCGCCGGCGGGATAGACGGTGGCGGTCCAGGTGTACTTCAAATTGGCCTCGCCCTGCACATCGGCGCCCAAAACGCTGAGCGCCGCGGTCGAGGCGGGAACGGGATTCGGCGCGGCGGCGGCAGGCACGGCGACGGTCGGCACGTTCGCATCGACCGTTACCGCGGCCGTTCCTTGGATCGATCCGCTGGCGGCGGTAACCGTCGCCGAGGCGGAAGCAGCGGTGTAACTCCCGGTCGCGATCGTGCCCGCGCTGGCCGTCCATTCGATCGCGGGCTGCGTACCCAAGGGGTCGCCGAACTGATCTTTTACCGTGGCGCTGAATTGCTGCTGCCCGCCGGCCGGCAGGAGGACCGATGCCGGAGAAACGGTAATGACGGTCGCGGTTTGATCGACCGCAACATTCACCGCACTGGTAACCGTAAGTCCGTGGGCGTCGGCAATCGTTACCCGCATCGTATAGCCGCCGGTTTTGAAGAAAGTGGCCGTGGCGTTCTTTGCGGCGTTCGTGCCGTTCGCGTTGTAAGTCGGCTGCGCGGCGCCGGCGGGGAGCGCGGTGGCGGTCCAGGTGTATGTCAGGTTGGCTTCGCCGTTATCGTCGGCCCCCAGCGCGCTAAGGTTCGTCGTATTGCCGACGACCGTCGCGGGATTGGCCGCGGCGGGCGTGGCCACCGTGGGCGGATTGGACGCCGCGCTCATGAACGTCCCTTGGTAGGGAACCGCGTTCCGCTCGGTAACCACGACATCGTAAAGGCCGGCCTCGGTGGCCTTCAATCCGTTGAACGTAACGCTGCCGGAGGCATTCGTGGTGCCGACCCAATAGTCGGTCCCCGTGCCCTTCGAAATGCACACCAGCGCGCCCGCGAGCGGCGATGCGCCTTTCATCACTTGCACGGTAAAATTCGTGCTCCCTCCCGTAGCGACGGAGCTGGGATGGGTTACGGTCAAAGCGCCGGGCGTGGCGGTGCGAAGCATGATATCGGGATCGCCGAAAAAATTGAACATCCGCGCCGTGAGCAAGGCCGTGGAGCTGGAATACCCGTAACCGGAAAAAACCCGGTCCTTGGCGTAGTTCATCAACTGGCCGATATGCCACGAGGGGCTGAAGTTCGAACTCGACCAGGTCGAGAAATCGGTCCACATGCCGTCCATGATGCCCACGAAGAGCGAATCGTTGTAGCCCGAATAGCTGACGCGCATTCCGCCGGTGTAGGCCACGGCCCCGCCGTTGGAGTCGCGCAGCCAGGCTTCGCCGAAGTAATCGCCCGTATCGAAGCGCCCCGTTTCGCAGTTGATGCTAAAGGTGATGGGAAGTTTATATAAGCCGTTGCTCAGCCCATTCACATTGCTGGTGGAATACGACGGGGAACCCCATCCGCCCGTGCCTCCGTGATCGCGGTGCAGCACGAATCCCATGCCGCCGTTGATCATCGTCGAAATATCCTCGTCGGCCTTGTTTTTCCAGGCGTCGGGAATCGGACTGGGAGGAGTCGTGTATCCCGGATATGTGCTGGTCTTGTAGGTTAGGGTGTTGGAAACGGCCGAATCCCATTTGCGTTTGGTGTGAACGGTGTAACCCTTGTTGTAGGGATCGGCGCCGCTGTAGTAATCGTAGTCTCCGCCCAAAAAGTCCGCCGCCCGGTGAATGTCGTGCATGAACCAGCGGTCTTCGATGAGATCGTAGGCCGTGCCCTCGGTATCCTGGAACTGGCCGGCCAACAACACGTCGTCGTACCAACTGCCCAAATCGGGATTCCGCTCGTAATTCAGCGTCTTGTTGACCATCGTGGTGATCTGGGCCTCGGTGTCGCCCGAGAAGCGGCCGATCGCCAGATCGGCCGTTACGTCCGTCCCATTCACCCGCGCGTAATCGTAATCCGAATGCCAGATGTGCCCGTCTTCGTAGTAGGGGTGCCCGATGATTTCATAGGAGGGCACATTTTCCTGATCGCCCACCAGCAGCACGTATTGCGGTTTCACCGAATCGGCGTCGTAGGCGTTGTTGATGAAGTTATAAACGTCGGTGTACGTGGTCCCCACCTCCGACATCTTGGCGACGTAGGTCTTGTAGCCCATTTTCTGTTTCCATTGGGCCAACGGCAGGATTTCCTCGTAAAAGGCGTCCGCGGTGATGATGATGTAATCGGCGGTCGCCGCGGTCGCGGCGTATGCCTCCGCCGTGCCTTCGATCGTACCGCCGGCGCCGAGGGCATCCGCGCCGGCGATTTCCTCTCCCGTGCCTTCGGCCGGAACGAGCGATAAATCGAAGGAAAGCTCCGTAACGACGCTGACCGCGCCGGTTGCCGCATCGTAGCGGAACGGGCAATACTCGATGGCCACCGTCCGCCGGTCGCCCGCCGCCATCGGCTCGCTCACGGAAAAGAACTCCGGCGAATAAGCCGCCTGGCCGCCGTAGTAAGCGGCGTCGAACACGAATTCCAAAGGAAGCCCCGAGTCGGGCTGGGGCGGTTGCGTGGGCCATACCAAATACGAGCCGTTCAAGTCCGCCAGTTCTTCGATCCGCCAATCGACAATCGCTTCCATCCCTGCGGGCACCGCGATTTCGGTGCGGAAAACCGGCAATTCCGGCCTCCCCTCCATGCCGCCAAAGTTCCAGCCGGGGACCTCGAAGCGGGTAAAACTATTCTCCCCCACCGTGCCCGATTGGAGGAGCACTCCCGGCAACGAAAGATGCCCCGCAATGCCGTCCGCCGTCCGGTCGGTAACCAGTAGTCCGGCGCCCTCGGTGAAAAATGCGGTTTCTTCCGCGGCGTTCAACGCGTGAAACCAAATCGCATCCGGGGAAGTCGTCGGGCTGATGCTCAAGAGCGACCGCTCTTCCAATCCTTCCAAACGCAAACTCCGCTCGTAGGCGGCACGCTCGATCGTCGGGACCACGCTCCGCTTGGTAGAGGACGAACGCGATACTCGACCGTTTCCCGAACCGAAAAGCACTTGGAAAACCTTCCGCATCATTTCTCTCCTAGAAATTTACCGATCGGGTCCTGACGACAAGCCGAATAAAAATAGAATCCCCCATTATCGTAATCCTGAGCATGACGATACACCCGCATGAGAAAAAAAGCAAGCGAAATGTTTAGCCTAAACAAGTTTTTGTCGTCGAAAGTCGGGGCCATGCCCACGCTCGCCGCAGGCTGGGAGAAAACACGGTTTTTTTCCCCCATGCCCGAGGCGATCAATTGCCCGGCAAGATTGAGCATATAACCCATAATGACTAGAACGCGCTAACTCCCCCTTCATTCCTTCGTTCGGATTTGAATTGCTTCTGGTCGGAAATGAAAGAAAAGGCTTCCGTTCGGGGCGCAATTGGCTTGCCAATGACAGACTGCGTCAATAGCGGCTTATGTCATTTTGGGGCCTACTTTGCAGTATTCCAGCGCCCCGGCCGAACTTAAATAACGGGCACCACGGACGGCTCATCCAGCCGGAATTTTGCACCGCCCGACAAGCCGGCAGTAACGCTCAATGTTTCAACCCAAGGCGGTCGAACCGCCATTTTCCTTTGAAAATAATGCGTAAACGATTATAATAAAGGCGTTGCCTCAACGTGGGATTCAGCTTGCCTCGTCTCTTCGGCGCGAAGCGGCGGGAACCCTCCAAAATCCGCTTAAATCAAACGCAAAACGATCACCGTGATCCGCAGTCGCACAACGTCGAAACGCCCGCGCGGCTTGGCGCCCTTGGAAATGGTGATTGCGCTGCCGATTTTGCTGGGCATCATGGCGCTCATGGTTTGCTACGGCAACGCGGTGTGTTGGAAGGTGCGGGCGCTCGCCGTCGCCCGGCATTCGATTTGGGGGAACTTGACGCCCCGCCTCCGTTCGCCCGACGTTCCTTACGATCGCAAGACCGGCTTCAACGATCCTCGGCCCGATTATTGGAACGCCGATCGGACGAGCAGCGGCACGCAAAATCTCGCCAAGGCATTGGAGGTGACCGACCAGGAAGTTCCCCGGCACCCCGTGGTTCGCGGCGAGAGCGACGGCAATCCCGTACTGCCGATCGCCAACGGCCAGAGTGTTCTGGTCAACGCCGATCTGCTCGATCCTTCCCTGGGAATGCGCTCCGGCACGGCCGAGTTGACCCAAACCTATCCGATGCTGAAAAACCTGGGGAGCTTCGATTTGAATGCCGAGACCGAAATCCTCGACGGCGCATGGCGGATCGCCGAGATGGGCATTCCCAACCACCATTTTCGGCTGAATCTCATCTACCCGACGTTTCAGCCTCCCAGCGGGAACAATCCGGTTCTGCCGGTGTTGCTGAGCATTTATAACGCGATCTATGGGCAAGGCCAACTTGCGTTGTTATATGGAAGAGAAGCCGATTTCATCAAATATCAAACGCTGTATGGGCAGCCGATCCCCCGGTATATCAATTCCGTTCCCGGTTGGACGCGGTTGCGATTCGGCTGCAACATGGAACCGGCGGTCGTCGGGCAAGCCGTGGATGAACTCGTGGATCGGATCGATGGATCGAGAAGAAGAATCGGTCCTTTGGCGTCGATGTCGCAGGCCCTGAAAGGGTATTATCAATCGGTGCAGGGGCGAATTCGAGGATTGATGCAGGCGGTTCCGCCGCCGCCCGCCGGCCAGCTTTCGCAGATGCAAAGCGATCTCGATACGCTGGACGGCTATATTCAACTTCTGGATCAGTTTATCGCGTCGTTGTAATCGTTTTCGACTATCCGCACTTTGGTGTAAGAGAAGGAAAAAAGGGGAAGCGGAAAAAGGGAAAAAACAAAACTTCTCTATTTGCGATTCCCCCATTTTTCCCCTTCCCGTTTTTTCTTATTACACAATGTTTCTCCGTAAACCGAGTGCTCATGAAGGAATCAGACGAATCGGAATCTCTTCCACAGCTCAGGCCCACGGCAAGCATGGGCATGGCGCCGAGTAACGGCAACCCGGGCAATTCCGTTGGCGGATTCGGCAAGCTGGCGAAACGGATCACGGGCATCACTTCTAATTGCTTGTTCACCGCAATCGTGTTGGTGGCGGGCTTGGGGATCGGCCGGCAGATTCTGCGGTGGTGGTCGGCCGACGCGCCCCGGCAATCGGCTTCCCCGCAAAACTCCGAGTTACCCAGAGGATTGGGCGATCCGAGCCGATTGCACTTCCTGCAATTCGGCCGCCAGGGATGGTCGATGGCTCGGCGCGAATTTCAAGGCTCGCTGACCGGGGCGGAAGAACAACTTCGCCGCGACTGCCGGGAGCAAATCGAAACGGCGGCAAGCCCACTCGAAAAGCCGACGCCGGAACAAACGAAACTCTTGGAAACCTTGGCGAAGATGCCGGCAATCGACGCGGAACCGCCCCGTTGGCAGCTTTTCGCTCCCGACCGCAACAACAAGCTGATTCTGGTGGGAGTGAAACCGCCGCTAGCCAAGGATACGGTGGAGCAGGACAGGAAAATAGGCTCCTCGCGAGTCGTTTTATGGGGGATTGCGCTGGCCAAGGGGAGCGATGCGTGGTCGCTGTTACTTTTTATTCCCTCTTCGGGAGGGGGTGATTCAATTCCGCTGCTTCCCGACATCCCAATCCCGCCAAAATGTCGTAAAATGCTTTCGGTGCAAGCAGTTAACGGCGGGGCGATGGTCGGCTTTTCCGGCCCCGGCGAGCCGACAAGCTGGCGGGAACATTTCGAAAAATCGTTCGCAAGGGGGGGGTGGAAACCAATCTTTCCCTGGCAAAGCACCGCCTCCGCATGGTACGCTCAATATAGAGGTCTAATTAAAGGGAAAAATATAGTGGTGGATTTGCATCTTCACCCCGATAGTAAGGGGGGGATGGCGGGTTTGGCGATTGTCGGGGTGGTGGATGAGGAATAGGGGATAGAAATAACGGCCGCTTGCGGCTTTAGCAATGAATCGCCATTTAATTCCAACATTATTCTTCCGGCATGGGAACGAGAGGGAATAAATCCATGAAAGGCATGCAAGGTTTGATTTTGGCCGTCGTTTTGGGGATTGTCGGCGCGGTATTCAATTTAGCCTACCTGATGAACCGTTCGAGCGAGAAGGAGAACGTGTATTTCATCGGACTGAAACGCGACATGATGTTAAATCCGGGAGACAAAATCAAAGTCGAACAGATCGAAACGGTAGGAATACCAAAAAACTCCGTGGGCAACTTGAGAGATTTCGCAGTGCTTTACGAGTCGGATACTCCACTCGAAAGGCACTCGGTGGTTGGCGATAAGGTCGAGCGAGTGATAAAAGGCGGCCGCTTGTTGTTGAAGGACGATTTCAGTACGCCGCCGCCGGAACTCAAGTTGGAGCCCGACGAATCGGCGATGTTCGTGCCGATCGACACGCGCTCGATCGTTACCTCGCTGATCGTGCCCGGCGATCAGGTCATGTTCCTCGTTTCCAAGACCGTGCCTGGAAAACCCACGCCGGCCGCACCGCCGGCATTTTCGCCGCCCGGCGAGCCGATTGCCGATCCGGCGAATGCGGAGGAACCGGCTGCCGCCTCGTCGGCACCGATCGAGAAGATCGGCCCCTTCAAAGTGCTTTCGATCGGGAACCGCCTGGGCACGGCGGAAGTGATGAAATCGGCCCGCATCCCGCAACAGCAGGAAAACGTGATGACGATCGGCGTAAAAGCCAAAGACGAGGCCAAAGCCCTGTACTTGCAGAGCCGGTTGGAGGCTACCAATTATCGGCAGGTGGGAGTGCGGCTACTGCCGCGGCAGGAGAAATAGCAGTGGCTAGTGACTCGTGGTTAGTGGCTAGTGAACAAGATGATTGCCATTAAGCAATTTCCGTACACGAACCACCGCCCACCGCCCACCGCCCACTAACCACTAGCCACTAGCCACTGCCTACTGCATCCTTATGAAAATCTGGTTCAACAAGATCAACGAGAGCCGGCGAGCGATGGTCGAGACGGCCGAGGCCGAGGTTACGATCGGCCGCGACGCGACGAACACGGTCTGCCTGCAAAGCCCGTTGGTCTCCCGGCGTCACGCCGTGGTGCGCTCGTCGAACGGCAAATTGCAGTTGGAAAACGTGGGGCTGAACAGTTGCGTGGTGGGCGACGAAGAGGTGTTGGGCGGTCAAACGGCGGAATTCGAGCCGGGCGCGAAGGTCCGCATCTGGCCCTTCACGCTGACCTTCGAGTCGGAAAAAGCGGCGACGATTTCCCGCGCGGAATTGGAATCGCATCTCCGCTCGCTGATGGCCGACCTGGAACTGCGGATCCACCGCAAACTGCTCGAACGGCTCGACCTCTACGAGTTCGAGACCCGGCGAACCGGCGATTCGCAGAGCATCCTGCTGCTGGAGAACAACATCGAGGACGTCTGCCGCGAGCTTTCGGTCTTCGACGCCGAAAACGAGCCGTTGTTGGAGGAAATCACCGGGCTGACGCTCCGCGACCACCTGGTCAACCAACTCATCATGGAGACCGGCGCGCAGGAGTTTTTCGACTTGGCGTCGCTGACCTCGAACGAATACGACGTGCCCGCCACTTTGGTCCCCGAGCGCGAGGCGGAACTGCACGGCCTCTTGCAGTTTTTGCGGGAGCGGATGAACCTGCAAGAATGCCGCGACATCAGCCGGCAGGTGCAGCGGGTGGAATCGCGGTTCGCCGAACTGTTCCATCTTGTCCGGCCGCATCTGCATCAGGAATTGCGAAAATATCTCATCCTCCGCACGCTGAAAAAGGACTTGAAGGACACGATTTTCGGCTTCGGGCCGCTGCAGGATTTGCTCCGCGCGCCGAACGTCACCGAAATCATGGTCGTCGGCCGCGACCAGATTTACGTCGAGAGCGCGGGCATCATCGAACGCTCCGGGCGGCGGTTCATCTCCGACAAGGTAACCGAGTCGATCATCGAGCGGATCGTGGCGCAGGTCGGCCGGCGGATCGACAAGAGCCAACCGCTGGTCGATGCCCGCTTGCCCGACGGCTCGCGGGTGAACGCGATCATTCCGCCGCTGGCCGTGAAGGGGCCGACGCTGACGATCCGCAAATTTCCCGCCCAGCGGCTGACGATGGACGATCTGGTGGAGATGCAGAGCATTTCCGGCGCGGCGGCCGCGTTCCTGCGGGCGTGCGTCATCGACCGGCGGAACATTCTCGTCAGCGGCGGCACGGGCACCGGCAAAACGACGATGCTCAACGTGCTTTCGAGCTTCATTCCGTTCAAGGAGCGAATCGTTACCATCGAAGACACGACGGAACTGCGGCTGCATCAGGACCACGTGGTTACGCTGGAGACCAAGCCGCCGAACATCGAGGGTGCGGGCGAATACACCATCCGCGACTTGGTGAAGAACGCGCTGCGCATGCGGCCGGATCGGGTGATCGTCGGCGAGTGCCGCGGATCGGAAGCGCTCGACATGATCCAGGCCATGAACACCGGCCACGACGGCTCGATGACCACCGTCCACGCCAACAGCGCGCGGGAGGTGATCGAACGCTTGGAGGTGCTGGTGCTGATGGCCGCCGACTTGCCGGTAACGTCGATCCACCGGCAGTTGGCCTCCGCGCTCGACGCAATCGTGCATATCAGCCGTCTGCCCGGCGGCGCGCGGAAGATCACGCAAATCGCGGAGGTGGTGCGCTACGATCCCGACGAGAAAGCGATCGTCTTGAACGACATTTTCAATTTCCGCAACGGCGAATCGCTGCGGCCGACGGGCTATTTGCCCTCGTTCATCGATTCACTTGTGCAAAAGGAGCTTTTAGATCTGGAGTTTCTTTACGGCGGGGGGAAGGAATGATGAATGATGAATGATGAAGGATGAAGGATGAATGCTGAATGCTGAATGCTGAATGCTGATTGATGAATGAAGCCGCTTGCGGCTTCGCACTGTCCACTGCCTACCGCCTACCGCCTACTGCCCACTGCCCACTGCCCACTGCCCACCGCCTACTGCTACCATGACGCAAACCATCAACCTCACTTTCGGATGCCTGTTTTTCGGCCTGGCGGCTGCCGTCGCCG
Source organism: Pirellulales bacterium (assembly GCA_020846145.1). GTDB lineage: Bacteria > Planctomycetota > Planctomycetia > Pirellulales > Thermoguttaceae > JADLEL01. Next base: position 16,287 of record JADLEL010000059.1, on the reverse strand, counting down.
GTTATGCGGGCAAGCAGTACGCGGCGCGGGCGTTCGCCGCGCTGGAGTGCGACATGGCCGACAAGCTGCGGAGGTTGCGCTCCTCGGCGAAGAATCTGCGGAAATACCTGATCGTTTGGCTCATCGCCATCGCCTGCGCTTTCGGCGGCTGCGCGATTCTGATGGACAATATAATCTTCGCGGTTCTGATCTCGGTCTTCCTGCTCTGTGCGCCGTGGTACGTTTTGCGGCGGATGGCCGAGCGGCACCGGCAGCGAATCGAGGACCAAATGGCCGACTCGATGGTTACTCTTGCCAATGCCGTGCGGGCCGGCCTCTCGCTGCCGCAATCGCTCGAGATTCTCGCCGCGCAATGCCCCCGGCCGATCAACGCCGAATTCCATCAAATCGTCGCCGAATACAACCTGGGCAAGCCGTTGGATCGCTCGCTGGTCGAAGCCAAGGAAAGGCTGAAGAGCGAGAACTTCGCGCTCTTCGCGGCGGCGATGATGGCCAGCCACGAGAGCGGCGGCCGTCTGAACGAGACCGTCGAGCGGATCGCGAACTCGGTGCTGGAATTGCAGCGTTTGGACCGCAAAGTTCAGGCCGAAACCGCCCAGGCGCGAAAATCGGCGGTGTATATGGCCATGGCCCCGGCGATCATTCTGGTTGTGTACTATTTCGTCGATCCGGTGAATACAAGCTATTTGTTCACCGAAATCGTGGGGCAAATCATGCTCGGCATCGCCGTCGTGTTCAATGTGTTGGCCTACTTTTGGGCAAGGGTGATTTTGCACCCGGATATTTAGGGGAAAGTATGAATGATGAAGTATGAATGATGAATGAAAACAACCGCTTGCGACTTTGCATGCCATTGTCGATAATCCTCGCACGATTACGAACCGCGACCAATGGTCGCGGCTTTGCACGTTGAATTCACCACCATGATTGATTCTTTCCTACTAATTGCCGGACTGCCGCCCGGAGCGGGCTGGATGATCGCCGCTTGCCTGTTCATGGGCGCGGCGGTCGGGCTGACGAGTTGGTGGGTGATTCGCGTGCTGCAGACCGAGGATTTGGAACAGGGCGCGGAATGGCGCTACGATGTCAGCCGGATCAACGACCTCCGACGGCTGGACTTTTTTTACCGGCTGTTTCAGCCGCTATTGCAGCCCTTCGCCCTGCTGAACCGCAAGTTTTTCCGCAATGCGATGCCGGTCATGCAGCGGGAAATCCAAGCGGCCGGATTGCCGCGATGCTGGCTGCCCGAGGAATACCTGGCCAAGGCGGAATTGATCGCGATCTTTTCGATTCCGCTTTGGTATTACGCTTTTTACAAGATATTCGACAGCCAGGGATTGATCCTCATCCCGCTGTTCGTGGTGCTTACGGCGTGGTATTTGCGTCGGCGGCTCTCGGCGCAAGCGCGGATGCGGCTGCACCAGATCAAGCGGCGGATGCCGTTTTTGCTCGATTTACTCACCCTGCTCATGGAAGCCGGCTCCACGTTCATCGGCGCCATGCGGCAGGCCGTCGAGGAATTCCACGGCCATCCCGTGGCCCAGGAGTTCGGCCGCGTGCTGGCCGACATGAACATGGGCAAGACCCGCGTCGAGGCGTTCCAGGCGATGCGCGACCGCTTGAACGACGATGAAATCACCAGCATCATCAGTTCGATCCTGCAGGGCGAGAACCTGGGCACGCCGCTGGCGAACATCTTCCGCACGCAAGCCGACGTGCTGCGGATCAAGCGCACGCAGCGCGCGGAACTGCTCGCCGGCGAGGCGGGCGTGAACATGCTGCTGCCCGGCGTGCTCATCATGGCCGCCACCGTGATCATCATCATCGGGCCGTTTTTCCTGAATTATTTGAAGTTCGGTTTGTCGTTGTGAGGATTTATTGCAAATTGTCAATTGCAAATTGCAAAATGAACAAGAAATAATATGATTTATCGAATTGTCCACCTTTTCGAGGTCATTCAATTTGAAATTTGAAATTTGCAATTACCAATTTGCAATAAAATAATGGCGATCAACCTCGACTGCCCCCGATGCAAAGCGCGGCTCCGCGTGCCGAATAAAAAGGCCGGCGGCTACGTGAACTGTCCGCACTGCCAAGGGCGGTTTTGGGTCGATAAGGCCGCGGCGTCGGACGCCTCGCCCGCCGAAACCGTTACGCTGGCGGTGCCTCCCGCGGCGACGTTGCCGCCGCGGCGATCGTCGTCTTCCTCGGCAGTCGATACTTCCGTGCCGCCGGCCGCGCCGCCCGTCGTTCCCCGGCCCGCGCGAAAAGTGGCGCGGTTCATCCCGGCCGAAGCGGCCCAATCGACCTTGCAGCCCGCGGCCGACGGCAAACTGCCCGAATTGCAATTATCGGACGGCGGCGAAAAAAACGAACCGGAACTGAAATCTTCGTCGTTGAGTCCCTGGGCGCTGGCCGGCATCGTGGCCACGAGCCTGCTCGTGTCGCTGGCGATCCTGCTGCTGGGCGATACCGCGCCTCCCGATAATATCGAGGGGCAAAAGGCGGCCTGGCGGCAAATCGAGGCCAATTATTTCAGCGATCCGGCCGGCGGCGAACTCAAGCCCTACAACCGCATGTTGCGGGAAGCGAAACGGGCGCAGCAGTCGCAGGACCGCAAGGCTGAGCGCGAACTACTCGGCAAGGTCCGCGAACTGCTCCGCGGCGAACGCGGCCTCAACGAAAAAGGCCTTACCGGAAGCCGCGAACGCGATAAAATATTGGAACGGCACGTTACGGTGTTGTTGAATGGACTGAAATCGGAATAAGGAAGGGGGAAGGCGGAAGGCGGAAGGTGGAAAGATGAAAGGCGTAACCTTTGCTATTTGGTTAGTCGTTCCGCCGCGCTTTCCTGGGGGGGCGCAGTTAAAGTTTTCGAATCATCATTCATCCTTCCCCCTTCCGCCTTCCGCCTTCCTCGTTCCGTATTGCTAATATAAGGGAATAAGCGAATGGCTTCCGCTCCGCGCTACGAAATACTCGATGAGGTCGCCCGCGGCGATTTCGCGGTGGTCTATCGCGCCCGCGATCGGGAATTGGGCCGCACCGTAGCCATCAAGCAAATTCACCAGCAATTTCTGGGCGACGAGCGGCAATTGGCGCGGTATTGGAAAGAGGCGCAGCTACTGGCGACGCTCCAGCATCCGAACGTGGTAACGATTTACGATCTCGTCCGCGCGAAGGGCTGGCTAATTCTCGAATACATGCGCACGAGCCTCGAACCGGCCACGAAAGGCGAAGGCATCGACCTGGATTTCTTGCGGAACACGATGACGGGCCTATTGGGCGCGCTCGATTTCCTGCATCAAAACGGGGTGATTCACGGCGACATCAAGCCCAGCAATCTGCTGTTGGATTTGCAAGGCCGGGTGAAATTGGGCGATTTCGGACTCGCCCGACGCGCCAGCAACGAAACCGGCAGCCTGTTGAAAGGCACCACCAAGTACATGGCCCCCGAAACGGTTTCCGAGCAGTTCGGCTCAGTGGGGCCGGCAAGCGATTTGTATTCGCTGGGCTTTTCGGCCTTCGAGTTGATCTGCGGCAATCAATTCGAGTCGCTGTTTCCCGGGCTGGGCACCTTCGGGCGCGACCGGCAGATCGCCTGGATGATGTGGCACGCGGCGGCCGACCGCCATTTGCCGCCGATCCATCGCGTGCTGGAGGGCGTGCCGGAGGACCTCGCCCGGATCATCGAGAAAATGATCGCCAAGGATCAATCGCAGCGCTACCGCACGGCGGGGGAGGCGCTTGCCGATTTGTCCGCCGGGCAGAAACCGGCGTCTTTATCGCCCGATCGAATCGACGCCGATGCCGAAGCCGCCATAGCGGCGGCGGCGAAGCGGAAAAAACGCCTGCGGCTGATCGCCATGGGATCGCTAGCGGTTTCGATCTTGCTTTGCGTATTCCTTTCCCTGCCGGGGAAGCAGAAAGACAAGCCGCAAGGCCCGCCGAAGCCGCAAAAGGCCGTCATCGAGAACGTCTATCCCGGCGAAGGCAAGCTGGCGGTTACGATGGGCGAGACGCGCGAGGCGAAAGAAATTTCGCTCAACCGCTATTCCCGCATTTTCATCAACGACAAATCGAAACTCCTTCGCGATTTGGAGCCGAAAGACGAGATCGAAATTAAATACGTGCTGGAGCCTTCGGGCTTGTGGACGGAAATCCGCGCCTTCCGCCCGGACGCGAACGAGGGGCTGGTGCAAGCCGTCGATGCCGCGCAGGGCCAGTTGACGTTGGCGAAAATCGCGGGCGAAGATCCCGGCAAGGAATTGACGGTTTCGGTCCCGGCGAGCGCGAAAATTACCTTGAACGGCCGCGACTCATGGAACGGCAAGCCGGTGCGGTTGGCCGATTTGCGGCCCGACGACCGCGCGACGGTCAAGCACCTGGGCCGCGAGACCGGCCGCGAGGCGACGGAAATTTCGGCGCGGCGCGTCGAAACCGGCATGGGCAAGATCGCCGATCTCAGCTCCGACAAAAAGCTGGTCAAAATCGACGTCGGCACGCCCGACAAACCGAACCTGCTCGCGCTGCCCATCGCGAATGATTGCGAGGTCTCGTTCGACGGCAACATCAAGAATGAAAAGGGGCAACTTTACAAGCCCGCCGATCTGCAAGCGGGCGACGAAGTCGCCTTCACCCACGACGCACAATTGCTGAAAGTCGATGCGCACCGCATCGTCGGCCTGGGAGGCACGATCCGGCAGGTGCATTACGAAGCGCGGACCATCGACGTCGCCTTGGCCGGGCAAGAGAATACGGTCTCATTTCCCGTCGATGACGAGTGCATCATCACCCTGGATCGAGACAAGATCGCCTTCGCCGATCTGCGCGGCGGCGACGCGGTCGAGATTACGCGGGCCAAATCGACCGCCGAATCGAAGCCGATCGCGATCGCCGCGCGGCGAGCGCCCGATCCGGAGCGGTGGGCGATCGTCGTCGCCAACCGGAATTACGACGACCAGAACCTGACCCGACTCGAATATCCGCTGGCCGACGCCAAACTTTTACAGGATGCCCTGGTGAAGCGATACCGCGTTCCCGTCGATCAGACGATCCTCCTCGGCGATGAAAGCCTCGTGCGGCTCCAGCAAACGATTCCCACTCTGCTGCAGCGGCTGACGCCGGAGTCGAAATTGGTCGTGTGCATTCTCGGACACGCGTACCGCGACGATGCGGGAGCGGTCTATTTCGCGCCGAAGAATTTCGAGCTGAATCGAACAGCGCTCACCGGCCTGGCGCTGCAATGGCTCGTCGATCAATTGGAAATCTGCCCGGCCAAGGAAAAGCTGCTGCTTGTGGACTGCACGCACTCGGGCAAGGGGGCCGACCTGCAAAAACAGCCCGCGGCGGCCGAGATGCTGCGGACGCTCTCCGCCCCGCCGGGCCGCGCTGCCCTGCGCACGATTACGGCGATCGCCGCCGAGAAAGCCGGCCAGCGGGGCCTCGATTGGCCCGACAAGGGGCACGGCCTATTCCCGTACTTCGTCGCCGAAGCCTACTCCGGCGCAGCCGACAAGAACCGCGATCTGCGCCTCGATCCCACGGAACTGTTCGAGTATCTGCAAAACCGCATGGCGGCGACGGCAAGTCAACTTCAGGGCGTTCAGGAGCCGGAGTTGTTTTTGCCCGACGACCGGCCCGCCCGCCTTTCGGAGGAGGCGAAAAGGGAAATCCGCAAGCTTGCGGCGTTTCTCCGCCAGGACAAGCCTGCGATGGACGAAGTAGCGCCGCAGTATGCGGGGGCCGTCCAGGTCTCCGGCAAGGAACTCGAGCCGAAGTTGATTTACGGCTTGCTCTTGATAAAAAGCCGGCAAATCAATCTCCGCGACGAGGCGCTCCGGCATTTCGAGGAACTGCAGATCGAACATCCCGAGATTACGCTCCCCAAGCAGGCGATCGCCTGGCTCAAGTTCGAGCGTCAGGCTTGCGACGACGGCGTAACGGCACTCGCCGAACTGGTATCGCAGGTCCCCAAGCGTTCCTCCCCTCTACCGCCGGGAGAGGGGCCGGGGGTGAGGGCGGATTTTTCCGAGGAGGCCAAAGAGATTTTCACTTGGTGCGGCCAACTCCGCGAATTTGCCGCCGAGGCGGCCGCGGAAAATCGCCGCGCGAGCGCCAAATCGCTCGCCGCGCTCGATGCCGCCATTGACGCCCAAGGACCGGAAGCGAAAAACGCTTACGTTCTGGGCCGCGCGAACGCGCGCAAGATTCTCGATGAGATCGACCGCAAAATCGCCGCCGCCGGCGACGAGGCCGAACGCTCGCGGCTGAAAATCGAACGCCGGCAGCTCGCCCATTACGTCGAATTTCCCTTCGACCAGGCGATTCGCGGCATCCTTGCAGGGATCGACAAGTAGGAATGCTGAATGCTGAATGCTGAATGCTGAATGCTGAATGCTGAATGATGAATGATGAATGATGAATGATGAATGATGAATGATGAATTCACGAACGCGAAATCAATTCGACAAAATTCTGGAAGAAGTGCTCACTGCGATGCCGCCTATGGTCCACGAGCTGCTCGACAAAATCACCCTGGACGTGGAGGATTATCCTTCCCGCCAGGTCATGGAAGAGATGGACGTCGAGTATCGGGACGACCTTTGCGGGATTTACACTGGGATTCCGCTAGGAGAGAAGCATCTCGAAACTCCGCCGCACCTCTCCGACGCAGTGATGATCTACCGCGAAGGCATCGTCGCCGCGACCGCCGAGGAATACGGCCGCGCGACGAAAGCCGGCCTCCGCGAGCAAATCCGCATCACGGTATTGCACGAGTTGGCCCATCATCACGGCATGACGGAAGAAGAATTGGAGCAACTGGGATATGGCTAGCGACATAGAAGTTTACACTCGGGAAATTGAGATAAAAAGGCAGTAGGGCCGTCCCGGCTTGGAAGCCTCTCTTGAAATCGTGTCCAATCGGGAAGTAGAATGGAGCGTCGCGCAAGTTGACCACGATGGGGGGAAGGAGATCGGAAGCGACGATGAGGCTTTGTTCTGGAACAATTCCTCTATCGATTAACGCGGGAAAATGGGCCAGAATTTGGCGTTAGCTGCATGGCTTCCGTTGATGCTGTCGCTACCATTAATTATGGAAGAACATCATGTGTGTCTATCAATATCTGCGTTTAGTCGCCTGGGTGTGGATAATAACTTGTATCGGCGCCTTCCTCTCCGGCTTCTTATTCACTCTAGTTAGCGCTCCGCAGTGGCTACCTCTGCCCTGGTCGGACTTTTGCGACTTCGTCGAGAGCAGCGACGGAGACGTCTATGTCAGCCTTGGCTTCTACCATCGTGTTCTACGGTATGACGCTGACGGCAATTTCGTCGCTTCCTATCCCGAGCCCCCAGGCAAGGGAGACGAATTGGCGGCTGACCTCCAGGGCCGCATCTTCCTCTGTTACAAGCGTGGACGTGAACGAGTGGTCGTCTTCAGCAGGGCCTGGCAAAAATTGGCGGACTATGAAAACAACTCGAATGAGCTTGTAAGTTGGCGGCTAGATGGTAAAGGAGAGCCGGTTTCCGAGCAATCCTGGGAGACAGCCACAGCTGTTGACCGCGCTGCCAAGCCTGGCGACTACATCTTCCACCGTAAGCAACGCGAAGATTCCTTTACCTGCATTGATGGATCACGGCTGGTGCGAACAGGCAACCATCTGGAGCGAATATCCTGCGATGGTCGTGTGATTGTAACGTATAGCAGCCCTTGGATTCTTCGTCCATTCACCTTTCCTTGGCCAATGATAACGGGCTGGTTTCTTATCGCTTTCATCAAGTATCTCGATTATAGACTGGAGCGATTGTCAAAACAATTTGCCGGTAAATCTCTCTTACGCCTAATGGTCCTCGATGCGGTCGCCAGCGCCGTTCTTCTGACGATGATCGGCGGAGTGTGGTTTGCTGGTATGGGACTTTTGATTACATTGAACAATGACTATCTCCCTCAAGGAAGTATCTGGAAATATGTCATTCTGCTACCAACTATCATCTGGTTTTTTGGGGGGCCGGTTGTCTTTGTCATCGCCTGGAAGGAATTGCAGAAAAGATTGGCAAAGTACTTCCAGTATTCGCTCCCCTCTGAGTCACCTCTCAGGGCCGGTGCTTGAACCGCAAGCGTTACGCGTGTCAATTTCATCTAGCCACACATATTGTTATGCTCCCTTTTCTGAAAACTTGGTCTGACTTTTCGGCCCAACAGATTCTTCCATTAGACATGCAAGCATGAAAACAAGAAGTCGCTAACCGATAGTTCTTCCCCCGTCCACCGGCAAGCACACGCCCGTGACGTAATCGTTCTCGACAAAGAACGCCACCGCTTGGGCGATGTTCTCCGGCTTTCCGAGCCGCTTTAATAGCGTGCCGGCCACCGCCCCTTTCACTTCGTGTTCGGCAAGGTCTTCGGGGACCATTACCGGGCCGGGCAGGATGCAGTTCACGCGAATCGCCGGATTGCGGCGGGCAAGCTCGACGGCGAACGTGCGGGTGATCGCGGGAATGGCCCCCTTGCTGGGAAAATACGCCGCATAGTGCGGATAGGGCCGCGCGGTGGCCCAATCGCCGATGGTTACGATCGCGCCGCCTTCCGGCTGCCGGACCATGATTTCTCCCGCCCTTTGGCAGCACAAAAAAGTACCCAGGGCGTTGATCTCGAAGTGCCGCCGCACGTCGTCGGCGGTAACTTGCTCGAGGGGCTTCGATTCCCAGATGGCCGCGGCGGTAACCAGCACGTCGAGCCGGCCGAAGTCTTTTTCGACGCCCGCGAAGAGCCGGGCGATTTGGTTTTCATCGGCCAGATCGGCCTGATAGGTTTCGACGCGAACGCCGAATTTCTTCAACTCCCCGACCGAATTTTTCGCTTCCGCGGCGGAGCGATTGTAATGCAATGCAATATCGAAACCGCGCTCGGCCAGCGCGAACGCCACCGCGTTCCCCAAACGGCGTTTGCCGCTGCCGGTGATGAGAGCGAGTTTTGGCATGAGTTTTATCCTACGCGGCGGGAGAGCAATTTGGTCATGCGTTCGAGGGTATTGCTGAAATCGTCCTCCGCGAGGTGGACGTGGAGCAGGCTGAAGCCGGAACGATCGGCGAAGGCGGCCTCGAGCGCGCGGTCGAAATCGCCTTCGGTGCGGATGTCGTAGCCGCGGCCGGCGGCGAGCACTTCGGGCAGTTTGTGGTAGGCCCAGGGATGGACGTCGTTGAACCGGTGATCGCCGCGATGCAGCATCCGTTCGGTGCCGTAGCCGCGGTTGTCGAGCACGATCACGATGGGGCTGAAGCCGTGCATCGCGATGGTGGAAAGCTCCATGCCGGTCATCTGGAACGCCCCGTCGCCCACCAGCACCACGGGCCGCAGGTCGGGGCGGGCGACCATCGCCCCCAAGGCCGCGGGCACGGCAAAACCCATCGAAGTGTAGTACGCCGGACTCATGAAATCGGTTTGGCGGGGGATCACCAGTTCGCTCGAGGCAAAGAGCGCGTCGCCCGGATCGGCGATAATCACCACGGTCTCGTCGAGGCTCTGGTTCAAGCGGAGAATGAGGCGGCGGATGGTGATCGGCTCGTCGGGGCGGAGCGAGAAATTCTTGTAGGCGGCGTCGGCCCGCGGGGGCATGGTCCGCGGCGGCGTTTTGAGGTTGGCATCCACCAGCCCCTGGAGAAAATCTTTAAGTAGCACGCCCTGGAAATGGTGGTGGCTGATCCGCAGCACTTCGCTGGTGGCATAGATGCAATGCGCCGGCGGGAGATTCGCGGTGAAGATGCCCATGTTGATGTCGGTCATGAACTCGCCCAGCAGGACGACGCAATCGCTCTCCTCGACGAAGCGGGTAACTTCTTCGACGCCCAGCCCGCCCTCGTAGATGCCCGCGAAGAGCGGGTGCTCCTCGCCGATCACGCTTTTGCCGAGCATGGTGGCGACGATGGCGATGCCCGCTCCTTCGGCAAATTCCAGCAGCTTGTTTTGCAGGCCGAAGCGGTGGATTTCCACGCCCGCGATGATGATCGGCCTTTGGCTCGCAGCGATGCGGCGGGCGGCCTCGGCGACGGCTTCGGCCAGCGTTTCTGGATCGCTTTGGAGTTCCTTGAAAAAGGGGATGTGGATGCCCTCGGGCACGACGTTCACCAAGTCGCGCGGCAGTTCGAGGTAGCCCGGCCGGCGGCGGCGGACGACGGCATCGAGGACGCGGTCGATCTCGCGGAGCGCGGTCTGCGGATCGTTCAATTCGGCCTCGGCGGCGCAGAGCTTGCGAAAAACTTCGGCCTGCGTATGAAAATCCTTCACCCGATGGTGCAAGAGCGGATTGTTGAACCGCTCCCTCATGCCCGGCGAGCCGCTGACGACCACCACCGGCGACTTTTCGGCGTAGGCGCAGGCGACTGCGTTGCAAAGGCTCAATCCGCCCACGCAGTAGGTAACGCAGACCGCGCCGATGCCGTTCAGTCGGGCGTAGGCGTCGGCGGCGAATCCGGCGCAATCTTCCCGTGTGCAGCCGATGAGCCGGAGGGGGCTTTTTTCCAGCATTGCGTAAAACGCCAGCACGTAATCGCCGGGAATGCCGAACACGTCGCGCACGCCGTATTCCTGCAAGCGGCGAATCAGATACTCGCCGATGGAGACGCCGGAGGCGCCAGGGGGGGAATTCGGCGCATGCAGGCCGTCATTTATTCGACTGACGAATGCGTTCATCAAATTGTTTTCGATCGAGTCCCAGTTTTCTACACGACAATTTGTCGCTGAATATCGTGAAAAACCGCACAAAAGTCGCAATCCAATTCCCGGTCGAACATCCGTAGGCATTTTTCCACGAAAATGCGGTCGTATTTCGGATTTTTCAGAATGACGCCTTTGACATCTTCCAGATCGCGAGGCCGACCGGCAATGGTTTTCGTGACGATCAAATCTTCGAGGGAGATATAACGCACGGGAATGCCGTCGATTTCCACGATGCGGCTGCGCTCGATGGCTTGACGCTCGAAAGGCGTTAGCGAAAAGACGAAATCGATCCGCAATTGCGATTCGGGATCGATTACGGGCAAGACGAAAGTTTGCGCGAGAAATTCTTCGACGTTGCCAACGAGGATTTTTAAGCCCAATTGTTCGATAAGATCGATAACCGGTTGGGCTTGAAGCGGTTCGAGTCCGAGAGTGATATCGATATCCTGGGTGAGTCGCGGCTTTCCGTAAACCAACACCGCTTGGCCGCCGAAAATCATGTACGGCAGCGAAGCGTTATCTAATCCGATAGCGACTTTTTTAAGGAGCTCTCTTAACACTTCTAAGTATGCTTGCTAATCGAATAACGGTTTCAATGCCTTCGAGGGGATTGGCGCGGGAAAACTTTCCCAACTGGAACGCGAAACGGTGAAGCTCTTCGAAAATCCGCATACTTTCCGCGGGATCGGCCTTGTGGCTGGCGGTGAGTTTTTGCTCGAATGCTTCGAGAATTGCGGGATTTTTTATCATGGCGGCGAAGCGGCGTTCTTTATTCCAGATCCGATTCCAATTCGACTTCGGCGAATAAATCCTTCAGCGGCAATTCGAATCCCGGCAAGACTTTTCCGCCAGTGAGGGCCTGAGATTCATCGAGTGTTTCACACTGCTCGAGCGAAGTATAAACCGTGGCGGTGCGCGTCACGGGGTCGATATACCAAACCAGTTCCACGCCGGCGGTGAAATAATCGTTGAGTTTGCGATCCATTTCCTTTTTGCTGTTGCCCGGCGAAAGCACTTCGACAGCCAAATCGGGCGCGACGTTGAAAATCGGATCTTTGGGCAATTTGCCGCCGGGAAACTTTTTCCTGCTCACGAAGCTAACGTCGGGTATGCGAACTTGATCGAACAGGATTCGCAAAGGACCATCCGGTCCAAGGACTATTCCCAACTTGAGTTTTCTCACGAATGCTCGAAGGTAACCGCCGATCGCCATCGCCAAAATCGATTCAATTGCACCCATGGTTTTCTCCACAAGAACGCCATCAACGAGTTCGCATGCTCGATCGTGATGGTCGAGTTGATCTAGTAAATCTTCTTCTGTAGCATTGCCCGGAGAAGGAACAAGGTGGATGCGGTTCGGTGGAACATTGCCAAGCTGCTCCAACAGGTCGGCAACGGTCCATTTGCCGGCGTGAGGTGCGGTGACGGTGGCCATGAGAGGTTGCTCCGAATGTAAAATTCAAAAAATCCCAATCGGTTTCAGTGCATTGAATTCATACTAATCAATTATATCGGAAATTTATGGTTTTTCCATTCCTTTATCTCAATACTGCCTCGGCCTAATCCTCGCTTGCACTCTTCCCGGCAATCCCTGAATGCGCAAGAAGCCCTCGGCGTCGGTTTGGTTGTAGCTGCCGCCGCCTTCCATCGTCGCGATGCCCTCGTCGTAGAGGCTCACCGGGCTGCTGCGGCGGGCGACCATGATGTTGCCTTTGTAGAGATTCAGCGTCACTTCGCCGGTTACCGGCTTTTGCGCCTCGCGGATGAACGCCAAAAGGGCGTCCATCTTTGCGCCGTACCAAAAACCGTAATAGACCATCTCGGCCACTTCCGGGGCCAGCCGGTCGCGGAGGTGCATGAGGTCGCGGTCCATCGTAAGCTGCTCGATGAGCCGATGGGCTTCGTAAAGAATTGTCATGCCGGGCGCTTCATAGACGCCGCGGCTCTTCATGCCCACGAAACGATTTTCGACCATGTCGAGCAGGCCGATGCCGTTGCGGCCGCCGATCTCGTTCAGCCACGCGACCGTATCGTAGGCGTCCAGCGGATCGTCGTTCACCTTGACCGGCACACCGGAGCGGAATTCGATGGTTACGCTTTCGATCTCGTCGGGCGCATTCTGCGGCAACACGCACATACCGAACTCGACCAGTTCGACGCCGCTCACGTCCATCTCTTCGAGCTTGCCCGCCTCGTAGCTGATGTGCAGGCAGTTCTCGTCGGAACTGTACGGCTTCGACGCCGAAACCTTGACCGGGATGTTTTTCTCCTGGCAGTAGGCGATCATCGCCTGCCGGCCGGGGAATTTCTGGCGGAATTTTTCGATCCGCCACGGGGCCAGCACCTGGATCTTGGGAGCGAGCGCCTCGGCGGCCAGTTGGAAGCGGCACTGGTCGTTCCCCTTGCCGGTCGCCCCGTGGGCGTAAACCTCCGCGCCGACTTCCCGGGCGACTTGCAGGCAGATTTTCGAGATCAGCGGCCGGGCGATCGACGTGCCCAACAGATACACGCCCTCGTATTTCGCCTGCCACTGCATTACGGGAAAGGCGAAATCGCGGCAAAGCTCCTCTTGCGCGTCGATGATCCGCGCCGACTTGGCCCCGATCTTCCGTGCCTTTTCGAGAATCGCCTCGCGATCCTCGCAGGGCTGGCCGAGATCGACATACACCGCATGGACGTCGTAGCCCTCGTCCATCAACCAACCCAAAATGACCGAAGTATCCAAACCGCCGGAATACGCTAAAACGCAGCTAGGCATGGGAAGTGTCCTTTTTGACGATTTCAAATTATGGATTTCAAATCAACGTTTCAATTCACTCTGCATTATTTTGATGATTGAATCGGCACCTAACAAGGGACACCCCTCCCTCGGTATGGGTTCGGACGGACGGAAAAGAACCGGTAAAACCGACGCGAGAGCGAGAATCGCCGATATCAACGAAAAGCGGCAAGCCCGAACTCGTCGAGCTTGCCACGTTGAAGGCAGCGATGAAAATGCGCTCGAAAGAAACTATTTGCGTTTCCGAACCAGGACGAACAGCAAAGCGCCCATGCCCAACAGGACGAACGAACTCGGTTCGGGAATTGTTAAGGGACCGACGCTAATACGTACGTCTTTTTTATCGATGAAGGAGTGAGTGGAAGTGCCCACGGCAGTTTCAAGCTGATTATTGAAAATAAGCTTGACACCGGTTACGTTTTTCCCCTGATTGGCGGGATCGCTATAAAAGGCGGCAAGACTGATCGTCATGTCGCCGGCCCAATTACCCGCATCCGGGTCAACCGTTTTCAAAAAAGTCTTTGAACCGGCTTGGGTGGGGGGAGGAACGTTAAAATTCATGATCCCCGGATAGTTGGCGCCGCTTACGGGAACGCCATCGATTTCCGTGATGTTCAGCGTGGCGCCGAGCAGTTGCACCTGCGCCCCCGTGGTGGATGTTCCGCCAAAACCAAAACTATAGGTGCCGCGTTCAAAGAGCGTGACGGAGCCGATGGCGAAGTTCGGTTTGGCCTGAATGTCCAAGACGAGCTTGCCATCCACAAAATCGGATGGGGTGGCGCCGCCGGAAACCGAGGAGAATTGCAGATTGTTCGCAAAATCGAGAACATTTCCACTTAATACTTGTGGAGTTCCGAAGGTGAGCCCCGCCGTGGAGGGCCGGGTGGAAGTGAAAAATTCATTCCATTCATAGATGTAATTCGATGCGGGATCGTTAATCAAACCGCCAAAGGATAAGTTGGCAATCCCCGACATCAAAAAGACGCAAGACGCGAGCGCGCAGAAAGCCGCTCGATTGATCAGTTGTCGAATTCGCACCGCTGCCTCCTGGGCGTTCTCGCCCGGGTAAGGGTAAATCAATGGGATGTTAAAAATCAACGTCAGCTAAATCACGCCAAGAGCCTGCGGAAACTTTTCAGGGTTGGCCGGAATCACTCTTGGCAAACGCGTCCAGACAATGTTTTTGGTCTGAATGGCGAATCGAGCGCTCAAGAAACAACAATAGGCGCTGCACATCCAAACAATGCGCATAACGCCATCGGTTTATCGGCATCTCGGATTCGCACCGCTACCTCCTGGGCGTTAACGCCCGGCTAAAAGGTTCAAACCACTAGTTTCGCTACACATTTTCGAGAAAAGTCGTGAAGGCACCGTCAAAGGAACAGTGATTGGACGAAACCTCCCTGACCTCGACTCCATTGAGTTAATCTGTCCTGATTGTACCAAGCGTAAATGCCTTGTCAAGCATTTTTTCGAAAAAAATTCGCCCTTTGCCCATTTTGTTCGACTTCGCGCAAAAATCCATTCTTTAGAGGGGGTTATCGGGCTATGAATTTTGGATTATTGAAAAAAATGATGCTCGACGCATTAAAAAAATAGCTCATAGGAGGGGAGCGAATCGGGAAATGAACGAGATTTACATTTCAAGATTGCCGCCATTTATTCTTGCGAACGCCCAAGACGGCGTCGATCGAACTCATCGTGCGGAAGCTGGTTGCCCCGCCTTGCGTTTCGATTTGGGATGCGGCATTTCAAGCGGCTTTTCTACCGCGTTTACGCGCGGCGGGAGTCGCTTGTTCCTCGATCAAATGCAAGAGGTATTCGCCGTAGGAATTTCTATACTCCCGAGCCAGATTCGCCAATTGAAATTCGTCGATGAATCCCTTTCGGTAAGCGACTTCTTCGAGACAGGCGATTTTGAAACCTTGCCGTTCCTCGATGGTCTGCACGAAATTCGCGGCTTGCAAGAGCGAAGCCTCCGTGCCGGTATCGAGCCAGGCGAAGCCGCGGCCGAGGCGTTCGACCGCCAACTGGCCGCGCTCCAGATAGGCGCGGTTCACGTCGCTGATTTCCAGTTCGCCGCGCGCGGAAGGCTCCAAGCCGGCGGCGATGTCCGACACGCGATTGTCGTAAAAATACAAACCCGTTACCGCATAATTGGAGCGCGGTCGGCGGGGTTTTTCCTCGATCGACAGGGGGCGGTCCCGCGCGTCGAAATCGATCACGCCGTAGCGTTGCGGGTCCTTGACGGAATAGGCGAAAACCGTCGCCCCTTTCGCGCGGCCGGCGGCGCGTTGCAAACTCGCCTGAAAGCCCTGTCCGTAGAAGATATTATCGCCCAGGATCAACGCCACGCGGTCGTCGCCGATGAAGTCCCGGCCGATGAGAAAGGCCTGGGCCAGCCCCTTGGGTTCCGGCTGGACGGCGTATTGCAGCGAGATGCCCAATCGGCTGCCGTCGCCCAACAGGCGTTGAAAGCCGCCGAGATCCTGGGGCGTGGAGATCAGCAAAATCTCACGTATGCCCGCAAGCATCAAGACCGACAACGGATAATAGACCATCGGCTTGTCGTAGATCGGCAGCAGTTGCTTGCTCACCGCTCGGGTGATGGGATGCAGACGAGTTCCCGCTCCGCCGGCGAGAACGATGCCCTTTCGATAGTAGTTAGTTTTCGGCATTATTATTTGCTGAATGCTGAAGGATGAATTGATGGCGAGAAAAAAAGAACTTATCCTAAAACCTCAATTTGTTGGGGTGGCAGTTGTACTGCCACCCCTATTATCCGGCGATT
>JADLEL010000058.1 GCA_020846145.1 Pirellulales bacterium | reverse complement strand
GTAGGCCGAAAACATGGACCTGTCCCCTTCCCGCGGCGCGAGGGGGACAGTCCCATTTTCGCGGCGATTAAGCATTTTTACGGCACCATCATCTTTTGCGCCGCGAAAATCGGGACAGTCCCCTGTGAACGGTTACGCAAATACTATTCGATAGGTCGTTGGGATGGCGGTTGTACTGCCATCCCTGGGGCGACAGTGCAACTGTCGCCCCAACGGGAACCCGTCAATTAATAGTTGTCGAACCACTCGAACCGCCAAACGGTATCGCACTTCCGGCCGAGGCGATAATCCGCTCGGCGCGCTTTTCAAACGCAGTATATCTTACGGCCACCCTACCAGTACCGCCAGTAGAGATAGGCCCAGATGGAAGCATAGATGCAGAACCAAAAGACCCAGCTTTGATACCAGGGACGTTTCGCTTCCGCAGAAAAATCGGTCAGCCAGCGCCAATTCCACCGAAACGGCTTCCATTGCGACTCGTCCGGCGGTGCGGTTTTGAGCGAGACGATCGCGATCCCCACGATGATGAGAACCTCCGCGGCGAGCGCATTATAGGCCCAATGGAGTTTCATCACGCCCTCGATATCCAAGATCCACACCGTCAGGGCCACGAGCGATCCGCAGATCAGGCCGAATTTCGCGCCGGCATAATTCGCGCGCTTCCAAAAGAGGCCCAGCAGGATGACGGCGCTGATGGGGGCGGAAAGGTAGGTGACGCCGGTCTGGAAGTATTTGAATATGCCTCCCAGTTGGCCGACCATGGGGGCGCAGAGCGCCGCGAGGAAGAGCGCGGCGAAGGAGGCATAGCGTCCCACTCGGACCAGCGATCGGTCGTCGGCATTCTTGTTGATGATCTTGCCGTAAACATCGAGGCTGAAGATCGTCGCGGTGGAATTCGCCAAGGCGCTGGCGGCGGACATGATCGCCGCCAGGAATCCCGACAGCACGACGCCGCGCAAGCCCCACTCCGGCGCGAAATGCGCCAGCGCGAAGGGGAAAGCCTCGTCCCGATCGGCGAGCGGCGCCGCGCCCCGATGCCGCACCCAGTAGTAAACCACGAATCCGAGAAAGCAAGTCACCAGCGGCCGCAGCAGGTTGATGAATCCCGCGAACACCACGCCCATCATGCCGTCCCAGCGCGAGCGGGCTCCCAGGATGCGCTGCACCATCACTTGGTTTCCCGCATTGTAGAAGATCCCCACGGTCAAAACGAGGGAGATAATGCCCAAAAACGGCGCGGTCGAATCGTGGGGCGGAAGCACGAGGTGAAAACGCTGCGGATCGGCCTGCATCATGGCGGCCCATCCGCCGGGCGTCTTCGCCAGGGCCAGGAAGAACAACAAGACGCCGCCGCCGACCAGCATCAAACACTGGACGGCATCGGTCCACATGACCGCGGACAGCCCGCCCTTGATGGCGTAGATCGCCACCAGCGCCACCAATCCGAAACGCACCGCATGGTAGTTCCAGCCGGTAATTCGCTGGATGGCGAAACTGCCGCTGTACAAGACGACCACCAAAAAGATGAAAACGTAAGCGAACAACAGCAGCCAGCTATAAATGGTTCCGCAAAGCGGCCCATATCGGCGGGTGAGGAAATCGGGAATGGTCGTGATATTGTTTCTCAAGTACATGGGAATGAAGAAGAGGATGAAAACGAGATAGTGCGGCACGGTGAACCATTCCCAATTCGCGATGCCCATGCCATGTTCGTAGGCGGCGCCCACCGTGCCCACGATCTGCTCGCTCGAAACGCTCGTCGAGACGAATGCGGAGCCGATGATGTACCACGGCAGCCGCCGCGAGGCGAGAAAGTACCCTTTGGCGGTCTGGTCCTGGTTGCGGCCGGCCCACAAGCCGACGGTAATCGCCAGCACGAGCGATACGGCGATAATCAGCAGATCGACGACGCTGAGATTCAACTCGAAACCCATTTATCCGTTCTTTCCGATTGTCTTGAAGGGGATTTAGCGAAAACCGCCGACGACGCGATACGCGCCGTCCGTCGTCGCCGGCAGGAGGATCAGATCGCCGGCCCGCACCGCGGCCGTCCTGCCGTTGACCGTTGCGGACGCCAAGGGGCGGCCGTCGCCGGAACGCAGCCGCATCCGAATTTCCTTGGGCTTCACGGCAAGTTGTTTCATCTCCACATCGACGGCAACGGAGTCTCCGTCGCCGGCGACTTCCACGGTCAAGTCGATTTTTCCGCCGAATGCGGTTCCCATTTCCTCAACCGACAAGCGGTCGCCGGGCTTCAGCCACGATCGGGGAAGGGCCTGCATGAGCCAGAGCGACTGCTCCGAACCGTCGTAGCCGCCGAATTCGCGGACGAACATATTGCGAATCATCCGCCAGCGTTCGGCATCGGACGGGGAGCAGGAGGCGACGCCGTTGCGGGCTTCGCAGCCCACGCGGAAATCTTCATGCACGGCGGCGGCCAGGTTATTGAAAAGCAGCTCGAAAAACCGGGGCAAATCGTCCCGATTGAGGAAAACGTCGTCCATCGGCCAATGGGTTTCCGTCTCGACGTAATGCCGCCAGAAGTATTCCCGCGCTTGCGGATCGTTTGCCGAGGGGCGGCCGGCCTCCAGAAACGCCAAGGCTTGGGTAACGAGTTCGTTCCGCGGATCGAAAGCGCCCAAACCGCCCGCGCGAAGCGGTCCATAGCCGGTGATCGTCCAGTCCACGCGCGCCCAATCCAATTCGTTCGTCATGCGGGGTACGAAGGGGATTTCCCGACCGTCGTCCAAGGGGAGGCGGCGCGCGCCATCGCGGGCCGCCGCGTAACTCCGCGATAAACAGGAACGGTAATCCTGAAGTTCCTTCGCCAATTCCTCGGCGCGGGGATGGCGGATTTCCCACAGCATCCGCACGGCCTCGGCCATTCCATAGATGCACCAGGCGTCGTTGAAAATGGCATTGCCCGAAAGCCAGTCGTGAGCCGAGGCCGACGGCAACAGCCCCCAGTGCGGCACTTTCTTCCCGTTTTCCTCGCGCATGGTGCGCTTTCGCTGCGCGGCAATCCAGTCGCAGGCGTCCAAGATCGATTGCAACTTCGATCCCGCGCCGCCACCCAACCAGGCCCCGTCCCGCGCGATGCGATAATGGGCCGCCAGCGCGTGCAGGGCGAGTCCATGCCCCATCAGCGAGTCGTTCGCCGACCAGCCTTGTTTCGGGTCTCCGAGGGGCACCGCGGTTCCGGGCGGCCCGAAGTTGCAGAGATAACCGGGACGCCGCGGATACCCTTCGCTCCCCACGATCCCCGCCGTCTTGGCCGCGCGGTTCACCATCAATCCGCTTGCGTCGTCGCTCTGGAAATCCGCCATGCTTTGCAATACCGGACGGGTGTAGCGTTCGAGCCCGCGCAGATCGAGCGAGGGCAACGCCCGCGCCGCGCACGCCAGATAGTAGTCCTCGTACCAGTTGGGAGCGGTCTTGAGCATCCAGATTTTCGCTTTGTGACGGTACCCTACTTGCTGGGCGATTTGTCCGGCCGTGGCCGCGAGATAATCGTTCAACCAGGGATCGGGCGTGACGATGCGGCAGGGACCGGAAACCACCGATCGCCAAAACTTCGCCACCGCTTGCCAAAGCGTTTCGTAGTCCAATGCCGCCGCGCGCGCCGCGACTTCCTTTTCCACCAAACCGTAGGGGAGAACGAGCCGCAGCTCGGCTTGCTCGCCCGCGGCCAAGGGCACCTCCCATTCGAGAACGCGTTTTCCCGGAGCGATCGTACCCGGCGGAGCGGGCACTCCATCGTGCCAGCGCACTTGCCCCCGCGAAGGAGTCGGAATCGCATAGCGGACCTTGCCCTCCAGCATCCCGAAGGGCGCTTCGTAGGCGTGGGCAAGCGCGGGCGCGAGTTCGGGTAGTTGCTGCGAGGCGGATCGCGTTTTCGTCGCGTCGCCGAAGTGCAGCCACAGATGACCCACCCGGCGGGAAAGACCCGCGTTTCGCGCGGTGAATTTCACCTGCACGACGAGCACGTCGTCGGGACGCGGCTCCATTCCCGCTTCCATTTTTCGCTCCAAAAGATGGGCGAAAACCGTTTCCCGCCAAACGAGATCGCCGTCGCGCGATTCGACGAAAGGCATCGGCAGCCGCCCTTCGCATAGCCCTTTGCGGATGAGGGGAGAATTCGAGCCGGCGCGGTCGAGCAAACGCATTTGCGCGCCGAATCCGACGCTCACGTGCAACATGTTGTCGCCCAATCGGGCGAGCGCGATTTCGTCGGCCAATCGGGGATGACGGTACGCTTCGCCGCGCAACAGCGTCTGGCCGAAGAGCAAAGCGCCGTCCCAGAAGACGCCGACTTGCCATTGACAGCCCGGGACGCCCACGTTCTGGACGGACTTGGTCATCGGTTCCCATTGTTTCCGCGCGTGCTCGAGAGTCCATTCGAACTCCGCGCCGCGCGCGGCGCCGAAGAGCATCGCCGACAACGATGCGAATGCGAGGAACGTCCAACCGATACGAGGCATTATGAAGCTTGCTTTCTGGGCTGCGATCAAAACTTGCCGACGATCTCGAAATCTCCGTCGGTCGCGGCGGGCAAGAGGAGCACGTCGCCGGGCTGAACCGCCACGGCCTGCCCGTTGACCGCGGCGGACGCCAAGGGCCGGCCGTCGCCGGAGCGCAGCCGCACGCGAATCTCCTTGGGCTTCACGGCCAGTTTTTTCAGCGCGCCCTTCACGGTTACGGAATTCCCGTCGGCGGCGACCCGCAAGTTCAAATCGACGGTTCCGCCGAAGGCAGTTCCCATTGCTTCGACCGACGAGCGGTCGCCGGGCTTCAGCCACGATCGGGGAATGGCCTGCAAGAGCCACAACGATTGTCGCGAACCGTCGTAGCCGCCGAATTCGTTGACGAACATCTTGCGGATGATCTGCCAGCGTTCGCCGTCGCCGGGGGCGCAGGAAGGCACGCCGTCCCACGATTCCACGCCCACGCGCCATTCTTGATGGAGGACAAAACCGATATTATGAAAGAGCCACTCGAAAAACCGCGGCAAGTCGTCGCGCGCCAGGAATAGCGGGCCGCCGATGGGCCACATGGTTTCGTATTCCACGTAATGCCGCCACATGTAGTGCCGCTCGGCCTCGGGATCGTTGACGTCGGCGAGATTCACGTTCGAAGTGTCTTGATACACATCGGATTTGAAGTAGGCCCCTTCCCCCTTGGGCATGCCGGTTTCGAGATAGGCCAGGGCGAGGTCGGTCAACTCATCCCGCGGATCGAAAATGCCGAACGCCCCGGCGCGTATCGGGCTATAGCCGGTGTAGGTCCAGTCGGGTTTGGCCCAATCCAATTCCTGAACCATCCGCGGCACGAAAGGAATCGTCGCGCCGTCGGCCAAGGGCAAGGCGCGCGCGCGGCGGCTGGCTTCGAAATAGCGGTCCCGCAGGCATTGCCGATAGTCGCACAACTCCTTCGCCATTTCCTCGGCGCGGGGGTGATCGATCTCCCGCAAGAGGCGCACGACCTCGGTCATGCCGTAGATGCAGAAAGCGTCGTTAAAGACGGTGTTGCCGGCGAGCCAATCGTGGGCCGAGGCGGCGGGGAGCAGCCCCCAGTAGGGAACCTTTTTGCCGTCGATTTCGCGCATCGTCCGCTTTCGCTGCTGGGCGACCCAATCGAAGCTCTCG
The DNA here is from genome assembly GCA_020846145.1 of Pirellulales bacterium. Taxonomy (GTDB): domain Bacteria; phylum Planctomycetota; class Planctomycetia; order Pirellulales; family Thermoguttaceae; genus JADLEL01. Next base: position 25,769 of record JADLEL010000058.1, on the reverse strand, counting down.
ATCATCGCATGCAAAGGCGAGTTCGGCCCGCTGCCGAGCCATTTCCCGTCGCGGGTAATGCGGTAGTGCGACGCGAGCGCCCATAGTTCCAATCCGTGGCTGATCAGCAAGGGATTGGCGGTCCATTCGCCGAAATTGCCCATGAAGCCCGGAATTGCGGCGAAGCCTTCGCCCGCGAGTACGGTTCCACGCCCCATGCCGGCGCGGTTCAATCCGCCGACATCGTCGGTGCGCGCGTCGATAAAGCTTTGAAGCACGCGGCGATTCAACTCGGTCAATCCCCGGTAGTCGAAGGCGGGCAGGGCCTTGGCGGCATTGCAGGGCCACAGCATTTCATAGTGGTTGGGGCTGGTCTTGTACATCCAAACCTTCGTGGACCGCGCGCGATAGGCCACCTGCTGGGCCATCTGCCCGGCAACGGCAATGAGATAGTCGTTGAAGAACGGATCGGGCGTCCGAATCCGCCCGGGACCGTATTGCAGTTTCTTCCAAAAGTCGAGGACTTCGACGAGCTGCTTCTCGCTGTCGAGCGCGGCGATCTTTTCCGCCGCTTCTTGGCTGACAATCCCATAAGGGATTAAGAGCCGCAGTTCGGCTTCTTCATCCGGCCCGAGGGGCACCTTCCATTCGAGGACGTTCTTCGGCGTTCCGCCGATGCCCTGCGCCTCTTTCACTTCCTCATGGCAGGCCAGTTCCCCGGAACTGGGTTGCGGAATGACGAAGCGCACGCCGTCGCCGACGCGCCCGAAGGGCTTTTCGAACTTATACGAGATCTCCTGGCCGATGACGGGCGCAATTTTGCCGTTGCCGAGTTCCGGCGATTGACCGCACTTGTAGCCGAAGTGGACTTGTCCGGTATCGCCGAAGTGCATCCACAGATGCCCGGTGCGCCGGGCATGCCCGGTGTTTTTCACCTTGAAAACCACATGCGTAACGAGGGTGTCGTTATCCTTCGCATCCATCCATTCGTCGGCCGGCCGGTCCAAGAGATGCGCGAACACGGTCTCCTTCCAGGCCAGATCGCCGTCGCGGGTTTCGACGTGCGGCACGGGATGCCTTCCGCCTTCGAGGCTCCGCCGAATCAGCGGATTATTGGTCCCCGTACGGTCCACCAGGCGCATCGGCTCGCCGAAGCCGAAGGACAGGTGCAGGAAGTTTTTTCCCAGGGGCGCAAGCTCTTGCTGCATGACTTTGAGATTCCGCCCGTCCAAGGGTCCGAGAACGATCGCGCCGTCCCACATCACCCCAGTTTGGAATTGATAGCCCGGCACGCCCACGTGCTGCACCGCCCGGGTCATCGGCTTCCAACACTTTCGCGCTTGCTCCAGCGTCCATTCCGCCTCCGAATCGCCTCCCGCGAAAGCCGCCGAAGCTCCCGCGAAAACCCAGGCGATCGAAGCCACGAGGCATGAAGTTCCAAACCGACGAATAATACAGGGCATGATCCTTGAGTTCCTTTCTCCAATTGATGTGTTGAATGCGGCCGGAATGCCGCGCACTTACAGAACGCCGTACTTGTCGAAAACCTCGCGCAGGGTTTTCCCTTCCTTGATCTCCTGCCGAGTTTTGTTTTCCGCTTCGACCTTTTCCAGGGCGAGTTGCAGCACTTCGTTTTCCACTTCGTGGGGGATCACCACGATCCCGTCGTAATCGGCGAAAACGATTTCCCGCGGGCGCACCAAGACTTCCCCGCATTGCACGGGCACGTCGAAGGCCATGACGCGCCCGCGCCCCTTGGAATCCAGGGGCCGAACGCCGGCGCAATAGACCGGAAATTCCTGGTCGATGATGCGGGTGCAATCGCGGACCATCGCGTCGCACACGCACCCTACGGCCCCGTTGCGCTTGGCGACGGTGGTCATCAGTTCGCCCCAGGGGGAGAGCGCGCCGCTCAAATCGGTCGAATGCACGACCACGTCGCCGGGCCCCAGGGAGTCCATGGCTTCGATTTCCAAGCCGTAGGGATCCTCCTCGACGACGTAGTCGGTCAGCATCCAGCTTTGGGTTCTTGCCCGACCCACAAAGCCGCAGTTGCGAATGTTGGGAAGCAACGGCCGAAGCCTGCCGTGCATGGCCTGATGGCGATACCCCAGCGAGTCGAGGATATCGCACACGACCGCCACGAAGAGCGACTCCCGCATGAAGCTGAAAATCGTCTTGTCGAGATTCAGCGCCAAATCCTCGTTCGCCTTGGAAAACTCCCTGCGAAACAATTGCGAGGGTTTGCGATCGTTGTTGGGCTGTCTTTTCGCATGGAGGCGATTATTCATCGCGAGTTGGGCCGCGGAGTCGGTGCATTCCTGATTCATGATTGTCCTGCCAAATGAGATGATGTTGCGGGAAAAAAACCCGCGAAATAAAACCGTCTTCCCGCCGAGCTAAATCCGTGGGAAAAAATAGAGGCCGAAACCATTTCCGCAATGATAACCGACCTCTTAACGCAAGTTTGCGTTCCCCACCCGCCGCGGAATGCCGGCGGGTGGGTAACGCTCGAGGTGATTCCGCTTTTCCGAGGAAAAACGGAACGGAGTCCGCTTACTTCCGACGCCGGACAAATAGCGCCGCAAGCAAGCCCGCAGCAGTCAGGAGCGCCAGCGTGCCGGGTTCGGGCACGGCGGCGACCGGCGGACCGCCGATCGTAATCGCGTTCGCGACGATCGAGGCCGCATTCAACGTCGCGCCCGTCGCTACCGAAACGGTGGCGGCCGGGGTATTGAGGCTCGATAGATTCAAGGTTCCGGCGTTGACGGCGGTGTTGCCGGCATACGAGAGACCGCCCGTTAGGGTGAGCGAACCGAGCCCGTTTTTCGTCAGCCCGCCGGTGTTGACGTTATCGACAATCGCCGCGGCGCCCAGCGTGGCGGCCGTGGTAAAGCCTCCGCCCAACAAGGAAACGGTCGGGGCAACGGCATAACCGACGCCGGGATTCGTCACCACGATTCCCGTTACTTTGCCGGTGGCGGGATCGATGACCGCCTTGGCGGTGGCTCCGATGCCCGGATCGCCGCTCGCCGGGGTGATGACCACGGCCGGCGCGCCGATGTATCCATCGCCGCCGTCGGTCAGCGCGTTGAAAGCGATGCTTTGCACGCCCTTTCCGGTCGGGGCCTTCAAGTCGGCCGCAATGGTAACGTCGATTCCATTCGTATCGATCTTGGCGCCTTCGCCGTAGATATAGTTATCGGTGTCCTTGAGGAATTCGCTACTCCCGGTGGAGGTGGAAGCGGTCGCCTTCAAGGTGCCGCCGTGGAAGTTCACGGTTCCCGAGCTGGTGGCGCCGTCGCGCGCGATTTGATAGACCTCGAGGGTGCCGCCGCTCGCGGCCGAGGTTCCCAAGTTCACGATTCCCTTGCCGCCGTCGTATCCCGCATAAAACGCGGCATCTTCGCCGGATCGGTGGGTGAACTTGCCGCTGCCGCTGATGCTCAAGACGCCCTCGCCGCGGTAGCCCACGATCGAGTTCCAGTCGTTCGTCGTGAGGTTGCCGCCGGTGAGGTTGTACACGCCCGTCGCGCCGGCCTTGCTGCCGATGAGCATACTGTAGTTGGCGTCGAATGCGCCGCCGGATTGATCGACGACGCCCGTTCCCGTCGCGCCAACCAGAATTTGGCAATCGCCGGCATGCGTATCGCCGTTGACGAGCGCGAAGTAGCCGTAGGTGGCGTTTCCGGCGTCGTAATCCAAATCGCCGCCGAACGCGAATGGGCCGCTGCCCGTACCTTGGAACGTGCCGCCCTGTTGGTAAATGGCTCCCGAGGCATTTTCGATTCTGCCCACGCGGAGTTCGCGCACGTTCAGGGTCGCGTTGTCCTTAATCGTCCAGGTAACTCGGGAATCTCCTCCCACCCCCGCATACAGACCGTAGGAAGTAACGCCGGCGGAAACCTTGGCGTAGTCTTGCAGGGTAATGTTCGCGACGGTACCGGTATAGGAAGACCCCCAAGGACCGCAATTGAGGTAGCCGCCGACGATGAATTCGCTATGTCCGCTCATCAAGACGGTGATTTTCGCCGCGGAGGTATCTCCGTTGAAATAGGCGTAGCTCGCGCTCGAAACCTTGGCGTAGTCGGACAAGGTGACGGTTGACTCGCTATCGGGACTGCCGTTTCCATAAAAACCACCGCTGAGCGAAATTTCGGAATTTCCGGACATTTCCAGGGCGGCTTTGGAAGGGCCGCTGGCGTGATCGACCGCCAACCAGAGGCGATTGCCGGCGAGTTTCCCCCCCGACATGATCATCTTCGAAGTGGCGCCGCTCGATACCTTGCTGCCGATGTACATGGCGTGAACCATGTTCAGCGTGCCGCTTTGGATTTCGAGGACGGGCGTGTCCGTCCCGGCGGTCGAGACGTTGCCGACTTGCCAGGATACGTCCGAGTTATAAACCGAACCCGCGCCGCCGTTGAATAACATCTTTCCTTGCACTACGATGGGAGTATTCTGGAAATAATTCGCCGTTCCGGAATTGGTGAGCGCCAACGTGCCGCTGCCGGTTTTATACACGAACGGGTCGTTCGTGGAATCGACCTGACCGGAAATAGTCAGGTTTTTGTCGGGCGTATCGATGGTGGTTGGTCCCACCACTTTGAATCCGCGGTCGGTGCTGCCGTTTACGGTCCCCACGTAGCGGAAAGTCCCGTTGAGTTCGAGATTCGCCGGCGCCGCGCTCGATTTACCGAGCGCATTGGCGTTCGCCACAACGTCCACGTTGCCGACCTCCAACACGCCGCCGCCGGCCATGATCGTGGCGCCGGTATAGGTGTTGAGGCCCGACAACCTCACGGTGCCCGGGCCGGACAGGGTCAGAACCCGCGCGCCGCTCGCGTCTTCGCCCACCGCGCCGCCGAGGGTCAACGAGGCGGTGCTATCGGCTTGGACGCGGGTGTTTTTATTCAAATTCACGGGCGCGTTGATTTCGTGCGTTCCCGCGATCACGGAAATCAAGTTGTTGAAAGCGATCGTGGAGTTCAACGTGAAGTAATTTCCCGCCGATCCGATCTTGTAGGAATAGCTGGGATTGTTGAAGATGATCGAACTGAGCGTGGGATTGGTTTGCAACGACACGTTGATGTCGCCCGAAGCGGCGGGGACATCGGCGAAAATCGCGCGTTGATTGCCCGCGAGCGGAACCACGCCGCCGGTCCAATTGCCGGTCGTAGCCGCATCATAGACTCCCCCCGCCCCGTTGCTCCAGCGGTTGGCGGTGCTCAAATCGGTGAAGATCGCGGTTACCTGATTGGCCACGGCGGTCGTCGAGATTTGCGCGCCCGACATGCCCACGCTGTCGTATTCCAGGAGGTAGGCAAGGCTCGCGCTGTGCGTGCCGGTATAGGTGATGATCGGATAGCTTCCCGGCGACGGCGTGGTTCCGCTGAAATCGACGCGCACGTCGCCGCTCGCTCCGCCGACGCCGACGCTCCCTTGCACGTCGATGAAGTTCGGCCCCGAGAGGGCGGTGCGAATGAACATTTTTGCGCCATCGTAAAGGGTGACGCCGGAGGTCTTGAAAGAGACGTCGGAAGCGCCGCCGGGGTCGAGCTTGCCGCCCGACTTGACGGTTATGGCCGGGAGCGTGTAAACGGAACCTTTGCCGCTAAAGGTGGCCGCGTTGCGGACCTCGATGCCCGACGAACTCAACGACACGTAGTTGCCGTCCACGAATAGCGTGCCTTCTTCGACCACCGTGGGTCCCGCGTAGGTGTGGCTGATTCCGGACAGATAGGTGTTGTCGTCCAAACTGAGGGTTCCCACGCCTTTTTTCGTGAGCCCGCCCGAACTGCTCGCGCCCAAGGAAGCCAAGGGAATCGAGATGGCACCGCCGGTTCCGCCGCCGCCGTATAAGGTGACCACGGGGGACATGGTATAACCCGTTCCGGGATTCGTGATGACTAATCCCGTGAGTTGTCCCGTACCGGAATCGAAGGTTGCCAAGGCCGTCGCGCCCACGCCGCTGTCGCCCACCGCCGCGTCGATCTTCACGATCGGGGCGCCCGTGTATCCCGATCCGGCAGCGTCCAATTGAAAGCCTGTTACGCCGTTTCCGGTGGGTGCTCTCAGGGGGTCTTCAATGCCGATATTATACGATCCCGTGTCGATGGTCGCGCCTTCGCCATAGATATAGATGGTGGATTGATGGAGGGAATCGTGATAAGTGAAATTCGACTTATAGGTTCCCCCGTGAAAGTTGATCAATCCCGTCCCGGAGAGGGTATAGAGGGAAGACGCCAGCACGGTGCCGCCCGGATTTCCCGTCGCGCCGAGATTCAGGATGTTCACATTCATATTGCTGCCGGCCCCAAACGTGATGCCGTTTAAGGCATTGAAAGTGGCGGTTCCGGAGACGGTCATGACGCCCCTCCCCCCCGCTCCAATAGCCGTTCCGGAAAATTGGCCGATATTGGCATTAACGGTTCCGCCGGACATGTGGTAAACGCCGTAGGAATCGGGATTGTAAGCCACCAAAACCCTGGCTTTCAAGTTGAGAATCCCCGCGGACTGATTGACCATGCCCACGGTGTTCAAGCCCGAGGTGAAGGTCCAATCGCTGCCCGGCAACACCCAGTAGCGCATGTCGGGAACGTCGGCGGTGATGTTCGCCGTGCCATTATTGGCGACGACCCAAAAGCCCCCGGTGTAGCCGGGCCATAACGCGCCGGGCGTCCAATTCGCGGACGTGTTGAAATCGCCGTTCACGGCGTTCCAATAAAAGGCCTGATCGGCCCCCGGCAGCGCGCCGCTCATCGCGAGGCAAAAAAACAACCAACAAAAAACTTTTGTAATCGGTCTCATAAGATTGATCCTGAAAAAGAATGGTGAAAAAACAAGCATACGATGCTTGGGGTTGATGTTATCCATAGTTCGTTATCCATTTTCGGCGGGTTGCTTCGGCCGCGTCTCCGTCGCCGCGCCGATCCGCCTTCCTGCGATTCCGCGCAAAGCACTTATCCCGGAACCTCAACCGGTTGGAGCGGCATCGCAACGAGTTATCCAACCGGTCGGATTCCGGGAAAGGCTCCAAACCTCTGCTCCGCTCCGGAGCAGGCATCGAAGACCGCCGCCGCGAGTTTCTCCGGGTCGATAACTCGCGCCCGCGGACGTTCCGATTTGCCGGCGCCGAAAAAATCGCAAGATCCACGCAATAATCCCAGGCCGTACAACGCACGATTCGTTTTCCGTTTTTTCTTGGGGCGATTCACCTCCTTTCGTGGGCGCGTCGAAAAATTTTTCCCCGCCGATGCCGCGGCGCCGCGAACGTTAATAGGCGCTGGCGGAAACGGCCTTTCGATCCCTGCGGCTCCCCAGGGACCGGAGACTGTCGTGATCGATGTCGTAGCCGATCGATTTGACCGAGCCGTCGCAAAACGCGAAATTGGCGCCGGTGGAATGGGAGCTTCCGAAACAGTAATACGAGGAAAGTCCGGGCCGGTCCCGCATGTAGAGCACGGAGTCGTCCACGTAAGACGTCCCGATATTCGCCGTGCGAAGGCTGTCGATATCGTAGCCGGCGTAGAGGCTTTCGTTCTCGCCGTCGTCCATGCCGTTGCGATACATATCCGCATTGATATATTTTTCGCCGATCATGATCGTGTGGCTCGTGCCGTCGATGATGTGGATGGCCTTCACCGTGCTACGCTGGTAGGTTATGCCATCCATCCGCGCCGGGTTGCGCCAGGATCCATAATTGGCCGCCTCCGCGACGGATCCGGGGAAAGTATTCCACCAGCCGTCCTGATCTCCGCAATTCCCCGCGTAATCGGTCTTGGCGCCGAGATAGTCGTTGACCTTATTGGGGGTCGCGTTGATGGCCACCCAATTGCTGAAATATCCGGCCCCGTAGAGCATCGCCGGCCGTCGCGTAGGGCAGTGCATCACCTCCAGGGGAATCCGCGTCAGCCTGTTCGCGGCAAGCATTTTCTGCTGCGAGGCTTGCCCTTTGCCCATATCGTGCAGTTGCTTCAACTCGATAAACGGCAAAATATTGAAACACCAGCTCCCCGGCTGGCTGATCCCATAGCCGCGGTCGGGATCGCCGATCCACCCCCACCCCCAGCCGCTGGTGGGATAGAACTTATTCGAGCTTTCGTGAAGCAGGCATCCCAAACCGAGTTGCTTCAAATGATTCGAACACGTCGAGCGCCTGGCCGCCTCCCGCGCGGCCTGGATCGCCGGCAACAATAAGGCGATCAGAATGCCGATGATCGCGATCACCACCAGCAACTCCACCAGGGTGAATCCCCGCCGCCCCCGCGCGCTAGGGAATCCCGGCTTTTTATTTCTCGTTTCGAAATTTCGCCGATGACGGATCGAAGCACGGCAATCCGCCGACGAGGGCAACGGCCCGGGACTTGCGATAAAAATGAACTTGCATTTCATTACAATCTCTCCCTAGAATGGTGTTTCATGCACGTCTCGGTTAAGGTTTATAATCCGCCGGGAACGATGCGCTCATTATTTCTTCAAGGCAAAACGCCGCCGGCAGGCAGGTGGCCGAAGGAGCCGTGGGCGATGAAGCCTTCCGCGTAGGCGACGCCCGCTTGGTAGCCGCGGAACTTCGCCACCGTTCTGATGTACTCCCGGCTATCCAGGCCGCCGTAGCGGCTCATCCATTCCATCTGGCTCCGATGGCATTCGATCATCCGAATTTTGACTTCGATCGTCGAGGTAATATCGACGTAAATTTGGGGCTGGAAGCCGAATCCGCCCAGCGGCTCCATCATGTACAAATAGGGCATTTTGGGGATCGGCGAATGCGCGGTCTTCACGCCCGCCACGCTCGCCGCCAGCGTGGCGTCCCGCGCCAGTTGCAGCGTGTTGTTGTGGTCGCCGCCGTAGTCGGCCTCGAAGTGGGTGATCACGACGTCCGGCCGGGCGCGGCGGATCGCGTCCGTCAGCAGGAGCAAGGTTTCGCGGTCGAACCATACGCCGTAGTCCGGCAGGCCCAGCTCGATGACCGTTTCCGCCCCCAAAACTTTTGCCGCCTCGTTCAGCTCGCGGCTGCGAACGGCGGCGAGCTCCTCGGCCGGCATCGTCGAGGAAGCCGAATTCCCGTTGCACATCACGATCAGGCTCACCGCGTCGCCGCGGTCGCGGCATCGCGCGAGCGTGCCCGCGCAGGCGAATTCCACGTCGTCCGGGTGCGCGCCGATCGCAAGGATGCGCCGAGGGGAGGAAGAATTCATGACGCCTCGAACTCCTTTCGTTCATCCCAAGTCCAGGAAGGGCCGGCGAATCCCGATTGCTCGAGCCGCCGCAGCTTTTCCGGATCGATCTCGATCCCCAGGCCGGGCAAGTCGGACACCGGAAGGCAACCTTCGGCATCCAACTTCAACGGAGTTTCCGCCAATTCTTCCACTAACGGATTGCCGACGTTGAATTCCACGAATGTCCGCGTCGTAAGCGTGGAGGTGAAATGCAGATCGGCCGCCACGCCGAGGACCGTATTCCACCCGTGCGGAACGACCTCGATCCCGCGCGCCTCGGCCATCCAGGCGATCCGCCGCATCTCCGAAAGTCCGCCGACTTTGGAAGCGTCGGGCTGGACGATGTCCATGGCGCGCCGCTCGATGTAGGGAAGGAACGATTGCCGCCGCGTCAGCACCTCGCCGTGGGCGATCTTCACCGGCGAAGCGTCGGTCAGCCGCGCGTAGCCCTCCAGGTCGTCGGGCGGCAGCGGCTCCTCGAACCAATAAACGCCGTAATCCGCCAGCATCCGCGCCCGCTCGAGGGCGTCCTTGCAGCGCAACGGCCAATAGGGCGCGCTGCCGCCGGCGTCGATCATCAACGTCGTGCCTTCGCCCGCCGCCGCGCGCGCGGCGGCCACCAGTTTCTCGTCGTCGGCCGTGCTGCCCTTGCCGAACGGATCCCAACCGAGTTTCATCGCGCGGAAACCGCGTTCTCTCATCGTCGCGATGCGTTCCGCCAAGGTGTCGATCGGATGAAACAGCACCGAGCCGTAGGCGGGAACCGCTGGGCGATGTTTTCCGCCCAAGAGCACATTCACGGGCTGGCCGAGCATCTTGCCCGCCGCATCCCAAAGCGCGAGATTGATGGCGCTGATGGCGTGGGTCATCGCTCCCCCCCGACCCACCCAAAAGCTTACTTGATGCAGTTTTTCCGTAACCCTTTCGATTTCCAAGGGAGATTCGCCCAGGACAAAGCGTTTCAACCAGCCGAGCGCGCCGAGAACTTGATCTTTCTGGGAATAAGCCGCGCCCCATCCCCGAATTTGGGAATCGGTCTGCAATTCCACGAAAACGTGGAAATTTCGATCCGGCGCGTAAAGCGTCCAGTCGGTGATCTTCATGGGCTGACCTTCTTTCGCGGCGGAACGACCGGATCACCCTCGATGCAGTGGAAAACGAATAAAAAAGCGGTTTTCGCGCGGAATCATCATCGGCGGCGGCGAAAAAACGCGCGGGACAAGCGTTTCACAATGTGATACAATATAATTGTATAAATTGATACACTTGTTGTCAATAGGCGGCGCGGATTTTTTTCCGCACGAGTCCCCCCGTTTCGCCCGTCCTGTTATAATGTCGGGCGAACGTGAAATTCGGGACCGGCGGTCGCCGATCAGTGTTTCACGATGCGATACGTATTATTTTATAAAATGAAACGCTGCCTGTCAAGAGGCGAAAAAAGATTTTTCGGATTTTTTCCATGAGCATCGCCGTCCTCGAAAAAACCTTCCTCGTGATCGAACACCTCGCCGAAAGCGTCGAGCCGCTGTCGCTGGCAGTGCTGACCCGCCAAACCGCCTTGCCCAAACCCACGGTGCATCGCATCGTGCAAACGCTTGCCAAATTAGGCTACGTCGCCCAGGATGAGTCCGGCAGATACTTTTTAACTCCCCACCTGGTCGGACTCACCCAAGGCAGCCGTTTCCGCGACTTGAAGGCCTTGGCCATCCCCCACATGACTCGGTTGCATCAGCAGTTCAACGAAACCGTGAATTTGGGGATTCTCGACGGCACGCAAATCCGCTATCTCCACGTCTTGGAGACCACGCAAACGCTGCGGATCATGCTCTTGCCCAACGCCGCCGACGAATACTTTTCGACCGCCGTGGGCCGCGCGATCGCCGCGTTTTTGCCGGAATCGCAACTCCAGACCCTGCTCAAATCCACCGCGCTGCGCCCGATCACCCCGAAAACCGTGAAAACCAAGCCCCTCTTGCAGCGGATATTGCAAGATACCCGTGCCCGCGGCTGGGCCGTCGAGAACGAAGAAACGGTGCTGGAAGTCATCTGCCATGCCGTGCCGATCCTCCAGGATGGGTATCCCGTGGCGGCCATCAGCATCACCATGCCCAAAGTTCGGGCGACCAATACGCGATGCCGCCAAATCGCGGATGCCCTAATGAAAGTCAACGGCTAGACAAACGCACGCGGAAATTCGGCCGCAAAGGGCGATCTTCCGCCGGGAACGACGCATGAATCGCATCTTGATCGCCGGTTTGTTCCACGAAACCAATACGTTTTTGCCGGGTTCGACCGCGCGGGAGGAGTGCGAATTGAGGCGCGGCGGCGAACTTCTCCAAACCGCCGGCGATGATTCGCCCTTGGGAACGGCCGTCGAAACCGCCTTTCATCAAGGCTGGGAGGCGATCCCGGCGATCGACCTCCGCGCGGCGCCCGGCCCCCCGCTTGCGGACGATCTGGTGCTCGATTATGTCGCGGAACTCGAACAAATTCTGCTCCGAAACCTTGCGCAAGGTTTGGACGGCGTCTTTCTCGTTTTGCACGGCGCCATGGTTTCCGCAACGTTCGACGACGTGGAAGGATTCCTCCTTAAACGCCTCCGCCGAACGCTCGGCGGCCGCCCGATTCCGATCGTCGGCGTCCTCGACCTGCACGCGAATTTCACGCGGGAAATGGCGGAAAACGCCGATGCGTTGCTCGCCTACCGCGAAAATCCGCACCGCGACGCCGCCGACGCCGCCGCACGTGCGATGCGCCTTTTGGGAAATATCCTCCAGCGCGGCAAGCGCCCCGCCACGCTTTGGGCGCATCCGCCGATTCTCTGGCCGCCCACGGGAACGGATACCGGCGCCGATCCGATGCGAACTCTCGAAGCCCGCGCGCGGGAAATCGAACTTCGCTGCCCCGAAATCCTCGCGGTCAACGTGCTGGCCGGTTTCGCCTTCGCCGACGTCCCCGATGCCGGCGTGAGCTTTACCGCCGTTACCCAAGGCGATCCCGATGCCGCGCGTGCGGAACTGGACTCCCTGGCGGCGCTGGCCGAGGAACTGAAAGAGCAAGGGAACGTCCACGATCTGCCCGTTGACGAAGTCATGCGAAAATTGGCCCGCCACCCCCACGGTCCCGTGATCTTGACGGAACCCGCCGATAATGTCGGCGGCGGGGCGCCGGGCGACGGCACCGGCCTGCTTCGCGCTTTGCTCGAATATCGAATCCCCGATGCGGTCGTCGTTCTCAACGATCCACAAGCTTTGGCGGAACTGGCTCCGCACGAGCTCGGTTCGCAAATCGCCTTGAATCTCGGCGGCCGCGGCAGTCCCTTGGATGCCGGACCGGTGCGCCTCGAGGTGGAACTGGTTTCCCGCAGCGCGGGGCGATTCACCCTCGAAGATCCCCACAGCCACCTCGCTTCGATGCACGGACGGCATATCGAGATGGGGCCTTGCGCGGTCGTGCGGCACGAGAATCTGACGATTCTGCTAACCAGCCGAAAGACCCCGCCCTTCGACTTGGGCCAGTTGCGGAGCCAGGGAATCGCGCCCGAAAAGCAATTCGTCATTGCCGTGAAGGCCGCCGTGGCGCACCGCCAGGCCTACGATCCCATCGCCGCGGCGGAATACGCGGTCGATACGCCCGGCCCCTGTGCGAGTCGTCTGCAAAGCTTTCCCTATCGCCGAGTACGTCGCCCCATTTATCCCTTGGATTAAAGCGGCAGGATTGCCGCGTTGAGCGCCGAGGGAGAACGGATTACAATGGCGTCGCGCCTCCCACGTTCGATTGCGCTCGTCCTCGTGGTAAGACAACCGAAAAATGACAAATTGTTGGGATGGCAGTTGTACTGCCATCCCTGGGGCGACGGTACAACTATCGCCCCAACATGAACCTCTCTAATTGTATTTGTCGGACCACTCGCGTATTACGCCCCATTTTCCGAAGGAGAAATCGTTGTGCCGCTTCCTCCCCACATCGTGAACCACGTCGTGCCGCAGGGCGGGATAACGCTTTGGTGGCTGGGCCAGTCGGGGCTGATTCTGAAAAGCCCGAGCGGAAAAATCGCCGCGATCGATCCCTATCTCACCAATAGCTGCAAGGCGATCGGCGATCGTTACGGCTTCGATTTGGATCGCCTAACGCCGCCGCCGATCGCGCCCGAGCAACTCGTCGGCATCGATCTCTATGCGCTGAGCCACAGTCACGACGATCATCTCGATCCGGAAACCCTGGCGGGATATCGGGCGGCGGGCGGATCGGGGCCGTTTCTTGCGCCGCACGAAACCGCCGATAAGCTCCGCGCCGCCGGCGTGCCCGACGAGCAAATCATCGTAACTTGGCCCAACCAGACCTGTCAAATCGGCGATTTCCGCATCCGCACGACGTTGGCCTTGCCCTACGATGCCGACGATCTCACGCACGTGGGCTATATCGTGCGGGTCGATAGCGGACCTACGATTTACGTGACGGGCGATACCGCCTTTCACGAATCGCTCTACCACGCCGCCGCTCCCGATCGGCCGGACATACTCTTCACGGTTATCAACGGCGCCTTTCGCAATCTCGGTCCCGCCGAAGCGGCCCGCTTGGCGAAAATGTTGGACGTTAAAATCGCCATACCGTGCCATTACGATCTCTTTGCCGACAACAGCCTTCCCCCGCGGCTCTTTCATACGAATCTGAAGACCGAGGGCCTGGGAGACCGCTATCGTCGGCTGGATTGCGGAGTCGCCTGGACGCATGTGAAACGGTGATTTCCGGGGCGGGAGACGGGGAAAAGCCTCCCACCGAAAGGCCGCTCCGAGATCCCGGATTCTTCCCTGAGAAAACCGGGGATTAAACTGGATTGGGATAAAACGGCTATTGTTTTTTCTGATAAAACGGGCGTTAGGATCGACCAGCGTAGTATCTCGTAGTTGAGGTAATTTATAAATTTGGCATGAGAAAGCTAATCACGGGTAAAGTTTTTATCCGCGGTTTCGGATTTGAATAATACCCGGCGGTCATGGTCTCACCACGCGGTCCAACCGCCGTCAACGGGCAAGTTCGCGCAGTTCACCATGCTTGCCTCATTGCTGGCCAGGTACACGACGGCAGACGCCACCTCTTCGGGAGTCGCCAGCCTTCCCCGCGGAATCTTGCCGAGAACGAAGCTGCGAAACGCGGAATCTTGGAGGCGTTTGCGAGTGAGGTTGGTTTCCACGAAGGTGGGCGCCACGGAATTGACGGTAATTCCCCACTTGGCCCATTCCACGCCCAGGCTTCGGACCAAGTTGACGATCGCCCCCTTGCTGGCGCAATAGACGGGCTGGCCCGGTATCCCGACCAAGCCCGATTGACTGGAGATGAAGACGATTCGGCCGAATCCTCGCCGGATCATGTTCGGCGCGACGGCCCGCGCGCAGAAGAAGCCCCCGCGGACGTTCGTGTTGAAATGGTCGTCCCAGTTTTCCCGATCCACGTCGATGCCGGGCATGGGCCGGTTGATTCTGGCGTTATTTACCAGGATATCCACCGCGCCCCATCGAGATTCGACGGCGGCAACGCCTTCCGAAATCTGCCGCAAGTCGCGGACGTCCATTTCCACCTCCATGCCCGCAGGACCGCGGGAGGCACAGAGCGCCATGGTCTCCGCTAAACTCGCACCGGGCTTGTCGGAGACGGCAACCGCGGCGCCGGCTTCGGCGAGCGCCGCGGCAATGGCTTGTCCCAATCCCGTGGCGGCCCCCGTTACGAGGGCCGTTTTTGCAGTTAGAGAGAACATCTGCAACCACTCCTTCATAGCGGTTGTTCCCGCTCATCCGCGATCCATCGTTAACTTGAATATCGCCTTACCCGGACGGTCGCCGTGGCGGCGTGCGCCAACATGCGTTCGGACTCGCACTGTCGCGCGGTCACCTTGGCCACCTCGACGCTGGCTTCGGGCGTCATTTTCTGATACGTTACGGTTTTCAGGAACTTGCCCACCCACACGCCGCCGGTGTACCTCGCCGACCGACTCGTGGGAAGAATGTGGTTTGTGCCGATGGACTTGTCTCCATAGGCCACGGTCGTTTCTTCGCCGATAAAGAGGGAACCGTAATTCCGCAGGCGGTCGCGGTAGTAATCCGCGTCTCCCACGTGCAGTTCCAAGTGTTCGGGGGCGTAATCGTCGCAAATCGCGACGGCCTCGTCGCGGTCGTCGGCCACGTAAATCTTACCGTTGTCGGCCCACGATACTTCGGCAATCTGCCTAGTGGGCAGGACGGCAAGTTGCTTCTCGATTTCGTCGAGCGTCTGGCGAGCGAACGCGTCGCTGAAGCAGACCAGCAGTTGGCCGCTGTGGGGATCGTGTTCGGCCTGGCCGAGGAGGTCGCAAGCGACCAAAGCCGGATCGGCGTCGGCCTCGGCGATGATTGCGATTTCCGTCGGGCCGGCCAAGAGGTCGATGCCGCACTGTCCGAAGAGTTGTCGCTTCGCCTCCGCGACGAACTTGTTGCCGGCGCCGCAGAGCATGTCGGCCGGTGGAACCACCCCCATGCCGTACGCCATGAGCGCAAAGGCCTGTATGCCCCCGAGAATGAAAATCCTGTCGGCTCCCGCCTTCTTCATGGCGTTGATCGTCGCCGGATAATAGCCCTGCCCTTTCACGGGCGGGGTGCAGGCCACCACGGTCTTAACGCCCGCCACTTTCGCGGGGATAATGCTCATCTGGGCGGACCCGAACATAGGGTAGCGCCCGCCGGGGACATAGCTTCCCACGCAGTCAACCGGGATGTGTTTGTGTCCCAGCACGACTCCCGGATGAATCTCCACTTCCAGCGGCCGCATGGTGGCGAGCTGCGCCTCGGCGAAGGCCCGGACGTTTCGTTGGCAATAATCGGTGTCTCGAACGAGCTGCTCGTCGCATTCGGCGATGGCTTCTTCGATCTGCCGCGCATTCAGCTCGAAACACGGCGGATCCCACGCGTCGAACTTGCGGCTGCATTCGCGGACGGCATCCAATCCGCCCGTACGAAGCTCCCGCAAGAGGCCGGCAACGTACCGGGAAGTTTCCAAATCTTCTTCGAACAGACGATGCCCCCCCTCTTTTACGACTCTCATAATCGCGCGATCTCCCGGTTAAATGCGAGTGCCCGGCGAAATTACACCGGTGCGGCATGAAGCCACGTTCGCTCGTTTTGGGAATCCTTCAACGGTCGATGAATTATTTCGGCGTTTATCACCGATCCAAGCGTTTGCGCCCGGGCTGGTGAAAAGGCATTCCCCAATCCAATTGGACAATCTTGACCGAGCGCAGTATAACGCGAAATGACTTCCATGAGCAATAGAGTCGAGGAGAACGGTTGCGAAAGAGGTAACCGTTCGCGGAATCCCGTCCCGATTTTCGCGCCGCAAAAAGATGATGGCGCCGTAAAAGTACTCAATCGCGCGAAAAGGGGACCGTCCCCTTCGCCCCCTCTCCCAAAGGGAGAGGGAGCAAACGGCAATACCTCGGTTAGATGTCGTAATAGAGGCAGAACTCGTAGGGATGCGGCCGCAACTGCATGGCCTGGACCTCGTTGGTGTGTTTGTACCAAATCCAGGTATCGATGACGTCGGGGGTGAACACGTCGCCGCGGAGCAGGAACTCGTGGTCCGCCTTGAGCGCCTTGAGGGCGTCCTCCAGCGAGCCGGGCGTCTTCGGCACCTTGGCCAGTTCTTCCGGCTCGAGGTCGTAAATATCCTTGTCCAACGGCTCGCCCGGATCGATCTTGTTCTGAATGCCGTCGATCGCCGCCATCAAGATCGCGGAGAACGAGAGGTACGGATTGCAGGTCGGATCGGGGCAGCGGAACTCGAGCCGCTTGGCCTTCGGGCTGGAACTGTACATCGGAATGCGGATCGACGCCGAGCGGTTGCGCTGCGAGTAGGCCAGATTCACCGGCGCCTCGAAGCCCGGCACCAGCCGCTTGTAGCTGTTGGTCGTCGGGCAGGAGAAGCCCAAGAGCGCCGGGGCGTGCTTCAGGATGCCGCCGATGGCGTACATCGCCATGTCGCTTAGGCCCGCGTAGCCGCTGCCGGCGAAGAGGTTCTCGTTCCCCTTCCAGATCGAAATATGCGTGTGCATGCCCGATCCGTTGTCGCCGAAGATCGGCTTGGGCATGAAGGTCACGGTCTTGTTGTACTTCAAGGCCACGTTCTTCACGATGTACTTGTACAACATCACCTTGTCGGCCATCGTGACGAGCTGGTCGAACTTGAGGTCGATTTCCGACTGGCCGGCGGTGGCCACCTCGTGATGTTGCGCCTCGACGTTCAGGCCGCTGTCGATCATCGTCTGCATCATCTCGTTGCGGATGTTCATCAGCGCGTCGGAGGGCGGCACGGGGAAATAGCCTTCCTTGTGGCGGAGCTTGTAGCCCAGGTTCGGAAATTCCTCGCGGCCGCGGTTCCATTGCCCTTCGATGCTGTCGATATGGTAGTAGCCCGCGTTCGGCGTCTGGTCGAAGCGGATGTCGTCGAAGATGAAGAACTCGCACTCCGGCCCGATGAAGGCCGTGTCGCCGATGCCGGTGCTCTTCAAATAGTTCACCGACTTGCGAGCGACGTTTCGCGGATCGCGCGAATAGTCTTCCCGCGTGATCGGGTCCTGGATGTTGCAGATCATCGAGAGCGTGGTGAGCGTGCAAAACGGATCGATCGCCGCCGTTTCGGGCTGCGGCACGATGAGCATGTCACTCTCGTTGATCGCCTGCCAGCCGCGAATGCTCGAACCGTCGAAGCCCAGGCCGTCCTCGAACACGTCCTCGTCGAGCTTATCGACGGGAATCGTAAAGTGCTGCCACAAACCGGGGAAATCCATGAACCGCAAATCCACGGATTTAACATCTTTCTCACGGCACAAGGCCAATACTTCTTTGGGGGTCACAACATTCTCCTTTCCTAGGATAAAACACGAAAATAGTGAAGTATAAATCCGCCCTGAATGGTAAAAAGATTGGAAACCTGTCTAACATCGAATCGGTGCTAATGTTTCGCTCCTTCCAAGCAAAGGCAATACCGCATCCGGAGTTTTTTCGCATATTTTTCGCCGTAAGTTACTTATCGAATAGAGGTTAGGATTGAATAACAATTTTCACGGGTTTTATCGGGACAGCGTCGATTTGCATGAATAATATGCATCTCTTGCCGACTTTGCAGGCAATGTGATGCAGCGGAGAGTGCGATAGATAAAGCTTGAGGGCCGCTAATACACGGTTCCTATCCCCTATCCCCTATCCCCTATCCCCTATCCCCTGCCCACTAATCCATAACCTATATTTTCACGGTTGAATATCCCCACCAAAAGCACTCGGATTACGCATGTGGTGGAATTGACGTTTATCATCGCCGTGCTGAATATCGGCCTCGGTTTTGCCTTGGCGACGTATTGGGGGTACGGACCGCCGGGCTTGGCCGACGCCTGGGGATCGTTGCGGAGAAATTGTCCGCAAATCCCCTTGCCGCGATTCGACCTCAAGCGGCGGCGACCCGCGCCGCATTCCTTCGATTTGCCGCTCGAACCTTCAATTCCCAGCGGCTTGCACGAGTTGTTCGACGCGGGCGATCCCGGCGAATTGGGCATCGAACCTTGCGACGAACCGTACGACGACGACGCGGCGGAATTGATGAATCCCAGCATCCCCGAGCTTTGGGATATCAACGAGAAGTATGTCGAGGCATCGGTATTGCGGTTGAACATTGCGATGATCCGCAGCGGCGCGCGTGCCGCCGAAATCGATAGCCGCTTGCGCTCCTGCCGCGGCCGAAGCGACCACGAGACGATCGAAACCTGCCTGCGGCTGCTGCGCGAAGACTGCGTGGGCTATCTGGCCGAGCAGTCCGAAGCCGCCCAAAAATTCAGCGACCGCATCGGCGAACTGGGCGAATTGAGTTCGCTGGGCGAAGAGATCGAGATGGGCAACTTCGAGCAATCGGCGCAGGTGGAGACGACGCTGAACAATCTGGAATACATGGATTTCAACGGCGATCCGGAGGAGGGCAATCGAAGGTTGCTCGAGGAAATCAAGAATTTGGGAATGGCCCGCCATCGCCTGCGCGACAAGCAGGAGGCGGCGTTTCTGGCCATTGCCCGCTGCGAGGACCGCATCGATAAAATCGAAAAGCAGCTTTTCGACGATCCGCTGACGCAACTGCCCAACCGCATCGGGCTGGAAGCGGAACTCCACGCCTGGTGGGAGCAAGGCCGGCGAAAAACGCGGCCCATGTCGGCCGTGCTCTTCGATGCGGACAAATTCGGCGCCGTCAACGAAGATTACGGGCCGCTGCTGGGCGATCGGATATTGTACCAACTCGGACAAATCCTGAAATCCGGATTCGGCGAGGAAAATTTGCTCGGCCGCTTCGCCGGCAACCGGTTCCTGGCCGTCCTGCTCGACGCCGGGCCTCGGGCGGCGTTAAAAAGCATCGAACGAATCCGGCAGACCGTCGAAAAAACCACCTTTCTGCACGAAGATCGGACAATCAAGATTACCGTCGGCGCCGCGATTACGGAAGTCAAGCCCGACGATGGCGAATACATTGCCGTTTTGGAGCGCCTGGAAAAAACCATGAAAACGGTCAAGGAAAACGGGCCCAACCGCGCCTTTCTGTGCGACGGCCACACTCCCGAACCCGTCGAATCGCCGAACTTCGGCGTGGAGGCCGACGAAATCGTGATTTAGGAAAAGAAGTGGAGAGTGGAGAGTGGAGAGTGTTCAGTGGGTAGTGGGCAGTGGGCAGTGGGGAGAAAAGATGCTCTTTTACCCTCCCCTCTCCCCTCTCCCCTCTCCCCTCTCCCCATCCCCTATCCCCTGCCATGCCCGAAGCCCTCGAACTCTACGAAACCGGATTGAGCCACCAGCGGGACAACGACTGGGATCGGGCGATCGCCGCCTTCAGCGAGGCTTTGCGGCTGAATCCCAAGCACGTCGAGGCGCTCTACGCGCGCGGCAACGCTTACGAAGCGCGGGATCGGCACGATCTCGCCATCGCCGATTACAGCGCCGTGCTGAAGCTCCGGTCCGACGAATCCACGGCCTACCACAATCGCGGCCTGGCCTACCTGAAAAAGGGCGATCGGGCGCAGGCGCTGGCCGATTTCGACATCGCCTTGCGGCTCGATCCGAACTTCGCCAAAGCCTATTACAGCCGCGGTTCCGCGCACTTCAAGGGCAAGCGGCTCGACGACGCGATCGCCGACTACACGAAGGCCGTCGAATGCGATCCGACGGACGCCGACTGCCTGATTTCCCGCGGCTTGGCCTACGTGGTGCGCGGCGAGCGCGACAAGGCGCTCGCCGATTACGAGCAGGCCATCCGCCTCCGGCCCGACGACGCCCGCGCGCACGGCAATCGCGGCAACGCCTTGGTCTATAAGGGCGATTTCGCCGCCGCCGCCGCCGCGTTCGGCGAGGCAATCCGCATCGATCCGCAAGACGCCAAGGCATACTCCAACCGGGCGGCGGCGCGCTTCAAGCAGCGGGAATACGAGGAGGCGTCCGCCGATTTCAGCGAGGCCATCCGCTTGAATCCGCAAAACGGCAACGCCTATTGCGGACGCGGAATGGCCTATTTGAAACTCGTCCGGCGCGACGAGGCGCTGGCCGATTTCGACGAAGCGATCCGCCTGAAACCAAAATACGCCGAAGCCTACGTCTGTCGCGGCTTCGTCCGATCCGCCCAAGGCTTAAGCGCGGAAGCGATAGCCGACTTCTCCGAAGCAATCCGGCTCGAATCGCGGCTCGCCGAAGCCTACCATCGCCGCGGCCTCGCGCACGAGTCGCTGGGCGACGCGGCACGCGCCCTCGCCGATTACGACGCGGCGATCGAACGCGAACCCGAATGCGCCCCGGCCTATAATCGTCGCGGCGTGCTCCGCGCGAAAAAAGGCGAACTCGCGCCGGCCCTCGACGATTTCGCCAAGGCCGCGAGATTCGATCCGCAAAGCCGCCGGGCCTATTTGAATCGCGGGTTGGCGCGATTGATGCAACGCGACGCCGATGCCGCCCTGGCCGATTTCGACGCCGCGCTCGCGCTCGATCCCCATTACATAAATGCCTATCGCGCCCGCGCGAAAGCCTACGAGAAAAAGGGCGAGCCGGCCCGCGCCGCCGAAGACGATGCCAAAGCGGAGGAATTGACGGCGGCAATCTGATTTTTCCCTGGAAATCTTCAAAAAGGCCGGGGCTATTCGAATAGTTTTTTTTGGTGATCCGGCATGTTGAATCGACGTTTGATGAAACCGCTGAATAACGGCACCGCCAAGCAATACTTTCCCAGTCGATTTTTATAAACTAAACCTTTATCGATTAAACGAGGCAAGAGTTGACTTACATCGCCGTAAACGAAAGGTTTAATATCCAGTTTAACGGACATTTCCACGATTTCTGGAATCGCAAATTCCTGGTCTTCGCAATCCAGCATCGAAACGCAATAGAGAAGTTCTCTCTGCCGATCCGTCAATATTTCCCAGCGTCCTGCAAAAAAATCGGAATCGAGTTTTCGGATGATGGCATCCATCGGAATCGACCTGTCGTGCGGATTTGCGACCAAACTATCGAACGTTTCTCGGCAGATGAATTGAATAAAATAGGGATATCCATCCGAAACATCGATTATTTTTTGCACGCCCTCTTCATTGAAGCTCCAGGGGCTATTATTCCTTTTTAATGGTATTTCAATGGCGTCTCTGGACGCCTGTCTCGAAAGACGGCCGATTTCCAAAAGCGCGAACATCCTTTCCGCGTAGGTTCGCGATTCCACGAGTTTAGGAAACAGTGTAGGCAATCCCGTAAGCAGGAGCATGAATCTTGCTCCTTTGCGCTGCAACGATTGAAAAGTTTCCAGCAGAGCGGCCAAAGGATATTGATCTTTATCCGCGCGATCGCGCACGACTTGGGCTTCATCGTATGCGAAAACGATCCCTTTTGTGCTCTTTGTCTTGACGACATTCCACACGAACTCTAAAGTCGATTTCAGCTTATCGACTACCAATCCCGGTTGCGACTCAAATAGAGTCCATAAAAAATCGAACGACAATGATTGTTTGGGCTGTTGATCGGCGATAAATCCAAATGTTCCTTCCGAACTGGCAACCGATAGACTCGATGTATAGACCGCTAAATCGGTGAGAAGCCGCAGACAAAGATTTGCCTCGCTTAAAAAAGAAGACTCCGCAAAATCCGAACCTACCCAAACCCAGTTCTCTTTCTGGGCTATCGGCTTGAATTCATCGTCCATGAGAACGGTTTTTCCTGTACCGCGTAATCCCGTCAAGATTACATTTTTCAGAATTTCATCTTGTTGAAGATAATGTTGAAAAGAATCGATTTCCTTCTCCCGACCCGCTAGATATGGGGGTGTATGACCAGCGCCAGGAGTATATGGATTGCAGTTTATGTTCATGTTCCGCCTTTTTACGAGGTATTATCGCAATGCATAATATTATACAAAATGATAATATTATGTCAATAGATAATAACGCGTAAAGCAAGAATTTTTTTTTGCCCGTTTCGGTCGTTACACGTCGCTCGTCAAGCGGTCGAAGAATTCGACGTAGTTGTCTTTTTTATCGCCCGACCGCGCGGCGATGGCGCTGCGGGGATGTTCGTTGAGCTGCCCGGTGACGTTGTATTGGGGAAACGGTCCCCATTCGACCTGTCGGCTCAAGGGGAGAAGCTGCGATTGCAGAACTTCCCATATCGGCCGGATTTTGAACTTGGGATTGCGGAGGAAGCCGATCAAGAGTTCCATCGGGCAGTTGCCGGCGCCGCGGCCGAGTCCCATCAGCGAGGCATCGACGCGGTTCGCGCCGTGAATGATCGCCTCGATGGTGTTGGCGAAGGCTAATTGCTGATTGTTGTGGGCGTGGATGCCCACCTGCTTGCCCGAAGCGCGGCCGTAATCGAGATACTTTTTCACCAGCAATTCCACCTGTTCGGCGTACATCGAGCCGTAGCTATCGACGACCACGATGGCATCGGCGGGCGTGGCGACGAGCACCTCCAACACCTGGTCGATTTCCTGCTCCTTGACGGTCGTTACCGCCATCAGGTTGGCCGAAACTTCGTAGCCCTTGTCCTTGGCGTCCGCGATCATATCGACCGCCTCGGAAACCTGATTGGCGTAAAAGGCCACGCGCATCATGTCGAAGACGCTCCGCTCCTTGGGCAGCACGTCGTTGCGCCAATCGCATTTGCCGGCGTCGATCATCGCCGCCAATTTGAGCGCGGTGGGATTATCGCCCACGACGCGGCGCACGTCGTCCTCGTCGCAAAACTTCCAGACGCCGAACTGGCCTTGGGCGGTCACTTTTCGATCGTTCTTGTAGCCGATTTCCAAATAGTCGATGCCGGCCGCCACGGAAGCGTCGTAAACCGCACGAATAAAGCCGTCCTCGAACTTGTGATCGTTCACCAAGCCGCCGTCGCGGATCGTGCAGTCGAGGACTTTGAGTTCGGGTCGGTAGGTAATCCAGGGAGCCGTCATGGGAGTGTCCTTTTGGTAGGCGCAAGGATCGAGGTTGATGATTTCGCGACGAAAGCGGTGATCGATCTTTCAATTCTTACTTACCGAATGGCGACTGTCAATTTTAATGACTACCCCCCATATCGCGGGGGAGATGGCCGTAATTGAACAAACCGCGGCGATGGGATATGGTGGTAGGGTGATAAACTGTAAAGCCGCGACCATTGGTCGCGGTGTACGATATTCCGCGAACCATCCTGAACATCGACCATAACGAGGCACACCGCGACCAATGGTCGCGGCTTTGCATAACGGATTGCACACCGCGACCAATGGTCGCGGCTTTACATAACGGATTGCACACCGCGACCAATGGTCGCGGCTTTGCATGTCGAATTTACGAAGGAAAAAAACCATGTCCGAATTCCGCATCGAACACGACTCGATGGGCGAAGTCCACCTGCCGGCTCACGCTTATTACGGGGCGCAAACCAGGCGGGCGGTCGAGAATTTTCCGATTTCCGGCAAGCCGCTGCCCGGGGAATTGATTCACGCCCTGGGCCTGGTCAAGTACGCCGCCGCCCAAGCCAACCGGGACTTGGGAAAACTCGCCGGATCGGGCAAGAACCGCCTCGAGGAGAAGCAGATCGAGGCCCTGCTCGCCGCGTGCCGCGAGGTGGCCGAGGGGCGCTTCGACGGCGAGTTTCCCGTCGATGTCTATCAAACCGGCTCGGGCACGTCGAGCAACATGAACGCCAACGAAGTCATCGCCAATCGGGCCATCGAACTCGCCGGCGGCGACCGCGTCGCCCGCGAAAAGCCGATCCATCCCAACGACCACGTGAACATGGGCCAAAGCACGAACGACGTGTTTCCCACGGCGATCCACGTGGCCGTGGCCGCGGCGATCAACGAGCGGCTCGTGCCCGCCCTGTCCGAGTGCGCCGAGACGCTTGCGGAAAAATCACGCGCGTGGAAGGACATCCTCAAGATCGGCCGTACGCATCTGGCCGACGCCACGCCGATGACGCTGGGGCAGGAGATCGGCGGATTCGCACGGCAGATCGAACTTTCGGTGGAGCGGGCGGCGGGAGCCATCGAAGCCGTGCTGGAACTGCCCGTCGGCGGAACGGCGGTGGGCACGGGCATCAACACGCACCCGGAGTTCGGCGGTCGCGTGTGCGAGATCCTCGCGACCGAAACCGGCATCCCCTTCGAGGAGGCGGCGAACCATTTCGAGGCCAACGCCCAGCGCGACGGGCTGGTCGAATGCCACGCGATCCTAAAGTCCATCGCGGTAACGCTCTTCAACGTCGCCAATAATATCCGCTGGTTGGCATCGGGGCCGCGCTGCGGCTTTTATGAAATCCAACTTCCCGACCGGCAGCCGGGCAGTTCGATCATGCCCGGCAAGGTCAATCCGGTGCTCTGCGAAAGCCTGATGCAAGTCGCCGCCCGGGTGATGGGCAACGATCAGACGATTTCGGTTTGCGGGGCCGCCGGCGGGCAGTTTCAACTCAACATCATGATGCCCGTCATGGCCGATTGCGCGCTGGAGAGCATTCGGCTGATGAGCCATGCCTTGAACGTCTTCACGGTGATGTGCCTTGCCGACATGGAAGCCAACGGGGAAGCCTGCGAAGCGGCCATCGAGCGCAGTTTGGCGCTGGTAACCGCGCTCAATCCGATTATCGGCTACGAGCAAGCGGCGGCCTTGGCGAAAGAAGCCTTCAAAACCGGGAAGACCATCCGCGAACTTTGCATCGAAAAGAAAATCCTCCCCGAAGCGGAACTTCTAAAAGTCCTCGATCCGCGAAAGATGATTCAGCCCAAGTAGGACAAATTTCCAACTTGTCAACGGTCCTTCGGCCAGACGAGCGATTAAATGCACGGAGGCGACGTTGCCCTCCGCGCATGAAGCCGGAAAACCGCAACGCCACGAATGGCAAGGAGCGAGAAAATGCCGCGGAAGCTACCGAAGCCGTAACCGTTCACAGGGGACTGTCCCGATTTTCGCGGCGCAAAAGATGATGGTGCCGTAAAAGTGCTTAATCGCCGCGAAAATGGGACTGTCCCCCTCGCGCCGCGGGAAGGGGACAGGTCCATGTT
>JADLEL010000057.1 GCA_020846145.1 Pirellulales bacterium | reverse complement strand
CGCACGTTCCCGTAGGCCGGCCCCAGGTTCACCACCCCCTCGGCCTCGACGATGTAGAAGTCGTTGATGGGCTGGTCGGGCAGGGCGAAGGAGGCGCGGATTTGCAGCACGTCGTAAACGTCGATCAGATACGGCGGCTTGGGGACCATCTTCAGCATCTCGATCGAGAGCATGTCCGGCGGCTCGACGACGTACGCCGGCAGGGAGACCTTTTCCACTTCCCGCGGCGGCCGCAAACCCGGCGGCATCGGGGCCTGCAGGGTGTTGGTGTAGTGGTCGAACGGCTGCTGGCAGCCGGCAACGGCCAGCACGACGGCCGCCAAAAGCGGAAGGCGGAAGGCGGAAGGGGGAAGGCGGAAGGGGGAAGGGGGAAGGCGGAAGGCGGAATTGCTATAGGACATGACGTTGCCCGGGGTAGGGAGGTCGTTGGTCGTAAATATAAATAATATAGGCAAGCTGCGTAAAGCGACACTACGCCATTAAGGTCCATTTAATCGGCACTGTCGGAATAATCGGCAAAGTTTAACAAAGACTTTCGACAGAATCGAAAGAAGAGTAAAAAAGTGGCAATTTCCGAAGTCAGAGGGGACGAGTTTATCGCTTTTCCGGCGAGAGGCCTAAACGCTCCACGAAGAATCGCCGGAGGCAGGGACGCCCCGGCTCGCCATTTAAGATTCTTGATTTTCTTCCGCATCGGCGGCCGCACGTTCCTCTCGCTCGCGGAACAAGAATATCCCGGCGATCAGCCCGCCGGCCAAATAACCGAATGGTCCGCCGAAAAAGAAGAAAATGAAACAAAAAGCCCTGGCAGCTTCGAATTCGAGATAATTTTTGTCGGGAAGAACTGCCGCCACGGCGATGGCGGTCAAGCCGCCGACTATTCCCATGACGATACCCGAAACAAAGGATACCATTCGCGGCGACAGGTTCTTGGAGAAGAACATCTGTGCCACCCCAATTCCGAGGAAAAAAACGGTAACGCCCGCGAAGATCGGCGGTCCCGCGCCCAGCAATTTCAGCCCGCTAAACAATACCGCGAAAAACGTCATCAAGATCATCATCGTGCCGACGCTGAACCGCCGGGTAACGCCCGCCGCCTTGGGCAGCGAACTTTTCGGAGGCGGTCCGAACAAGAGGTCCGAGGCCGTCAGCACTATCGGCACTTCTTTATCGCCCGGCAGCGCGCCGCACATCCAGCACATCGCCAGTCCGTCGGCGTTTTTATTTCTGCAAACCGGGCAAATCCACATCATCTCGCCCTCATAATCGAAGCGATGATCGCGATCGCCCGATCGACGTCTTCTTTCGTAACGTCCAGATGCGTGACCGCGCGGATCGTGGCGGGGGCGGTGGAAAGCATCCAAACGCCTTGCGACTTGATTTTTTCGACGAACTCCGCCGCCGTACCCCAGGCGGGATCGACGCGGAAAAAGATCATGTTCGTGTCGATCTCGGCGGACACGAGCCGCAAATGCTCGATGTTGCGAATGCCGTCGGCCAGCCGCCGGGCGTTGGCATGATCTTCGGCCAACCGCTCGATATTATGTTCCAAGGCATACAAGGCCGCGGCCGCCAGCACGCCCGACTGCCGCATCGCGCCGCCCAACACCTTGCGATGCCGCACGGCTTCGGCGATCAAATCCTTGGCGCCGCAGAGCGCGGAGCCGGCCGGCGCGCCCAAGCCCTTGCTGAAACAAACGCTCACCGAGTCGAAATGCCGCGTCCATTCCGGGGGCTGAATGCCCGTTGCCACCGCGGCGTTGTACAAGCGTGCCCCGTCGAGATGCGTTTTCAAGCCGCTTTCACGCGCCCAACGGCATATTTCCTCGACGACCGCGTAAGGCTGGATTTTTCCGCCGCCGCGGTTGTGGGTGTTTTCCAGCGTTAGCAGCCGCGTGCGGACGTAATGCGCGTTGCCGGGGCGAATTAAATCCGCGAGTTGCTCCCGCCGCAACACGCCGAACTCGCCTTTCACGGCCCGGGCGGCAATGCCGCAAATCTGCGCGTAGCCGCTCTGTTCGTAATTGTAGATATGGCACCCGTCCTCGCAAATCAATTCATCACCGGGTCGGCAATGGGTGCGGACGGCGATCAAATTCGACATCGTTCCGCTGGGCACGAACAGCGCGGCCTCCTTGCCCATCCGTTCGGCAATGACCTGTTGCAGCCGAAGCACGGTCGGATCGTCGCCCAAAACGTCGTCGCCGACCTCCGCGGCCGCCATCGCCGCGCGCATGGCCGGGGTAGGGCGGGTTACGGTGTCGCTGCGGAAATCGTAAAGTTTATCGTTCATGCAAGTGTCCTTGAGAGGGGATTATTGACCATTATCCTCATTCTCGGTATTATCACAAGAAGCCTCATTTGCAGCATTCCAGCTAAGATATGCAGTTTCCCGGTAAGGATTGCATCGCCTTCCGGGGTATTCCTATTGATTGCCACTGGCGGATTGCGATTATTATTTCGGTCAAGTCCCGCACGATCTTTGGAGCCGGAAATGAGTTGCCCACGTCAATTTTTGTTTTTTCTCGTCGTTTCCTTCGTTTTTTCCGTTATTCCCGCCTGTAAAAAGGAGCAAATGGGGCAAAAACAGCGTGAACTACCGGAAGTTACGGTGAGTTATCCGGTCGTCAAGCCGGTGATCGATTACAGGGATTACACGGTGCGGCGGATCGATCCTCTCGCTTCCGTGGAGATCCGCGCCCGGGTAAGCGGGTATCTCGATTCGATTCATTTCAAGCCGGGCGACGAAGTGAAGAAGGGTGATCTCCTCTTCATCATCGATCCGCGGCCCTATCAGGCGGCTTTCGACGAAGCCAAGAGCAGCGTGGCCGCGCTCGACGCGCGTTTGAAACGCACCACCAACGACATGAACCGCGCCGATCAACTCATCGGCAGCAAGGCCATCAGCCAGGAAGATTACGACCGCACCGTCGCCGCCAAGCTCGAAGCCGCCGCCGGCCTGCAAGGCGCCCAGGCAACGCTGGAAAAGGCCGACCTGGACTTGAAGTGGACGAAAATCGAAGCCCCCCTCGACGGGCGCATCAGCCGCAATCTGATCGATGCGGGGAACCTCGTTGCCGCCGATACCACCTTGTTGACCGACATCGTCGATTCGAGCGCGGTTTTCGCCTATTTCGATATGGATGAACAGACCCTGCTGGAGTTGATCAAAATTCGCATTGCGGATGCGAACCAAGGCAAAGTCGATGCAAAATTCGTCGAACGACAGGACGTTTCCAAGCTGAGCAGCAATCTCTCCGATGTCATCGTGAAGATGCGGGTGGGCAACGAATCCGATTTTTCTTACTCCGGAAAATTGGATTTTGTGGACAACCAGATCAATCCTTCCACGGGCACACTCACCATCCGCGCGAAATTTCCCAATCCCAAGAAGGCCGGCAACATGCGCTCGCTGGTCGCCGGCGGACACGGCGATATCCGCGTCCCGCTCTCCGACGAATACCAGGCGCTGCTGGTGCCCGACAGCGCGATTCAGTTCGACCAAAGCCGCGAAGTGCTCTACATCGTGAACGACAAGGATGTCGTGGTGAGCAAACCCGTGAAAAAAGGCGAGCTTTACGAGGGAATGCGCATCATTCGCGAAGAAAAAGAAATGGATCCCACCGAGCGAATTAATCCCACCGACCGAATCATCGTCGAAGGCGCCATTCGCGTACGGCCGGGCGCCAAGGTCAAGCCCGTCGATGCCGCGCCGCCCGCGGCGAAGAAGGAGGCCGCCAAATCCGAAGAAGCCAAACCGAAAACCGGCGATTCGCCGAAAGCGGCGGAAGCGGGAAAGTGATTGTTGGTCGTTGGTGGTTTCAAGTTGTTCCCACGCTCCGGCGTCGTCGCAGTGCTAACCAGCGCTAAATTTTACACTCATGCCTAGGACGCAGGAGCGTCCAAAAATTGCGTTCCCACGCCGGAGCGTGGGAACGAGTAGAATTTTACACTCATGCCTAGGACGCAGGAGCGTCCAAAAATTGCGTTCCCACGCCGGAGCGTGGGAACGAGTAGAAATTGTGAAACCGCAAGCGGCTGTAGTTGAATTCAGCATTCATACTTCATCCTTCAGCATTCATACTTCATCCTTCAGCATTCATACTTCATCCTTCATACTTCCCTAATCCCTATCCCCCATCCCCTATCCCCTGCCCCCGCATGTTTTCCCGCATTTTCATCGATCGACCGATATTCGCCGCCGTGCTCTCGATCGTGATTACGATCGGCGGCGGGGTGGCGGTGTTGACTCTCCCGGTGGCGCAATATCCCGAGATCACCCCGCCCACGGTGCAGGTAACTTGCGTCTATCCCGGCGCGAGCGCGAAGGTGGTGGCCGATACGGTCGCCGCGCCCATCGAGCAGCAGGTCAACGGCGTGGAAAACATGCTCTACATGTCGTCGCAATGCACGAACGACGGCACCTACAACCTGACGGTAACCTTCAAGCTGGGGACCAATTTGGACATGGCGCAGGTGCTGGTGCAGAACCGCGTGTCGATCGCCATGCCGACGTTGCCCGACGTGGTCAAGCAAACCGGCGTAACGACGAAGAAGAAATCCCCCGCCATCCTGTTGGTGGTGAACCTCTATTCCAAAACGGGCGAGTTCGACCAGCTCTACATGAGCAACAAGGCGACGATCACGATCAAGGACGAGTTGGCGCGGCTCGAAGGGGTCGGCGACGTCACGTTCTTGGGCCAGCAGGATTACAGCATGCGGGTTTGGCTCGATCCCAAAAAGCTGGACGCCCTCGATATGTCCGCCGGCGACGTCGTGGCGGCCCTACGCGAGCAGAACATCCAGGTCGCGGCCGGGCAACTCGGCCAGCCGCCGGCGATCAAGGGCACGGCGTTTCAATACACGCTCTCCACGCTGGGCCGGCTCACCAGCAGCAAGGAATTCGAGAGGATCATCATCAAGACCGGCAAAAAAGGGGAAATTGTCCGGTTGGGCGACGTCGCCCGCGTCGAACTCGGCGCCAAAAACCAGGATCAATCGTGCCGCTTGGACGGCATGCCCTCGGTCGGCTTGGCGATCTTCCAATTGCCGGGCACGAACGCGATCGATACGAGCGAGAACGTCAAACTCAAAATGGAGGAACTGGCGAAGGACTTTCCGCCGGGCCTGAACTACGACATCGTTTACGACACCACGCCCTTTATACAAGAGTCGATCAACGAAGTGTATAAAGCGCTCGGCGAAGCGATCGCTCTCGTGGCCATCGTGGTGCTGGTCTTTCTGCAAAACTGGCGCTCCACCGTCATCCCGCTGGTTGCCGTGCCGGTTTCGCTCGTCGGCACTTTCGCCGTGATGGCCGGATTAGGCTACACGCTCAACAACCTCACGCTTTTCGGGCTGGTGCTGGCCATCGGCATCGTGGTCGATGACGCGATCGTGGTCGTGGAGAACGTGGAACGCTGGATGGAGCACGGCCTCTCGCCCAAGGAAGCCGCCTACAAGTCGATGGAGGAAGTCTCCCTGGCGGTCATCGCCATCGCCTTCAGCCTTAGCGCGGTGTTCATTCCCACGGCGTTCATGTCGGGCATCACCGGGCAGTTCTTCCGCCAGTTCGCCTTGACCATCGCCACGGCGACGCTCATTTCGGCCTTCAATTCGCTGACGTTAAGCCCCGCCTTGGCGGCGATCCTCTTGAAGCCGCACGGAGCGAAGAAAGATTGGCTCACGCGGCTGCTCGACCTCGCTTTCGGCTGGTTTTTCAAGGGCTTCAACAAAGTCTTCAACGTTACGACCGGCGTCTATGCCGGGGCGGTCCGGCATTGCGTTCGCGCTTCGGCCATCGGGCTGCTCGTGTACGGGGGATTGATGTACCTGACCTATTACGGCTTCACGGTCGTGCCGGTGGGCTTCATTCCCGACCAGGACAAAGGCTATCTGCTGGTCAACGTGCAACTGCCCGATTCGGCCTCGCTCGAACGCACGCAACAGGTCATGGACCGCATCGAAAAAATCACCCACGAAATCGACGGCGTGAAAAACACCTTGGTCATTTCGGGCCAATCGTTCCTCGCCAACGCAAACGGCTCGAATTTCGGCTCGGTTTACGTGATTCTCGACGAGTTCCACAATCGGCACGGGTCCGAGCATACGGCCAACGCCGTCGCGGCGAAACTCCGCGCCCGCTACAATCACGAGATTCGAGACGCGATCGTCTCGGTCTTCGGCGCGCCGCCCGTCGATGGCCTGGGCAACGCCGGCGGATTCAAGCTGATGGTCGAGGACCGGGGAAGCCGCGGCCTCGAACCGCTTCAAATCCAAACCGACAACTTGATCGCGAAGGGCAACGCGGAGCCGGAATTGGTGGGCCTGTTCAGCATCTTCCGCGCCAACACGCCGCAACTCTACGTCGATATCGACCGCAGCCGCTGCAAGACGATGGGCGTGGCGATGAGCGACGTCTTCAACGCCTTGCAGTACAACTTGAGCAATTACTACGTCAACGACTTCAACCGCTTCGACCGCACGTGGCAGGTGATCGTCCAGGCCGACGAACAATACCGCATGACGCCCGTCGATATCGAACGGCTCAAGGTCCGCAACGACAAGGGGGGCATGGTGCCGCTGGGCGCGGTGGCCACGGTGAAAAACATCGCCGGCCCCGTGATGATCAACCGCTATCAAATGTACCCCGCGACGTCGATCTCCGGCGGTTGGACCCCCGGCGTCAGCTCCGGCCAGGCCATCGAAATCATGAATGATCTGGGCGAGGAGAACCTCCCCTCCGGCTTCAAGCCCGAATGGACCGAGCTTACGCTGCTGCAAAACCTGGCGGGCAATACGGCGATCCTCATCTTCCCGCTGTGCGTGCTCTTGGTGTTCCTCACCCAGGCTGCCCAATACGAAAGCTTCACGCTGCCGCTGGCTATCGTGCTGATCGTCCCCATGAGTCTGCTTTGTGCATTGGCGGGCGTGTGGCTTTGCGGCATGGACAACAACCTCTTCACGCAGATCGGCTTCGTGGTGCTGGCCGGACTGGCGTGTAAAAATGCGGTGCTGATCGTGGAGTTCGCCAAGCAGCAGCGCGAACAAGGATTGTCGATCCACGACGCGGTGGTGGAATCGGCGCGGCTCCGCCTGCGGCCGATCGTCATGACCTCCTTCGCCTTCATCCTCGGCGTGGTGCCGCTGATGCTCGCCTCGGGCGCGGGCGCCGAAATGCGCAGCACCCTGGGCACCGCCGTGTTTTACGGCATGTTGGGCGTTACCTTTTTCGGCCTCTTTTTGACCCCCGTTTTCTACAACATTTTGCAGCATTTGAGCGAAAAGTTTTCGGGACCGGCGAGGGGCGAGGAAAAGAATGATGAATGATGATTGATGAATGATGAATGGAAGACGAAGGTACTCGTTCCCAGGCTCCGACTTCAAGCCCACCGTCTTGGTGCCTCTGTCTCCTTAGTTCTTGAAAAAAATTAGACTCTCGCTTCAGCGATACAGAGCCCTGATAACATTACGCTCTCAGGCGGAGTCTTGAAACGAGGATATTCATCATTTATCCTCTCGCTTCCTATTCCAACCAACTCCAACCTCATGGACGACCTTCAACAGCGCCACAAGCCACCGTCGCCGCTCGACCGCCCGCGGGAGTTGATCGTCGCCTGCCCGCCGATGCGGAGCAACGTGAATCTTTCGCGGATCGTCCGCGCGGCGGGCTGCTGGGGCGTGCGGAAGGTGATCGGCTGCGGCAACGCGAAGGTCGTCGGCAAGATCGCCCGCGACGCCTGCGAAACGATGCAAATCGAAGTGCATCGCACGCTGCTTCCCGTGCTCAAACGGCTCCGCGACGAAGGCTATCAGCTCGTCGGCCTGGAGCAGGCGAGCAACGCGCAATCGATTTTCGATTTCCGCTTCGAGCGCCGCACGGCGCTGGTGATGGGCAACGAGCGGACGGGCATCGAGGAAGAGGTTCTGCGGATGCTCGACCGCGTGGTCGAGATACCCGTTTACGGCCTCCCATACGCCCACAACGCCGCCACGGCCGCGGCAACGGCGCTCTACGAATACTGCCGCCAATTCCCCCGCGGCTGATGAAGGAAAAAGGGGATAAGTCCAATTATTTGTGTTTCCTTGGTCTTCCGCGAGGTTGAAAAGTGGATTCGAGCCCAAGTTTCGGCATCGGCTCCCTTCAGATTCCGTCTCGCGGCGGACACCTTGGCCTAGCCTCACGGTTCCGATTACTGCGGTCCGTAAAGGATTTTCACCTTCAAGGTTCAAAACATGCCTGGCAAACAAAAACAACCCCTTCCCGCGAGGAGAAGGGGTTGGGAGTTTACATCTCCCCTCCCCGCGCCAACCGAAGGTTGACGGGGAGAGGGGCGATTCGAAATAAACGGTCGCTATTTCCGGCGCCAGGCCAGAATTGCGCCCAAACCGGCCAGAACCAAGAGCACGAAAGTGCCGGGTTCGGGCACGGCGGCGGCGGCCGCAAGCGGCGGACCGCCGATGGTCAACGAATTCGCCGTGATGGAAGGCGCGTTGAGGGTTGCGCCCGTCGCCACGTAAACGTTGGCGGCCGGGGTGCTGAGCGGCGTGGAGAGCGTCAAGGTGCCGTCGTTGACGGTCGTGTTGCCGGTGTAAGTCGGCGCGGCGGTCAGCGACAGCGTACCGCTGCCGAGCTTCTTCAGACCGCCGTCGATCGCCGGACCCGCGGCATCGTGCTCCAGGGGCTTGGTGATGGTGACGGCGAAGGCTTGGGTATCGATCACCGCTCCCAGGCCCGATCCGGCGTTCTTCTTCACGACGAGCGTCATGTTGGCCGAGGCGTGGTCGGTGGCGATGAAGTCGGCGCTGGCGAGGGCGGCCTGCAACGTGCCGCCGTTGAAGTTCACCGTGCCGTAAGTCGGTCCGATGTGCGTCGCGTCGTACTGCGAACGGGTCGTTACCACCGGGGTGGTGACCCTTCCGCCGTTCAGGTTCAACACACCGATGCCGTCCGTGTTGCCGCTGGTGTCGGAATAATCCCACTCGCCGACGATCACTTTCGATCCGGCCGTCGTTTGGCCGGCGTTCTGGTTCCAGGTGGCGTCCTGGCCGCCGTCGGCGCCGATGATGATATCGGTGGCGCTAACCAAGGCACCGCTGCCGTTGACGTTGAACGTCGCATGATTGTCCGTCACCACGCTGCTCCAATTGTAGCAGAGTTGGATGGTGGCCGCGGAGAACTGCGCGCTGTCGTTCACCGAAACGGTTCCCGTATCGGCGAAATAACCGAGGTACGCGTCGCGAACGACGGTTAATTTGGAAGAGTTGTTGAGGGTAACCGATCCAATGCCGTTGCTGGCGCCGACGAGCAAGTCGCGGCCCGCGGTGAATTGGGAACTGTTGTTCAACGTAACGGTTCCGTTGCCGCGGAGGGTGTTGGCGTGTCGGATATAACCGATGCGGGCATCGGTTCCGGAAGTCATGGTTGACGTGCCATTGAGGTACACGTATCCCTTGCCGCCGTTTCGGCCGATATCCAACGTATCGCCGACGCCGTAGGTCGCGGCGTCGTTCAGGGTGACCGTGCCGACGCAGGTTTCCCCTTGGCCGTCGTTGCCGATATAGCCTTGGGTGGCGGCGTAAATCGAAGAACTCTGATTCATCGTAAGAGTTCCGACCGATCCCTGGTTGCCGACGAGCAGGTCCTGACTACCTTGAATGGAGGAGGTGTCGTACATGGTGACCGTGCCGGTGGCATAGGAATTGAACGTAACGCCGATGAAGATTCGAGAACTCCCGATGATGGCCTTGATGGAGCTATCGCCGTACATCGTGAGGCTCGCGGTAGCGCCTCCCGTTGTTCCGTCGGTATGGCCCACGCCGTAACCGATGGCGATCCGCGACGTGCCTGCCGTATTGGCGATCAGGTGGTTGCCCGATCTAAGGATTACGGTGGCATGGGGATTAATGAAATCGCCTTCGCCGAACCTAAACCGCGCGGCGGTATAGGTCGTGCCGGCCGGGCTGTCGAAATCGATCGTCCCGCCTTGCATGATGACGACGTTGGGGCCGAAGTCGTGCGCCGTAACGGCGGGACTCTTGAAGGTGATCTTCGAGGAGCCTCCGCCGATGATGGAAAACGTCCCCGCCGTTCCCGGCGCGACCGTGCCGGTGAACGTGATGTCGTTATCCACCAGGATGCCGCCGCCGTTATTCGCCGTGAATCCGCGATCCCAGGCGCTGGCGCCCGTGAGCGAGGGTCCGGTGTAATGGAGTATGCCGCCGAGCGTGAGGTCCGCCGGGGCGGAGCTTGCATTGCCGATCGAACTGGCCGCGCCGCCGTTCGCCAAGACGGGCACTTCCAGGACGCCGCCGCCGGCGAGCACGGTCGGACCGGTCAAGGCATTGGCGGCGGTGGTCAGGATCACCGTGCCCGCGCCGTTGGTGCGGAGGCCGGAGCCGGCCACGTCGCTCAAGGCGCCGGTCAGCTTCAGCGTGCCGCCCGCGGCGCCGATGCTGCCGGAGTTGGCGAATTCGACGTTGCCGGGCAGCGTGGTGTAACCGAGGCTGTTGCCGGTCGCCAACGCGCCGCCGTGGGCTTTGATGTCGCCGGTGATGTCGATGGGGACGTTGATCGTCGCGGTGGTCGCGCCCGTTTTCGTCAGCGTGGTGCCGACGCCGGTAATGCGCCCGGTTCCTTGGAGCACCCAGGGATTTCCGTCGGAACTGACGATACTCAGCGCCGATGGATGCACGGTCCCCTGCACGGTGATGAGTTTATCCGCCGCGGCGAGAGCCACGTACGTGTCATCGAAGCTGGCGGAGTCGAGGTTATAGAAGACGTCGGCCACGGGACCGGGTTTATCCCAGTTGGGGCTCGCGCCGACATCCCAAACGAGGCCCGCTCCGTTCCACTTGAGAGCTTCCGCGGTGGCGGCAAGGGCGGTAACGGCGATTTGCACATTCGCGCCCGCGTTGACGGTCGCCGTCGCCGAGTAGTGGCGCATGTTCGTCGTCACGGTGCCGGAAACTCCCGCGGGCACGGCCGTGCCCGAAATTACGGTATAGGGATTCACCGTGTCCAAGGTCAGTCCTTGGGCGTTGATGGCGTAGTTGATTCCGCCCGAGTTGGGCATGGTGGCCGTCGCCGAAAGGTTAATGGCGTTCGGGCTGGCCGCGGACGGCGTGAGCGCGAGGTCCAGCGTCGAGCCGCTGGCCAGGTCCAAGTTGTCCAGCGTGCCGAGGTTGGACGCGCCGCCCAACGAAAGCGTCGTGCCGCCGGCGGCGGTTACCGATTTCGACGCCACGGAGGCGTCGCGGGACAGCGCCAAGGTTCCGCCGCTGACGGTCGTCGGACCGTTCAGCGTATTCGCGGCCATCAGGGTTAGGACGCCCCCTCCCGTGACGGTCAAGCCGCCGTCGGTCGCCGGTCCCGCGGGATCGTGTTTCAGCGGGACGCTGATCGTGATGCCGTGAGGAGCGGCGGAGATATCCGAGGTATTGATATTCGCGCCCCCCTTAACCCAGACGTTCAATATCGAACCGACCGAGCCCGTGTCGCCGATGAAGTTGTTGGAATCGCCCTGGGCTTGCAGGGTACCGCCGTTAAGGTTCACGGTTTTGGAGCCGCGTCCACCGTTGGAGTTAATCCAGGGCGTTGCATATACGCCCCCATTGAGGTTCAGCGTGGCGCTACCGCCCATCGAGCCGGTGGCGTACCCGAAGTACCTAATTCCCAACTCGGTGCCGTTGAAGGTGGTGAAACTGGCGCTGTCGTTCACGGTAATCGTGCCGGTTCCCGACCCATAGCCGAGCTGGAACTGCGAACCGCCGGTCTGGTTGAATACGGCGCTATTGTTTAACGTAATGGAAGCGGTGCTGGATCCGTAAACGCCCGCGATGACGTAGCCGGTGCAGTTCACGGTGGAAGTGCCGGACATCACGAGCGATGCCTGCGAGTTGGCATATTGGGCTTCGCTGTTGGACATTTGCAGAAAGGCGGTGTTGAGCGTCGCGCTGCCGCTCATGTTGAGCGTGGAGGATCCGCCGGTGCCGCCGTAGTGACCGAGAAACACGGCGCCCGTGCTGTTGATGACGCTCGTATCGCTCATGTTGATGACCGCAGTGGCGTTTTTCCTCAGGCCGGTATCCATATTGCCGACGTTGAGCACGGCGCCGTTGGTCATGTTCACGGTGCCGGTCGTGGCGGACTTGAATTCGGCATTCGCGACTTGGAAAGCGCCGGAGTCATTTACCGTTCCGCCGCTCAAGTTCAAAGTGCCGGTGCCGCCGCGAAATCCGATAATCGTATAGGTGACGGTGTTGAGCGTCGCGGAATCCTTCACGTTCAGCGTGCCGGTGCCGCCCTGCTCGACGCCGTATCCGCCGCCGACGACCGTCCAGCCATTGATCACGCTCAAGGTCGAAGTGGAGTTCAAGGTTATGGTGCCGGCGCTGGAAGCGCCTTCGCGACCGACAAAAAAGTTGCCGGTATTGGAGATGCTCGCACCGTCGTTGAGCGTCAAGGCGCCGGTTCCGCCGTCATTGCCGATAAACGTGGCGTTGTTCGCGCCTATGGCGTTGGTGATGGTGGCCGCAGCGGTGCCGCTCATGGTCATGGCGCCCGAACTGCCCGCGCCGTAGCCGATCAGCAAAGGTGTATCGGCGACGCCGTTCATCTTGAGCGTGCCGCCGGACATGTTGTAGGCGCCCGTGCCGCCGTCGCGGCCGAGACCGCTTAGGCCGGTATTGAGAATCAATTCCCCGGCGGTGTGGTTGACGGTGCCGTTGGTTCCCGCGCCGCGTCCCACGTAAAGGTATTCGGGCGGAGTAAGATTATTGGTGAAATCGGCGGTGACGTTCGCCGTGGCGGTCGATAATTCGGGGCTGACCGCGCCGACCCACATCGTGTCGCCCGCGTTCGGCAAAACGCTGCCGGTCCAGTTGGCCCCCGTATTGATGTCTCCGGCCGCGCCGGGATTGACCCAATACGAGATGGCGGCTTGCAGGGGCGTAACCGCGATCAACGAGGCCGCTGCAAGGAGTAAAAAGCATCGGAAAAATCGGTTCATAAGAAGTTGTCCTTTCGATAGGGGCACAAGAAATAAAAACTAACGACCAAAAAGCAAACTGCCACCGCGGTTCGCCAACGGATATAGCGATATTTGACGAGGTCCGTCGAAGCGGAGGTCGCACTGACGCTTCCGGGATGAGTGTGCAAGCGCCGTCCCGACAACCTGTTATTTATCGCGGCCGTCGAACCATGAGCCATCGCTCAAAAATCTCTCCTCGGACCTCCAAAGACTCTCCGTTTATCGACGGCGGGGAAGCGTGCATTCGTGTCGGAATAATTACCGGGAATAATTATTCTCGACGCCCATGCAGGCTTCTCCTCGAACATAAAACGGGGAGTTCGAAAGATCAGACGAGACGCGAAAAGTTTATTGAACTCATTCTTTTTCAGGGTCCTCCTCTAGGGTTTCAAGGTGTTATGACAGTTATTGCTGGAAGGACGCAAATTATCGCTTATTCTCCCGCTCCGCTCGTGCGGCGAATGCCGCGCGAAAAAAACGAGGTGTCAATATGTCGCCGTTTTGCGGTCGTTGCGGCTCCCCAAATACTCGAAAGCCGTGAGGTTGATGGTGTAGGCAATGGATTGAACCGATCCGTCGCAGAACACGAAATTGCACGTCGCCGCGTGGGCGCTGCCGAACGGATGCCAGTCCGTATAGCCGCGGCGATCCCGCAACAGCGGGAGATAGGTCCAACGGGCGATGTCTCCGTTGTCGCCGATGTACATGCACTCGTTGTCTCCCAAGTCCCAGCCCGAAGCGTAATACTCCGGATTCAGGTACTTTTCCCCCTCTAAAAACGTATGGCTGGCGCCGTCGGTAATCTGGTTGGGCTTGATCTGGCTCCCCGGAAACATGATGCCGTTATTGTGTAGGGAGATGGTTTCCCATCCCTGTTGAACTGGCGAAGTCCGCTCCGTGCCGATATCGGGCCCGTAGGCGGGGATGTTCGTCCAAACGGTGCCGGCCGGAGCGGGAGCCTCGACGCGCGAAGCGTCGGCGTAAACCGTACCGCCGTTGGCGGCATAATCCGACCGGGCCACGGCTTTCACTGCGTCGCTAAAATAATAGCTGGAAACGTTCCCGCCGACGACGGGATACACTTGGCTCGGCCGGCGGGTGGGACAGTTGAACAATCCGATCGGCATTTGCAGCATCTTCGCCGCGACCGTCTTGCGCACCGCGCCGGTAAGGCCTTTTTGCAACTTATGAATGCTCGACAAATCGAGATAAGGAAGCGAGTTGTAAATCCACCCTCCCGGCTGGCTTCGACCGGTGCCCCGGTCGGGATCGCCGATCCAAATGTAACCCCAACCACCGGTCGGAAAGCGGCCCGTGGCCGAAACGTGCGTATTCGCCGCCAATCCGAGCTGCTTCAGGTGATTTTTGCATTCCATGTTCCGGGCGGCTTCGCGCGCCGCTTGGATGGCGGGCAACAACAGGGCAATCAGAATCCCGATGATGGCGATCACCACCAGTAGCTCCACCAACGTAAAGCCGCGGCAGCCGCGTTTATGGGGATTAAATTGTTCGGTCATTTTTTTCAATCCGTTAAAAGAGTGATCGAGGGGGGAACATTCAACTTTTTAAGCGCACCCCAACCTGGGAAAAAACGGTACTCTACACGGTAATCCCAAACGGAGGACGTATCTCGATGCACAAATTGAGTGCTTAATATGCAAACCATGAACTATCGGTGTGAATAACTATCTAAAAACTCCACCTTAGCATTTCTACATAAGTCGCCGAACAACTCAAAGATGAGAACACATCGCGCCTAGCTTAACGTATCATACACAAACGAAAACGAAAATGCAAATCACAAAGCCTAATTGCTTATATAATAGGGATTTAGATGCTATTGGAAAAGTGCGTTGGTGGTCCGGACTTATTGCAGAGATGAATCCTCGATCTCCCGGTGTTTTCATATTTATAAAAAACTGTATATTTTTGTCGTAAGGCCTTATGCGATAGTATGTTGCAAAATATCCATTTAACGAGTGCTTGGGCTTCGCTTCCAATTCAGTTTTTGAAACGTGTTGTTTACCCCTTGAAATCGCGATCTTGCGGGGGGGTATCGTCTGCCAATAGTTTCCATCCAACCGCGGTTGGCAAATCGCAAAATCTCCTTGCCATATAACGAGTTAAGGCGCAAGACGGCTCCATCGAATAACCATTATAACAGTATTAAATACGATAAATCGTAAAATGCAAGAAGTTATTTGCGCATTCACCATGCAAAAAGCGAATAACCCTTTAGAAGTATTCTTCTCTCCGCCGGGGGGTTCCGCGCGAAAAGATTCATATTGCGAAGAGCTCGCGCGCGAAAAAACGCTCGACGATGATGGCGATTAATCGACGCGGCGGCATAAATCGTTTCCCGGCAACGGTTTCCGCGCGATCGAGAGATAAATTCTCCTAATATCCTCCAACCACTTGACAATTCGCACTCGATCGACAACAATGCGGCCTATTCGAATGTACGCATTTGCCGCGTGCGTTCTTCATGGAGTTTCCTTAGATTTTGTGCCTTCCCGAAGCCGTCGAGCGGCTTTGAAAACTAGATAAGCGGCGTTTTTTCCGAACGATCGCCACGATGGCGCGTTCGGCGAAGTCTTTCCCCATTCGTACGCGGCTCCCCGCCGCAAGCTCGCCGAGGCCGATTATTGGCAAAGCTCGGATGAAGGACAGGTTTTCAACCTGTCGTCCGCCGCGGCTTCATAATCCGTCTTGCATCCAATGACAGGTTGAAAACCTGTCCTACGAAGCAGCCGAATTCGCGGGTTCGAAGCCAACAAAATTGCGGTCCGGTTCTCACCACCGCGGCCGCCTTCGTCCGTAGTTTCGGGCAGATCGCGTTAGTCTTGGAATAACGTTCAAAGGAGGGAAGCATGATGAAACGCATTCTTTTCGGGCTGTTTGCCGCCGCGCTTTTCGCGGCCGCGGGAGCCGCAAGCCACGTTTATTTCCGGGCGACCGAAACCCCCGCCGCCGCCGATCGCGAGTACGTTACCCCCACCGTCAAGCGCGGCGAAATCAAACTCACCGTCAACTCGACCGGCAGCGTGCAGCCGGTGCAGAGCGTGCAGGTCGGCTCCTACATTTCCGGGCCGGTGCTGAAGGTCCTGGTGAATTTCAACGACAAGGTTTCCGCCGGCCAATTGCTGGCGCAAGTCGATTCTCGGCTCTACCTGGCGGCGGTCGCCCGCGAACAGGCCGCACTGGCCCGCTGCAAAGCGGAACTCTCGCGCATCAAAGCGCTCTGGACGAAAGCGGCGCGCAAGGAAGAACGCGGGAAAATCCTGCAAAGCTCGAAGGCCATCTCGATCACCGACATGGACCTCTGCACGGCGGAGCGGGAGACGCTCGACGCGCAGCTCCAAATCACCGAAGCCTCGATCGACGAGACCGAGGCGAACCTGACCACCGCGAAAACGAACCTCGAATTCACCAGCATCAAGTCGCCGGTCGATGGCTTCGTCCTCGAGCGGAAAATCGATCCCGGCCAAACCGTGGCCTCGCTGTTCCAATCCCCCGCGCTGTTCGTCATCGCCCCGGAGTTGGACAAGCGGGTCGATATCCACGCATCCGTCAAGGAGGACGACATCATCCGCATCCGCGAGGCGAAAGAGCGCGGCGAACCGGTTACCTTCACCGTAAACGCCTATCCGAACGACGTCTTCGAGGGAAAAATCTCGCAAATCCGCCTCAAGCCGAGCAACGTGCGGGACGACGTGAATTACACCGTGATCGTGGAGGCTCCCAATCCGGATTTCAAACTGCTGCCGGGCATGACGACCAATCTATCCTTCCAGATCGAGAAGCGCGCGGGCGTGCCGATCATTCCCCGTTCCGCGCTGGAGTTTTCGCCCCTGCCCGAACAGGTGCGGCTCTGCGATCGGGCGATTCTCGAAAGCCTCACGCGATGCGCGCGGCACGCTCCCGATCCGACCGACGGCGATCGCGCCTTTTCGAGCGGCGGCGATCCGGCGGCGGTTCCCGGCCGAAATCGCAAATACGTTTGGGTGCCGAAGGGCGGCCTGCTCTCGGCCGTGCCGATCGAAATCGGCATCGGCGACAAGACTTCCGTGGAAATCGTTTCCAGCCGCCTCCTTCCCGGCCAGGAAGTGGCCGTCGGCATGCAAGCCGGAAGCGACAATTGACCGCGGGTTAAGCGTTCGCGCCCCGGTCGGGGATCGGTCCATTTTTCGGCGGGGATAACGTTTTTTGCGGACAAACGGTAGGCCGAAAACATGGACCCGTCCCCTTCCCGCGGCGCGAGGGGGACAGTCCCATTTTCGCGGCGATTAAGCATTTTTACGGCGCCATCATCTTTTGCGCCGCAAAAATCGGGACAGTCCCCTGTGAACGGTTACACCGCGGGGAAAGAATCCATCCCGTCGCTTCAGGATCGGCGATTCGCCGGGCGGGACAAGTGAAGCGATGTCCACCCTGCCGAGCGAGCGGCGTTATTATTTCGAGTCCGCCGGGCATTCGCCGCGCGAGGCCGGTCCGGATTCGTCCGCGATGGTTCGCGGGGCGGCGTCGGGATTATCGGCCGAGCGGCGCTTCTCGACGCCGCCGGCCATTGCTTCGCTGGGGAGGGCGGGCGGCCGACGATCGCCGCGCGGTTTCCTTAGCGCGATGCCACCGGCGCGGTCGATGGTCAGCCGGCCGGTCAAAATCGCATATTGCAGTCCCCAATACAGGGCGATCATAAAACTCAATACGGCGGTGATGGCGAGCAGGATTCCGCCGTTCTGCGCGCGCCAATGCCAGAGCAGGCCCGCGCCGACGGCCAGCGACACGCCGATGACGATCAATTTGGAGCGTTTGGCCATGCTCAACTGCCGATGCTCGTGCTTGCCCAAGGCATGTTCGGCCGAGAGATTCGCCAGATCGCGGAGCGCCGAAAGATCGACGCCTTTTTCCGGGGCCACCGCGCGCGGCGTCAATTCCGCCGGTTCGCGGCGCTGCAAAACGGCTTCCGGCGGAAGGGGCGGCGTTTCGCTCGCGGAATCGCGTTCGGCGGGATGGCCGGAGGCGGTTTGTTCGTCGGTCCGCAGCCGGGCGTTAATCGTCGCGTGAGC
Source organism: Pirellulales bacterium (assembly GCA_020846145.1). Lineage (GTDB taxonomy): Bacteria > Planctomycetota > Planctomycetia > Pirellulales > Thermoguttaceae > JADLEL01. Next base: position 48,432 of record JADLEL010000057.1, on the reverse strand, counting down.
TTTCGCGCCCAATCGCTGCATGAGCTGCGCCATGTAATTATCGATCGATTCCTCGTCCTCGGCAGGCGGATCGGATTTTGCGATCGACGCCGGCTTCCCGCTTTCCGCCGAGGGCCGGGCATCGTCGGCAGGGGCGGATTCCGCCGTTGCGGAGTGCGGTTCGGCGGCAATATCATCGGCAAAATCCACGCTGTGGCCCAAACGGTGGAGAATTTCCTGAAGATCGGGCGCCGCCCGGTTCGGGTCGTCGTTCCTTGGCGGTTGTCTTTCCGCCTCGACGCGTTTTTGGCGGATATCGACCTTTTCGAGATCGGCCGCGGCTTGCGTTGCCGCGGCGAGTTCCGCCGCCCCGCGTTGGAGTTCCGACCGGCGCGTTTCCCGCTCATTTCGGAAATCGTCCATTTCTTTTAGGAAGCGCTCCCGCTCGCGTTGGAGATCGGCCCGCAAAGCTCTTTGCTCTTCCAATAAAGCTGCGCGATGCGCTTCGAGAACTTTTCGCTCTTCCGAACAGGCTTCCCGATCGGCGTTTAACGATTGCTGCTCCTGGGCAATTCCTTGGCGAACGGCCTGCAATGCATTTTGTGCTTCCAGAAAAGTCTCTTGGGCGATCCGCAAGGCGTCTTGCTTGGCGAGGAACTCGTTTTGGATTGCCAAAAAGGCGTTTCGCTCGTCGATGTAGGCGGACTTCTCTCGTTCCAAGAATTGCTTTTCATTTGCCAGCGCGGCGACTTCTTGGTTGAGTTGATGGTTGCGCAAATCGAACGCCGCTTTTTCGGCCTTCAGCGACTCGATCAAATCGCTCGGTTCGCGCGTTTCCATTCCGCGCGAATCGCCGGGGATGGGAATAGATGTATCCGCATGCTCAGCGGACGATTGCATCGCGGCAGGATCCCCCCCCTCATTCAGTGCGACCACCTCGAATTCCAGCGGTCCGATGCCCAACGTATCGCCGGGAGTCAGTTCGGCGTCGGAAAACGGTTGCCCGTTCAAACGGGTTTCGGGAGCCCAGCGTCTCGCGATCGTGCCGCCTTGGCCGCGGAGAATGAGGCAATGCAGCGGCGCGGCGTGCCGATTGCTCAACCGCAAGGTGCATTTCTCTCCCGATCCGATGGTGCATTTTGACGGTCGGAGTCGGAAAAATTGCCCATCCTGGCTCGTTCCGCGCAATCGGAGAACCAATTCGCCCGCGGAATTCTCCGATCGATCGGTCGCGCTATTTTCGGAATCCATAATCCACCTTGGCCGTTTGCCCGTTTTTTCGATCTATTACAAGTGCATAACTCCCCTAGTGGATTTAGCTTACGACTTGCCGGAGGGCAACGGGACGGAAGCGGACAAACAAGAATAAGCAAACTTTGACGAAAAACTGCTGTATATCTTTGCCGGTTTTGACGATTATCCGTTAGCAAAGTGAAAATGCCCGTAACGGTAAGCGGAACCGTACGGCGAGAAAAATGGTTGACTTATTCCCCGACCAGGAAGTATGAATAGAATACAATACTAACGAGGGGGTAAAAAACGGCGTTTCGACGTTTGGAAGACGACTATACAACTACCTTTGATACCGAAAATGTTTAGTTTCCGAGTGTCCCATATTCTGGGCGGTAGTCGGCTCGAAAAAAAACGTTGAAAGGGATTTGGATGTCGAGCCGTAACTAATTATAAAATAAGCACTTACGACAATCGTTAAGGATCAGTTCCGAGCGCAAGCAATAATATATTTTTTTTTAATCCCCCCGACGGCGATTTGCGTAGTATATTTTGGATGCTACACATCGGTAAGGTTTTACAAAAAAACGGTTAATTCGGTAACAAATCTTTCCCGAGGTGCGTCTAACAGATAACGATTTGTCGAACTGAAGATCAGCCGATACGTTACGCATTTTTTGAGTTCAATTAGTCCCGAAACAACCCTTAATCATTCAAGATGGGGGTTCGACGCAGGCTTACCTGAAGGGGGGCACTTCCTTCAGCCCAGCCAGGATCGGACACCGAGGTGAAGTAGTATGAGCCGCAAAGAAGCGATCCTGAACATCCGCCAGATTCTCTTAATGCGCCGCGACGCGCTGCGCAAGGCGCTGGCAGGCGATTTGAGCTTGTTAAGGGAACTGAACGCGCAGACGTCGGGCGATATGGTCGATGCCGCGCTGGATTCCGTGCAGGATGAAATCAGTTCCCAGTTGGCCGAAGTGGAAAGCCGCGAACTGGCCCGCATCGAGTACGCCCTCGAGCGGATGCGTGAAGGGCAGTTCGGGATATGCGAAGGCTGCGGGACGGGCATCCCGATGGCCCGGCTCAACGCTCTCCCCTATGCCACTTACTGCATTAAGTGCCAACGGGAAGCGGAACGGCAGGGCGCCACTTCCGCCGCCGATGTCGATTGGAGCCGCCTGCTCGACGTGCCCGGCGCCGACGCCGATTTATCGATTAACGACATTGAAATCGATGTTTCTTGATTTCCCGCCTTCAACCGGATAAACTTGGTCAAGAGGGTTAAAGTCAAGAATCGCCGAAAACTCGATGTAGTTCGATCCCATGTGGAAATTTCATAAACATATTCCCCTAGCCTGCTTCATTGCAGGCTCTTTCTTTTTTCACCCCGCCGGGACTCTCATGGCCCAGACGGCATTGCCCGCCAGTCTGGAGCAGGGGGAGACGCTTTCTCCAAGTCAACGCGCGGAACTTCAAGCCGAACTTCGCCGCCACGCCACGGTGGTCGAAGCCCAAACGGCCGTGCTGAAAACGGTCTCCAAATTAATCGGTCCGACGGTCGTCTTTATCGAAGCCCAACGCGAAAACCGCACTGAAAACGGTCGCACGCAACGTATAGATGAGCTTGGATCGGGGGTAATTATCCAACTGAAGGATCGGTATTACGTGCTCACCAACCGGCACGTAATCAGAAATGCGGCCCCCGAATCGATTAAAATCAATTTGGCCGATGGCCGTCGCATTTATCCCACTAAATTATGGGGAGATGCGGAATTCGATGTCGGCGTGCTCGCCATTTCCGCCCCCAACTTAACGCCCGCTACCTTGGGCGACAGCGACAAACTCGATATCGGCGACTTCGTCCTTGCCGTGGGCAGCCCTTTCGGACTGACGCATTCGGTAACCTACGGCATCATCAGCGGCAAAGGGCGGCGAAATTTGAAATTGGGCAATAATGACAGCGGCATCGATATGATTCAGGATTTTCTGCAAACCGACGCCGCCATCAACCCCGGCAACAGCGGCGGACCGCTGGTGAATTTGCAGGGCGAAGTCGTGGGGATCAACACCTGCATTGCAAGCAATTCGGAGACCAACGATGGCATCGGTTTCGCGATTCCCTCGAACCTGTTCATGTTCGTTGCCGGGCAGCTTATCGAGACCGGCAAGGTAACCCGCGCGTATATCGGCGTGAAACTGACTTCGAATTTCGGCCCCAACACGGCGGCGGGGATAGGTCTCCCCCGGCCGATGGGCGCGCTCGTCAACGCCATCACGCCGAAGTCTCCGGCCGCCAAGGCGAAACTTCAGCCGGGCGACGTGATTCTGGAATTCAACCACGTTCCCATCGAGGATCATCTACACCTCATCAACCTTGTGAGCGTTACTCCGCTGGGCAAATCCGTGCCGCTGCTCGTGTATCGCGACCGCCGAACGCTCGAACTCATCATCGAAGCGAGCAACCGCGACCAGTTCGAGCCGCGCTAGCAAAGCACGGGCAAGATGCCCGTGGCTCCCAACTTGTCAAGCGAGGGCGGTCGGAGCGCTGGGGGGGGAAGCGTAATCGATTCAGGATATTCGTTCGACGCGCAAGGGATGTTGCTCAAGGAAAGACGCAGTCTCTGCCGCTGTGAAAACGCCGTCGGTGGTGCCCAGCGCGGTCGTGGCGGATGCGCCCAGGGCGGCGGCGTAGCGGAGCGTTTCCGACATGTCCCAGCGGCGGAGGATTCCGGTAACGATGCCCGCGGCGAAGGCGTCGCCCGCTCCCGAGGGATCGATCCCCTCGACCCGGTACGACTCGGCCTTCCAGCGGCAACTGTCGATCGCGGCGATCGCGCCGTTGGGACCGCAGGTAACCACCACGGCTTTCGCGCCGTGCCGCAGGAAGATTTCGATTTGCTTTTCGGGAGTATCCACTCCGGTCAGCCGACGCGCTTCGTCGTCGTTGGGCAAAAAATAGTCGATGTAGGGGAGCACGGACGATAATTCCCCCATGCCCGAATGTTCCGCGGGGACGACCACATCGACCACGCTCGTTACGCCGCGAAGCCGGCAGTATTTCAACAGTTCGGCCAATTCGCTCATGCGGACGGCGGGCATGGCGAAAAGACCGCCCAGGTAGAACACTTTCAGGCGGTCGATCCACTCGCGGCGGATTTGTCCGACATCGAAGACGGCATTCGCGCCGAAATTGTGGAGGAACCGCCGATCCTCGCCTTCCACTAATACGATCACCGTCTTGCTGGTGGGCTGCGATGCGACGCGGCGGATTTGTTCGCAGCCGACGCCGGTCGCGGCGATGCTTTGCAACAAGCCCGCGCCCGCTTCGTCATCGCCGATGCAGCCGCAGATCTCCACGGCGACGCCTTGCTTGGCGAGATCGAGGGCCACGTTGGCCGCACAGCCGCCGATTTTGGAAGGCATCGGACCGACCGAGAGCAATTCTCCCGATCGCGGCAGCCGCTTGATCGGTCCGCAAATCGTATCCGCCACGAGAATTCCCGCACAACCGACATCCGGCATTATCTAATTCTCCCGAATTGAAGCCGCAACATGCCCACGGCAAGCGTGGGCATGGCACCGCGTAATTTACTTGCGAAACCAAAACCTGCATTAGGCGAACTGCGGGATTTTCAGCATCTCGCCGTTCTTCTTCGCCGACTCGTGCGCGATGATCCCGGCGACGGTCAAGTTCAACGCCAGGGAAATGTCAACCAGGGGCGCACGGTCTTCGAGGATCGCCGCGACGAACTCGTTCGTCAACTGCCCGTGCGAGCCGCCGTGCCCGCCCGGCTTGACGCTCGGAGGCAGCGCCGGGCATTCGAGGTCGGGCAGGTTCTTTTCTTCGCCTTGGTAGCTCATGCCGGTCATCGAACCCCGCTGCCCGCGCACGCGGCCGACTTCGCCTTCGTAACCGGGAGTATCCCAGCTTACGGCCATCCGCGCCATTCCGCCCTCGCCGGTGCGAAAGTTGGCGATCTCGGTGCCGAAGGCGTTTCGATAGCGATTGTTCGCCGGTTGCAGATGTTCGACGATGCTGAGATTTCCCAGGCACGAGACTTCGGTCAAGCGGCCGCCGCTCACGCAGCCGTAGTAGGCGTTGGAATGCGTGGGATACCATTGGGGCGGCACTCCCACGCGCCAACCGCGGAACGAATCGATCGGCTGCGCGCAGTAATGGTAATATTCGCCCTCGCAATAGACGAGTTTGCCGAAACCGCCCGCTCGAAAGATCTGCCGCATGGCGTGGCAATCGGGGCGAAAGGCGGAAGTTTCGAACATCATGTATTTCCGTCCGCTCGCCTTCACGGTCTCGAATAGCCGCTGCGCATCCTCCAGCGAACCGAACACCGCCGGCACGGCGCAGGCCACGTGCAAGCCGCGCTTGAGCGCGGCGATGCATTGCTGCGCATGGCTGGGAGCGTCGGTGGCGATGAACACGGCCTCCAGGGAATCGTCCTCGATCATTTTCTCCAAGGAGGGATAAGTCTTTTTGCAGCGGCAGACCTTGGCCAATTCCGCGCAGCGCTCGGGGATCAGGTCGGTAACGGCCGCCACGGTAATGTTCGGATGATCCTGGAAGCCGAACGCCGCCCCGAATTTGCAGACGCCGTAGCCGGCGATGCCCACGCGAATTTTCCGATCGGAGACGGGCCGCCAAATTTTTTTCGGCCGCTCGGCGGTCTCGATGCCCGATGCGCCGAGGATTTTGTCGCCGACGGCCTGCGCGCGGGCCGCGTCGCCCCCTTGAATCGCCGCCGCCGCGGCCAGCGAACCGATGCACGAATTCCGCAAAAAAGTCCGACGCGTCGAAGTGGGATTCATGGCATTCCTCGCAAGTTAAGGTTTGAAAGGAGTCGGGATTGGATCCGTTCGGGCAGGTCCAAATAAACCTTCGGCAGGATGGCGCAATTGAACCGGTTCAAGAACAAATCCAGCGCAAGTTTATCGCAAACGTTTCCTTTTGGCTACAACCCCCGTTCGCTACAACCGGGAAAGAAGTCATGTCGTGCGGATTTTGCGAGAAGCAATCCCGCTACGTATCGGCGGAGCCGGATCCGCGAGTCGATTTTGCGAAAGTCGGGCGAGATTTTCGCCGCTTCTTCGGCAGCGCATATTTCCGATGCTACACTTCCATATTCCCGCGGCGCGGAGGTCGTTTTTCGAGGAAATCCGCGGGATTTGGGCCGCGAATTCCGCCGAAACGAAACGATTCGGCTTCGCCGAGTGCGCCGATTGTTCCAATTGTGCCGCGAGCGGCGCGCCCCCGACCGCCGCCCCATAAAAAAACACCCCCCGCGCCGCAAAGCATGACCTACGGTTCATTAGAAAGCTCCCAGTTGCGGCTCGTCCGATCCCCTCGATCGAGCAACCTCGAACTTATGAGAAGAGAGCATTCATGGGTTTCCTGAAACGTTTTTTCCGCAACGTATTCCGCGAAGGCGCGGCGCCCTTGGGCGCCAGCAGCTTCGAACGCCTCTCCGAAGAGGAGTTGGAGTCGCATCTGGGGGTGTCGCGGTACGGCCAATTCCAGTTGACCGACGCCGTGCGGCCGTCTTACGATTTGCAGGTCGTGCCCGCGCAAGGGTATCGGCACGATTCGTACCGCGACGAGCAGAACCGCTCGAGCGTTCCGGTGCTGATGGCCGCGGTTTCGGCCGAACGGATCTTCGAGGTATTTCTGGAACTGCTGGACCCGCTGGGATTCACCGTCGATGCCGTGCTCGAGACGAGCCACAACCGCGACGGCAAGAACGGCCACACCGACCTCTACCGCGAGCACATCGACCTGCCGGTATTGAAGAGCACGCTCTACGAATTCGAGGACATGCTGACCAACGACGGTTGCACGGGCCTGGCGGTGCTGAATCCCGGCATCCCGCAGGAAATTCAATTCGACGAGCATAAGATGCTCATCATTTACGGCGACGATTTGAGCGAGTACGAGGAAATTCTGGAGCGGAACGGCGTCCATTGCAACGACCCGATGAAATTCATCACCGAAGCCGAGCACGTCCACTCGTCGAGCGACACGTACGCCCGGCAGTTCGAGGAACTGAAAAACCGCCTCGGCATGGATTGCCAGTACGAGTACGAACGGAGTTGAGATTCGGTTAGCGTTGCGGAATGCAGGGTGGGACGCGCGGAGCGAGGTCCCGCCCGTTTTTTCTTTTTTTCGGCGGCGCTGCGCAGCGCAGAGCATCGGTTCGGGGCTTGACGCTTCCGCCGCAATCTGCCACGATAATCTTCGGCCCAATTGTTTAGCCCGGAGCCAACGGCGACGGCGGAATCAATGGACGGCGTTTCACGCGCCGTCGCCGTTGGCTCCGGGCTAAACGAAAAACATTGATGACTTACGGAGCGTAATCGTGGACGAATTGATGCATCTCCTGACCTTTATCCTCGGTCTCGCCTTGGGAGCAGCCGCTGTTTGGTGGATCGCCCGCGGGAGAATCGCCGCGGAATTCGAGCGCGGACGGAGGGATTGCCAGCCGGAACTGGCGGCGATCAACGAACGGCTGGCGGGCCGGGAGAATCAAATCACCGAGTTCAAGGCGGAAATCGAGAAACGCGAGGCGGCGAATCGGGACATTCAACAGCAAATCACCGCGCTCTCGACCCGCGGCGGGCAGTTGGAAACCGCCTTGCAGCAGGAACGCCGGCAAGCGGCCGAAAAACTCGCGCTGTTGGAAAACGCCAAGGAGCAACTCGCCAACGTCTTCAAGGCGCTGGCCGCCGACGCCTTGAAGAGCAGCAACACCTCGTTCCTCGAATTGGCCAAAACGCAACTCGAAAAGTTTCAGGAAGCGGCCAAGGGCGACCTGGAAAAGCGGCAAATGGCCATCGACGAGATGGTCAAGCCGGTCAAGGAATCGCTGGTTAAAGTCGATTCCAAGCTGCAGGAGATCGAAAAATCGCGGGTCGAAGCCTACAGCGGACTGACCGAGCAGGTCAAATCGCTGCGCGAAACACAGGAATCGCTGCGAAGCGAAACCACGAACCTGGTGCAGGCGCTGCGCCAACCGCAAGTGCGCGGACGCTGGGGCGAGTTCCAACTTCGCCGCGTCGTCGAAATGGCGGGCATGATGGAGCACTGCGATTTCGCCGAGCAGCAATCAATGAACACCGAAGAAGGGATGCAGCGGCCCGACTTGATCGTGAAGCTGCCGGGCAATCGCTGCATCGTGGTGGATGCGAAAACGCCGCTGGAAGCCTATCTGCAAGCGATCGAAGCCCCCGACGAAGACGCCCGGAACGCGAAATTCAAGGAACACGCGCGGCAAGTGCGAAATCACGTGGCGAGCTTGGGCCGAAAGTCGTATTTCTCGCAGTTCGACAATACGCCCGACTTCGTGGTGCTGTTTCTGCCCGGCGAAGTGTTCTACACCGCCGCGCTGCAGCAGGACCCCGAACTGATCGAGGCGGGGGTGCGCGACCGCGTGTTGATCACCAGCCCCACGTCGCTCATCGCACTGCTTCGGGCCGTGGCCTACGGTTGGCGGCAAGAGCAGCTTGCGGAAAACGCCCGGCAGATCAGCGAATTGGGCCGGGAGCTTTACGATCGGCTGGGAAGGCTCGCCGACCACTTCGCGGCCGTGGGCAAGGCGCTCGATAAAGCGGTGAAGGAGTACAATAAGGCGGTTTCCAGCCTGGAAACGCGCGTGCTGCCGGGGGCGCGGAAGTTCAAGGAACTGGGCGCGGCCGGCACGGCCGAAGACATCGCCGCGTTAAATCCGCTCGAAGCCGATCCACGCGCCATCCAAGCGCCGGAATTGCTGGCCCTGTCGGAAATCAAGGAAGACCCCTAATCGTTTAGCCCGGAGCCAACGGCGACGGCGCACGTGGGCGAACTCCGGAGTCATGTTTTTCCGATTTTCTCCATGCGCCGTCGCCGTTGGCTCCGGGCCAAACGATCACTCGATTTCTTTTTGCAGGCATTCGACGGCTTTATCCAACTGGCGATCGACGGTTCGATAATCCTCGGCGTTTTCCGCCAGGGCCTCGGATCGCGGCGTTTCGCGTCGAATCCGCCAGAGCATGAGTTTCATGCGGTCCTGGTCCCCCACCGCGACCTCGCATCCGGGATCGGGCCGAACGCCCCACTGGTCGCTATCCTTCGCGCCGCGCTTGCGTTGGATGTTCTCGCCGCTGGGCCGCCAATAGCTGGAAGTGGTCAAGCGAATCGCGCCGCAGCCTCTTTCCAGGTCGATGAGATGCTGCACCGTGCCCTTGCCGTGCGTGCGCTGGCCGACGATCTTCGCGCGACGGTGATCCTGCATGCAAGCGGCGAAGATTTCGCTCGCGCTCGCGCTGTCGCCGTTGACCAGCAGCACCAGGGGGACATCGGCGTATCGGCCATTGCCCGACGCGCGATATTCGTCGTCGATTTTTCCGTCCCGGCCGCGGGTGGAAACGATGACATCGCCATTTTTCAGAAATAGATTGCAAATATCGCGGGCGGAGGGAAGCAGCCCGCCGGGATTGTCGCGGAGATCGACGATGAGACCTTTCATTTTTTGCTCGTCGAGCATTTCCAACGCCCGCTGCAACTCGGCGGCCGTTTCGACCGAAAAACCGGTGATGCGGACGTACGCGATCTTGTCCGTCTCCGGCAGGAAATAACTCCAGGTTCCCTTGTCGTCGCGGGTATCGCCGAGCACGGTATCGACGTGGATTTCCGCGCGGGCGATCTCCAGATCGGAGGGTTTTTCCCGGCCGGGATGGAGAACTCGAACCTTGACTCTTTCGCCGGGTTTGCCGCGGAGCAGTTCCGAGGCGTCGCGCAGCGACATCCCTTGCGTGCTGCGGTCGTCGATCCGCAACAACTTGTCGCCGGGGAGCATACCCGCCTTGGAGGCCGGCGAATCGAAGAGCGGCATCAATACGAGTTCGCGGGTTTGGGGATCGAGGGTGATTTGCGCGCCGATGCCGCCGAATTTACCGTCGAGTTCCTCATTCATCTCTTTTTGCAGGGCGGGCGGCATGTAATAGGAGTATTCGTCGTCCAGGGAACCCATCAGGCCGTTCATCGCTCCTTCAAACAACTGCTTGTCCTTGACTTCCTCGAGCGCGTTTCGCTCGACGATGCGCATCGATTCGGCGAGGATTCGCACGTAGGGATTCGTCTGCACTTTCGAGAGACACAACAGTGCGACAATCAGCGTGACGGCGATGATCGCCAAGTTGCGCCGCGGCATGAAAAACTCCTCGATCGAATGCGTCACCAATTTAGCCCCCCGTGAATACACGGGGGGCCACGGTAACTTTTCATTTTCAGGTGTAATCGCCGTTAACTTAATAAAAACGCCCCGGACGATCGTCTCGGGGCGTTGGGGGTGATGGGAATTGACGTTCGCGGAACTTCTCGACGCGTTAACGCTTCGAGAACTGCGTGCCGCGCCGCGCGCCGCGGAGACCGTATTTCTTGCGTTCCTTCATGCGGCTGTCGCGCGTCAACATGCCGGTGTCGCGGAGGCCGGGCGTAAGGGTATCGTCGATTTTCTTCAGCGCCCGGGCGATGCCGAGTTTGCAGGCGTCGGCCTGGCCGCGCGTTCCGCCGCCTTCGACGCGGATCACGATGTCGAACTCGTTCCGCTTGCCGGTCTGTTCGAGCGGGGCCAAGAGGGCGGTGCGCTGCTGATCGATGGGGAAATACTCGTCGTAGGGGCGTCCGTTGACCTGGATTTTTCCCTCGCCGGGACGCACGCGGACGCGGGCGATGGCTTCCTTGCGCCGGCCGGTGCCCAAAATATCTTTGCTTGGTACGGTCATGTGATTCCTAATGCTTTGCGAATCTGATAGAAAAAATAGTGAAAAAACGAAGCGATTCGAACGACAGGTTGGCAAACCGGTCCTACTTTTTACCGAGTTCGATTTGTTGCGGCAGTTGTGCCTGATGCGGATGCTCCGTGCCCGGATAGAGCTTCAACTTCATAAGCATCTTGAACGCCAACTTGTTCTTGGGCAACATGCGGCGAACCGCTTCGCGGAGGATCATCTCCGGCCGGCGCTGCAAGCGGATGCCCGCCTTCTCGGTCTTCTGGCCGGGGTAACCGGTAACCCAGGCGTATTGTTTCTGGTCCCACTTCTTGCCGGTGTAAGTTACTTTGCCGACATTGGTGACGATCACGAAATCGCCGGTATCGACGTGCGGCGTGTAGGTGGGGCGATGCTTGCCCATCAATATCATGGCGATATCGCTCGCCAAACGGCCGACGACTTTGTCGGTCGCATCCACCACCCACCAGTGGGCTTGATGTTCGCCTTTTTTGGCCACAAACGTCTTTTTCATCATTACTGTCATAGTACCGCCTCAATTGGGAAAACTCACAATTTACCTGTTTATCGGCAGGATGGCAAGGGATACGTGGGGAAGGAATGCGCGGTTTTTTCTAAAAAAACCACATTCTCCACAACTTGGGGGGGTTTTCGTGAATAACTCTTTTGTTCATAATAACTCGTTTTGCCTCTGATACATCATCATCAGCATCAATTAACTGATTTTGCCGGATTGCATATATCCCGCGGTGGGCGAAGTCCACCCTACCTAGGAAATCGTTTTTTCAGCCATGATCGTTGCAATTCCCCGCGAGACATTTCCCGGCGAACGGCGTGTCGCCTTAATTCCCGCTTCTGTGCCGGCTTTGGTCAAGACCGGCATGGAGGTTTTGATCGAGAAGGGGGCCGGTTTGGAAGCCGGTTATCCCGACGCCCAATACGAGGCCAAGGGGGCGAAAATCGCTCCCAGCCGGGATGCCGTTTTTGCCGCCGAGGTGCTGTTGCAGGTCCGCGCGGCAGGCTCGAATCCCGAAACCGGCAAGGCCGACCTGGCCCGCTATCGCGCCGGACAGGTGGTGATCGCCATGGCCGATCCGCTCAACGCACCTCAGCCGGCGCAAGAGTTGGCCGCCAAGGGCGTTTCGCTCTTCTCGCTGGAGCTTTTGCCCCGCATCACCCGGGCTCAGAGCATGGACGTGCTTTCGTCGATGGCAACGATCGCGGGCTATCGAGCGGTTCTGCTGGCGGCCGGCCAGATGACCAAAATGTTCCCCATGCTGATGACCGCCGCCGGCACGATCACCGCCGCCAAGGTGTTCGTCATCGGCGCGGGCGTGGCCGGTTTGCAGGCCATCGCCACCGCCAAGCGGTTGGGCGCGGTGGTCTCGGCCTACGACGTGCGTCCGGCGGTGAAGGAGCAAATCCAAAGCTTGGGCGGCAAGTTCATCGAGCTGGAACTGGAAACCGGCAAGGCCGAGGACAAAGGCGGCTACGCCCAGCAGATGGACGAGGAATTCTACCGCAAGCAGCGGGCGCTATTGACCAAGGTCGCCGCCGAGAGCGACGCGATCATCACCACGGCGGCCATTCCCGGCAAGAAATCGCCGGTGCTCATCACCGCCGAGGCCGTGCGCGGCATGGCGGCGGGTTCGGTGATCGTCGATCTGGCGGCCGAACGCGGCGGGAATTGCGAGCTGACCAAGGGGGGCGAAACCGTGGTCGAGGGGGGCGTTACGATCCTCGGTCCCTTGAATCTGCCTTCCGATCTGCCGACTCACGCCAGCCAGATGTACTCGAAGAATCTGTGCAATTTCCTGGCGAATTTGGCGAAGGACGGCAAGGTAACGTACAACCTCGACGACGAGATCATCCGCGACACGCTGGTGACGCGCGACGGCCAGGTCGTCAATCCGCGAATTCAGCAGTTGCTCGGCGCGGCGGCTTCGTAAGAGATCGTGTTCGCTAGCCGGGAACGGGGACATTTCGGCTCGCTTTTTGGAATCGAACTTCGAATAAAGGAAACCTTGAAACATGTTATTTGATTTTCTCCCACTCATCGCGGCAACTCCGCCGGCAGGATCGCCGAATAGCGTCTCCCATTATATGACGCTTTTATTCGTGTTTACCTTGGCCACGTTTACCGGCCTGCTGGTGATCCGCAATGTTTCGCGGCTGCTGCACACGCCGTTGATGTCGCTCACCAACGCGATTTCGGCGATCGCGGTGGTCGGGTCGATCGTACTCGCCGGAAAGCAAGAAACGACCTTGAGCACGGTTCTGGGCGCGGTGGCCGTAGCGGCGTCGATGACGAACATCGTCAGCGGATTCATTTTGACCGACCGGATGTTGAAGATGTTCAAGAAGCGGGAGAATACCAAGTCATGAATATCGATCTTATTATCCAGCCGATTTATTTGATCTCCGCGATTCTGTTCATCCTCTCGCTGTTGTGGATGGGCCATCCCAGCACGGCGCGGCGGGGCGTGTTCGCCGGCATCGTCGCCATGCTGGCGGCAATCGGCGGCACGCTTTTCGAACCGGGGATGAACTATACTTGGATCGCCATCCCCGTCGTCATCGGTTGCGTGCTCGGCGTGCCGTTGGCCATGGTTCCGCTCACCGCCGTTCCGCAACGAACCGCACTCTCGCATGCCTTCGGCGGTCTGGCCGCCGGTCTGGTGGGAGCTTCGGAATACTATTTGTCGCAGGCGACCGCGCATCATTCGCTTTCGGGATTCGAGATCGGCGCGCTGGTGGCTGAGGTGATTTTGGGTTTCCTCACGTTCACCGGCAGTTTGATGGCGGCTGGCAAATTGATGGAGTGGATACCCACGCGGCCGATTACTTATAAAGGCCAAAACGCGATGAACCTCTCGCTCTTGGGCGTCGCGCTTTTGGCAGGCGTACTGCTCGTGATTTTTCCCACCTGGTGGTTCCTTTTCCCGATCATCATCCTCCTCGCCCTGGCGTTCGGCGTACTGCTTATCATCCCCATCGGCGGGGCCGATATGCCGACCGTCATCGCGTTGTTGAACTCCTACGCCGGGCTTTCCGCCGTGGCGATGGGTTTCGTGCTCGACAACAAACTGCTGATCGCCGCGGGCGCGCTCGACGGTTCATCCGGTTTGATTCTCTCGATCATCATGTGCAAGGCGATGAACCGTTCGTTTACCAACGTGCTGTTCGGGGCCTTCGGGCAGGTTCAAGCATCGTCCGGCGCGGTCGAACAGCGGACGGTCAAGAGCGCGACGGCCGAGGACGCGGCGCAGATCATGTCGGCCGCGCGGTCGGTGGTCATCATTCCCGGCTACGGCATGGCGGTCGCCCAGGCGCAGCACCGGGTGCGCGAGTTGTTCGACGAACTTGGGCGGGAAGGAGTGGACGTGAAGTTCGCCATTCATCCGGTGGCGGGCCGCATGCCGGGGCACATGAACGTGCTTTTGGCCGAAGCCGAAATCCCCTACGACAAACTGATCGAAATGGAAGAAATCAATCCCGACATGCCGGAGACCGACGTGGCGCTGATCATCGGCGCGAACGACGTAATCAATCCGGCGGCGCGGCACGACAAGTCCAGCCCGATCTTCGGGATGCCGATTATCGACGCCGACAAGGCGAAGACCGTGTTCGTCATCAAGCGGAGCATGAATCCCGGTTTCGCAGGCATCGAAAACGAACTGTTTTACGGCGACAACACGCTCATGCTCTTCGGCGACGCCAAGGCGATGCTTACCGGCATCGTGCAGGCGCTGAAAGAATAGGGGATAGGGAAACGGGCGATTAGTCCTTCTTTACTTGCCTCGCGTGCAAGTCCGCACTTTGCTTCACTATTGACTTGCGGCCGAGAATGGAATATATTTGCCTAAGCGAATATGATTACGCGAACGAACCAACCGGAAACTGAGACGATATTTCGGGCCCTCTCGGACCGGACCCGGCTGCGGATTCTCAATCTGCTCCAGGAGGGGGAACTTTGCGTATGTCATCTGGTCGCGATCCTGGACAGTCCCCAGCCCACGGTATCCCGGCATTTGGCATACCTCCGCAAGGCGGGATTGGTCGTGGTCCGCAAGGAAGGCATCTGGATGCATTACCGCTTAACGCCGTCCCGCGGCAAATTCCACGAGATGCTGCTGGCTTGTCTTGCCCAATGTTTCCGGAAAGAAGGGAGATTCGCCAAGGACCGCGCCCGAGTGCGCGCGCGCCTGAGAACGATCTGTCCGGCTTGATTTTTTTTGAGCAACCTATTCGCTTATGCAAATATATACGCAAATCGAGACGATATCATGCACCCGGCTAAGCTCAAAATTCTGTTCCTTTGCACCGGCAATTCCTGTCGCAGCCAAATGGCCGAAGGCTGGACGCGGCTCCTCAAGAGCGATTGCCTGGAAGCCTATTCCGCCGGAATCGAGGCGCACGGTTTGAATGCCGATGCCGTTCGCGCGATGCGCGAGGTTGGCGTGGATATTTCCGAGCAGCGTTCGAAACGGGTCGAGGAACTGTCCGGCATCGAATTCGACTATGTCATTACCGTTTGCGGCCACGCCGGCGAAAATTGCCCCGTATTTCCCGGCAAAACGAAGGTGTTGCACGCGGGATTCGACGATCCGCCGCGCCTTGCCGCCGATGCCAAAACCGAAGAAGAACGCCTCGCCCCCTACCGCCGCGTGCGCGACGAAATTCGGGAGTTTATCGAGCGATTGCCCGATTTACTCGGATAAAATCCAAAAAAATATCCGAAAATAAGAGACTTTAGCATGGTTATCGGATTGTCCATATTTCAAAACGAGCAAAGGATCGCGAAAACGCGAAAGAACGAAATCGCGAAAAAGTATTTGAGGTAACGCGATATCCGCCCTGAATAAAAATGGTCCCAATGGTTGTTTTTCGCGTTTTCGCCCTTTCGGGCTTTCGCGATTGCCCGATAATCATGCTAAAGTGTCGAAAATAACCTGCTTTTTTATATTCGGATAGCCGAATATATGCTATAAAGGCACGAATGGGGCTTGTGCGTTCCATGGATTCTAGCGGGCATCTGCGATGAGGAGATTCCGGTTTGTGAAGCAAATACGCTTTGCCATGGCTGAACTGATTGCGGCCATGCAAAAGGCCGGCGCCGCATGCGGCTTCGGCGGTTGCGGATCCGGCGGTTGCGGCCCCGAAAAATAACGCATTTCGTCGGCAAGGGGAATCGTCATCCCGGCCGAATTCACGAATGACTTCTTCAATTACCCAATAATGGAGGACTATTTCATGAGGCATCTTACTTTCGCAATCATTGCATCGCTTGCCACGGCGCATGCCCTGTCGGCATCGGCACAAGAACGAGTCGCACCCGCAACGACCGGCGCGGCGCGGACTTCTTCTGGTCAAGCAAGTCCGGGACAGACCGCAATGCAAAACTCTACGACAGCGGGCAAGTATTTGTTTATTCATTTCTGGAGGGAGAAAAACGCCCAAACCGACAAGTCTTGGAATACGCTGCGAACGGGCGCGGCCAAGTTTGACGATTCGGCGGAAGTCGTCTCGTTGCGAATCACCGATCCCAACGAAAAAGCGATCGTCGATCGCTTCAACGTCGGCAAGGCCCCCATGCCCTTGATTTTGGCAATTGCCCCATGCGGAGCCGTTACGAAAGCCTATCCAGGCAACTTCGACGAGAAACAACTCGCGATCGCGTTCGTCAGCCCCTGCGAGGCGCTTTGCATGAAGGCCATACAAAGCCGCAAACTGGTGTTTGTTTGCGTGGCGTACGAGGTTGCGGCGGACGGCCAAGCGGCCATCCCGCAAGGCGTGAAGGATTTCCAGGCCGATGAGAAATTCGCCAAGGCGACCGAGATCGTTACGCTCAACGCCACGGACAAGCGAGAAGCCGGATTTCTCAAAGAGCTTCAAATCGACACCAAGGCGCGGAAACCCGTTTCCGTTCTTTTGGCCCCAGGCGCATTGGTTGGGACCTTCGACTCCGCGGCTCCCAAAGCTTTTATCGAGGCGAAGCTTGTGGCCCTACAGTCCGATCCTTGTGCCGGCGGAAAATGCGGTCCGAACGGATGCGGACCCAAAAAGTAATTTCGAGGAGGATAATCCATGCGTTTGCGAACCCTGGTTTGGCGCGAAATCTTCGAGCGGAAAAGCCAGCTTGCCACGAGCTTCCTGGCGATACTGCTGGGCATCACGGTAATTGTTTCCATTAAAAACATCACCTTCTATTCCGAGAAGGCCGTTTCCCGCGAAATGGACTCGCTCGGGGCGAACGTACTGATATTGCCCAAGTCGGCAACCCTCCAAGATTACTACGCGGCGGATATGCAGGGCGACACGATCCCCCGGGAGTATATCGATCAATTGGCGCTGTCCAATCTCGAGGGACTGGACAACGTTTCGCCGAAACTTTCCGTCCCCGTGGAATTAAAAGGCCTGAAATTCCACCTGACCGGCATCTTGCCGAAAAAAGAGTTTCAAGCCAAGGCTGCGTGGCAGGGGGCGGGCATTTTCTCCCGGCCGATCGGCTGCGGGGCGATGCCCACGCTGCCGTTTGCTCCCGGAGACAATAAAACCCTGGTTCGCCAACGAGTCGTCGAAGATTTGGAAAAAGACGAAGCGCTGGTCGGCTCGGACGTGGCTTCGGCGCTGGGGATTTCGGAGGGACAATCGCTGGAACTGCTCGGCCAAGCCTTTCGCGTCACGGCCGTGTTGCCGCAAACCGGCACCATCGACGATTCGCGGATTTTCGCCCATCTCGATCGAGTGCAGGAACTCTCCGGCAAAGGCGACGTCATCAACGCCATCGAAGTCATCGGCTGCTGCCAGGAGATCTCGAACGGATTGGTTTCCAAGATCAACAAGTTGCTGCCCGACGCCAAGGTCGTTACGATCACGCAGATTGCCGACGCGCAGATCAAAATGAACCGACTCATGTCCCGCTTGTCGATGATTTTTTTGGTCATCATCGTGTTCGTCGGCGGGGCGGGCATTGCCAACTATATGTATGCGAACGTCTTCGAGCGGCGGCGGGAAATCGGCACGCTGATGGCTCTCGGCGCCCATTCGTCGCTGATCCTGCGAATATTTTTGCTCAAGGCGCTATTGCTGGGTTTGACCGGCGGGATCGGCGGATATCTATTAGGAACCGTGTTGGCCGCGACGCTCGGCCCGAAATTGGCCGGAGTGCCCGTCTTGCCCATGCCGATTTTGTTTCTCTGGGCATTGGGTATTTCCATCGGATTGGCGTTGCTTTCCAGTTATTTTCCCGCCCGCCGGGCAGCCAAACTCGATCCGTGCGCCACGTTTCAGGAGCTATAAACCATGTTGAAAATGGAAAATGTCAGCAAAAGCTATCGGCATCGCGGCCAAACCGTTACGGCCCTCGATGACGCAAGCATCCATATTCCCAAGGGCGATTTCGTCTCCGTGGTCGGTCCCAGCGGCAGCGGCAAAAGCACGCTTCTGCTAATGCTCGGCGGGATGCTTTCTCCCTCGTCGGGCAAAGTCCTTCTCGAAAGCCAATCGATTTACGATCTAAGTTCGGACCATCGTGCCCGGCTGCGAAAGAAGCACGTCGGCTTCGTCTTTCAAACCTTCAATTTGGTGCCCTATCTGACCGCCTTGGAAAATGTGCAAGTCCCCATGTTTCTGGCGGGAACCGATGAGCGAACTCAACGGGAAGGAGCCATAGCGCTTTTGGAACGAGTGGGCTTGGCGGACCGCATCGAACATAAGCCTCGTGAATTGAGCGTCGGCCAGCAACAGCGCGTAGCCTTGGCGCGGATGCTTGCGAACGACCCGGCGGTGATCCTCGCCGATGAACCCACGGGGAACCTCGACCCCGAAACCAGCCGACAGATTATCGGCTTCTTCGAGGAATTCAACGAGGAAGGTCGAACCATCGTGATGGTAACGCACGACCCCAAGGCGGCGGAACGCGCCAAAAGGACTCTTAGGCTTGGGCAGGGAAAGATTATCGCCGAGGACTGCGATTTGCAGTCGATGGAAGCCGCCTAAGAATTAATTGCATACACTCTACTACTTTTTGAAGCGAGCATTTTCTCTATGGAAAAAAACGAATCGAAGGGGAGCGTCGATCTCATGTTCCGGGCGTTTTCCGACCGGACGCGATTGCGCATTCTGCACGTCTTGCGCGAGGGAGAACTCTGCGTGGGCGATATCGTCGCCATTCTCGATGTCCTGCAACCGAGAGTGTCTCGGCATCTGGCTTACCTGCGAAAGGCGAATCTCGTAACGATTCGCAAGACGGGCACTTGGAGCCATTATTCCTTGTCGCCCGCAAGCAGCTCGTTTCATCGAAAACTTCTGGAATGCCTGGCGAAATGCTTTACCGAAGTGCCGGAGTTGCAAGCCGATGCGGTGAAAGCGCTCAAAATCAGAAAATCGGGCGGATGCTGTCCTCCCGCCTGATCGAACGATTTCCCTCGATTCCATGAAACCATTCCGACCATCAAACCCGAGATCGTGTAATTGTATCCGAAGAGGCAAACGAAGATAATCATGCACGAACATCCAGGCAAAAAACTTTCCTTCCTCGACCGCTATCTCACGCTTTGGATATTCCTGGCGATGGCCGCGGGAGTCGGATTGGGGCATTTCGTGCCGGGCGTGGAAGAATTCATCGATCGGTTCCAGGTCGGGACGACGAACGTTCCCATCGCCGTCGGCCTGATCCTGATGATGTATCCGCCGCTGGCCAAGGTGAAGTACGAGGAACTGGGCGACGTTTTCCGCGATTGGAAGGTTCTGGCGCTTTCGCTCGTGCAAAATTGGATCGTCGGGCCGGCGCTGATGTTTCTGCTCGCCGTCGGCTGCATGGGCTTCCTCTTCCCGGCGATGTTTTCCCCCGATCCCAAGTTCATGCAATACATGACCGGCTTGATCCTGATCGGCCTGGCGCGCTGCATCGCGATGGTCATCGTCTGGAACGATTTGGCGAAAGGCGATGCCGAATATGCCGCGGGCTTGGTCGCGTTCAACAGCCTCTTCCAAGTCTTCTTTTACAGCTTCTACGCCTGGATTTTCATCACTTGGCTGCCGCCGCTGCTCGGCTTGGAAGGCAAAGTGGTGCAAGTGAGCATGGGCCAGATTGCCTGGAGCGTTTTCATCTACCTGGGCATTCCTTTTTTCGCGGGATTGCTGACGCGGATCGCGTTGTTGAAACTCAAGGGGCGGGCATGGTATGAAAAAACGTTCATCCCCAAAATCGGTCCGATCACGCTCGCGTCGCTCCTGTTCACGATCTTGGTGATGTTCGGACTCAAGGGCGAGCAAATCGTGCGCATCCCGCTGGACGCGGTACTGATCGCCGTGCCGCTGCTGATTTATTTCCTGGCGATGTTTCTCGTAAGTTTTTTCATGGGACGCAAGGTCGGCGCCGATTACGAAAAGACCGCCACGCTGGCCTTTACCGCGGCGAGCAACAACTTCGAGTTGGCGATCGCCGTGGCGGTGGCGGTGTTCGGCATCGGTTCGGGGGCGGCCTTCGCCGCCGTCATCGGCCCGCTGGTCGAAGTTCCCGTGCTGCTGGGACTGGTACACGTTTCCCTTTTCTTTCGACGACGATACTTTTCCCCCTCCAGCGCATCGTGCGTTCAGCCCGATTTTGCCGGCGGCGAGGGGGGCGGCGATTTTTCATGAGCGCAACCGTTCACAGGGGACTGTCCCGATTTTCGCGGCGTAAAAGATGATGGTGCCGTAAAAGTGCTTAATCGCCGCGAAAATGGGACTGTCCCCCTCGCGCCGCGGGAAGGGGACAGGTCCATGTTTTCGGCCTACCGTTTGTCCGCAAAGTTCGTCATTTCGCCGAAAAATGGACCCAGTCCCCGACCGGGGCGTGAACGCTTACGAATTAACGATAGACAGGTTCCAACACGAGGGGGAGAAGCATAACGCATCAGAGTTATTTACAATGGCGGATTGACGGTTGCTCCGTTTTCGGCTAGAATAGGGTAGGTCTGCTTAGCTTCTCATCCATGTCGGGCAATCGTATGTTTCAGACGGATCTCTCGAATTCGCAGCGAAAAGAACAATTCCCGCGACCGTTGAGTAGCCGCATTGCGATGGTGGGACAGGTTTTCCACCTGTCGTTTGATTCAAGAAAATAATGGCCTCATTTCCGAGGATAGGTAGAAAACCTGTCCTACGATTTTGACCGGTTGGAAACCTGTCCTACGAAGAATCATGGGCGCGACGAATTCCAGCACGCGGATTACCGGATCGGCGTCGAAGCCGGCGTCCGACTCCGCGCGCACGCCTATTCCGCTTTCGCCGACGCCGAAACCCATGCCCATCGTAGGCGATCGGCCCACGGTGATTTCGAGCCGTCCTCCGCTGCCAACCCCCTCGGCTTCGGATTCGGCGCATCGGATATTGGAAGGCCGGATCAGGCCCGGCGACTTCCTCGGGCATTTCGAGTTGCTCGATTATGTAGGCGGGGGGGGGATGGGTCGCGTATTTCGGGCGTCCGACACGCGGTTGGCCCGAATCGTCGCCTTGAAAGTGCTCTCGCTCGAGCAGGCGGCCGACGCCGAAACCGTGCAGCGTTTCCAGAACGAGGCGCAATCGGCCGCGCGATTGGACCACGAAAACATCGCGCGGGTGCATTATGTCGGCGAGGATCGGGGAATTCATTTCATCGCCTTCGAATTCGTCGAGGGAGTGAACGTGCGGGTGTTGCTCGAGCAGCGCGGCCCGCTGCCTTTGGACGAGGCGTTGAGCTACACCCTGCAAATCGCCGAGGCCTTGTCGCACGCCGACGCGCGGGACGTGGTGCATCGCGACATCAAGCCCTCGAACGTGATCGTTACGCCGGAAGGCCGCGCGAAGCTGATCGACATGGGTTTGGCGCGGCTGCGGCAACTCGATTCGACGGCGGCCGACTTGACCGCCAGCGGCGTAACCTTGGGAACCTTCGACTACATCTCCCCCGAACAAGCGCGCGATCCGCGCAACGCCGACACCCGCAGCGATATTTATTCCCTGGGTTGCACGCTATTTTTCATGTTGACGGGCCGCCCGCCGTTCGTCGAAGGCACGGTCCTGCAAAAGCTGCTGCAGCATCAAACCGAGCAACCGCCCGACGTGCGGGAATTCCGCGCGGACTTGCCCGAGGAAATCGCCCCGGTGCTCGCGAAAATGCTGGCCAAAGACCCGCGGAACCGCTATCGCGACGCGGGCGAATTGGCCCGCGATTTATTGGCGGTTTCCGAGCGCTTGGGATTGCAGCCGCCCCTGCCCGGCAATCGGTCGTGGCCGGCCGGCATCGAAGCGGAACCGAGGTTCATGCGGCGGCATATTCCGTGGATGGCGTCCCTCGCGGCGCTTTTGGCCATCGTGCTGGGATTGGAAATCTATGGGACGATCGCCACGCCGCCGGCCGATTCGCGGAGTCCGCCGAACCTCGTTACGGAAGACTACTTGACGGAGTTGCCGCTCCCGAAGAAACCGCCCGCGACGCAAACGCGGGAGAAAAGTCCCGGTCAAACGAAATTGCCCAAGAAACCCGTTCTGGAAAACGCGGAAAGCGATTTACCGGCTCCTTCCGCGGGGAGGGAAAAACGGGCCGACATCCCGTTCGCCGCGGATTTTCGCGGGGGCGCCGCGTTCCCTGCGAATCCCGCCGGCGATTCGAGCCTGCCGCTCGTTACCGGCACGGCGGAGCCTTATTTTCGGGGGAAGAATTTGGAAACCGGGCAATCGTTTGCCGCTCCGCTGATGATCGCTCCTCCAAAAGGCGCATTCCCGTTGGATTTTGTCGATAATTCGCCGTCGCCTTGGCGGTTTTCGCCGTCGAGCATCGTCTCCCCGGCGAATCCCGCCGGCCTCCCCGCAAAATTCCGGCTCGATGCCGCATCGGCGGCATCGGCGGCGAAGCGAAACGGCAAATTGATCGTCGGCGACGCCGGCGGCGCACACGAATTTTCCACGCTCGGCGCGGCCTGCGCCGCGGCCCGCAACGGCGATATCATCGAGCTGCGCTACAACGGCCGCCGCGAGGAACAACCGCTCGTCCTGCAAAATCTTCGCATCACGATTCGCGCCGGCGAAGGATACGCGCCGGTGTTGGTTTTTCGCCCGCGGGAGCCGGATCCGATTACCTGCCCG
Organism: Pirellulales bacterium; assembly: GCA_020846145.1. Taxonomy (GTDB): domain Bacteria; phylum Planctomycetota; class Planctomycetia; order Pirellulales; family Thermoguttaceae; genus JADLEL01. Next base: position 25,332 of record JADLEL010000057.1, on the reverse strand, counting down.
CGGGGCATCTTTACCCTCCGTTCGGGCCGCCTGAGCCTGACCAATCTGGCCGTCGAATTGATCGTTCCCCGCGATGTTCCCGCGGAAACGTGGTCGCTGTTCGAAATTCACGGCGGCCAGACCGTGCGGATCGAGCGCAGCGCGCTGACGATCGTGAATGCGGACGACGAGGGCGGCGCGGCCGGACATGCGGATACGGCATTTTTCCGCGTTCTTTCGGCGTCGGAAACCCATTTCGCGGACGAGGTCGCCCCGTCCGAGGTCGCGGCCGCGGCGACGCTCGAACTGTTCGACGTTTTTGCCCGCGGCGAGGCCGTCTTTCTCCGCGCCGGGGATTTGCAGCCCGTGAATCTAAGTTGGGAAAACGGATTGCTGATCGCCGGCGAATCGTTGCTATACGCCACCGGCGGCACGCGGGAACCCAAGGCGGGAGAAATGCTGCATCTCAATTTGCGGCACGTTACCGCGATTGCCCGGGACGGATTGTTCCGCTGGGCCGGTTCTCCCGCGGCGCCGTTCCAACTCCCGACGCTCCTGAATTGCGCGGACAACATCTTCGTCAGTCCCCTGGGAATGCCGCTGATTCAACAAGAAGCAGCCGGAGCGCTCGATAATCCGCGGCGGCTAATCACCTGGAACGGCGATTTGAATTTCTACGATTCGATCGAAGTATTCTGGACGCTTCGGCCCTCGACCGGCGAAACGTCTCCGGACGCGATGGATTTCGCGGGCTGGTTATCGCATTGGGGGCCGTCGCGCGAAAATCAATCCATGCTCGACCGCGTGCATTGGAAACGCCTGCCCGGTTCCGAACGGCCCGCGCATCGGCAAACGCCGAACGATTACGCGTTGGACCGCGAGCAGATCGAAAATCCGGCGCTCGGGGCCGCCAGCGACGGTTCCGACGCCGGCGTCCAAGCCGGGCGGCTTCTTTCTTTGCCGGAGCCATGAGCGAAATGCCTGTTGCCGAGAGCCGCCGCATCGCCCGCGAAAAGAAAACGATCCGCGCGATGATCGCGATCTATTGCCGGGGAAAACACGCCGCGGCGGGCGGCGGGTACTTGTGCGCGGCGTGCGCAGCGTTGTTGGATTACGCCTTCGCGCGGCTCGATCGCTGTCCTTTCGGCGCGGACAAGCCGCCGTGCGCGAAATGCGCGATCCATTGTTACAAGCCGTCCCTGCGCGAGAAAGTCAAAGAGGTGATGCGCTATGCGGGGCCGAGAATGCTCTGGAAGCACCCGCTCTTGGCGTTGCGGCATTGCCTCGACGGCCATCGCGGCGGGAACGTCGATGTCGAAACGTGCCGCAAGGGCGTTTCCAACCCGGAACGAAAGAACGCGGACCGATCGTAGGACAGGTTTCCAACCTGTCTGCGGAGGTTATTCTCCCGGATCAAATGACAGGTTGGAAACCTGTCCTACTTCTGTCCTTGCCCGTTTTTCTCCTCCAGACCGGCTTTTTTCTTGAGGGCGTCGATATCGAGTTTCTGAATGAAGCGGATGAGGTTGGTCCAAAGGGAATGGAAGCCGAAATCGCCCTTGGTCATCTCCCGGATGGCATCCTCCTTGCTCCAACTCTCGACGGCGACGCGATAGATCGCGCACATCGTGCCGGTGCGGTCGGAGCCGTGCCGGCAGTGGACGTAAATCGGCTGCTTCCTCTTATCGGTAGCGGCTTTCAGAAATTGAACCACCTGATCCTTGGTCGGATTCCAGGTCTTCACGGGAATATGGATGCATTCGAGCTTGACGCGCTTGATCGCTTCCCGATCGGGGTCCGTTTCGCGGAGGCAGATCACGGTTTTGATTCCCATCTTCGCCAGTTCCTCGTACCCGGTCTCTTCGGGCTGCGCTCCGCGATACAGGCGGTCGTTGACTTTGTGCAAATTCGGCAATCCCGGCTTTTTGACGGCCTTTGCCCAATCGCGCGAAGTTTTGGCCGGTTCCGCCGCTGGGGCTTGAAATGCCAAGCCCCACGAAACCAGATAGGCAAGGAGAAAAATCGGCGAAACGAATTGGAATGCTTTTTGGTTACGCATGATTTCGGCACCCCTCATTAGGATTATGGACAGGGTAATCTCCGCTTGAGAAATATACCATTATACGAGATAAGAAAATGTTATTGCAATCGCCGACAATCTTGGTAAAATGCGCAAGATGAGTTACCGGCAAAATAAATTACCCGGAATCCAGGGCGATTGAATAAACTTCCTTTTCGTTACAATCCGAAATTATGCGAGGCGGGAATTGCATGAATTGATATATTTTTTTCCCCCAAGACACCTGTGATGTTGGCCCCAGGAATCATGTCCGTGTCTCGGCTGTCGATCGTCATTCCGGTTCTCGGCAAGCTTAAAAAGCTGGAGGACACTCTCGTATCCGTGCTTACGAATCGACCGGCGGATTGCGAGATCGTCGTGGTGTTGACCGCGCCTTACGACGATCCCTACGAGTTGGCCGGCGAGGTGTCTTTCCTTCAAGCACCGGTGCGCGCCAATTTGGTCGAAAGCCTGAATTTCGGCATTGCGGCCTGCCGCGGTGCGATCGTGCATACGCTCGGCTGTGGCATCGAGGTCGCGCCCGGCTGGACCGATCCGGTTCTGCCGCACTTCGAGCGGCTCGATGTCGCCGCCGTAGCGCCCTGGATAATCGATCGGACGGATCCGGAACGAACGCTTTCGGCCGGCGTGGGTTATCGGCGCGGCGGCGCGGCATGGCGATTAGGTTATCGCCGCGCGTTCGGTTCCCCGCCCTCGCCGTTGCCGGATTATTTCGGACCCGATCTGATCGCGGGCTTCTACCGAAAATCGGCGTTGAAAGCGGCGGGGGAAATTTGCAAGGAGTTTTTCGGACCGCTGGCGGGCGCGGATTTGGCCGTGGCCCTGCACTTTGCCGATCGGCGTTGCGTCGTCGAACCGAATTGCCGCCTCATTGCCGATCGCGCGGATCTGCCCGAAGGCGAACGGTTGGGGAGCGGACGCGAAGCGGAACGCCTGTTTTGGCGCTGGGCAAGGCGGATGGATTGGGGCCGCGCGGTCGCCGGCCACGCCGGACTCCTCGTCAACGAGTGCTTGGAAAGCATCGTCCGTCCGACGATTCTGCCGCGAATCATCGGCCGAGCATGGGAAGCGATGAAGGTCCCCTTCCGGATTCGAAGTGAAGTCGAGCCGGCGATGTCCGGCAATGCGCGCGAGCATGTCATAGCCCACCCGCATTTCGCGCAGGCCCTCGAGCGGAATCGCTCGCGGGGAGTCGGCAAGGCTTCTTGAAGTGTCCGCGGGAAACGCGCTCTCGAATCTCGGCTTCGTCGCCTTGCATGAAGTCCGAGAAGTTCACTTCCAAGTCGGTCAATTCCGATTGGCGATCGCGGAACGAATACGCTTCCGTGGTGCAGCCGGGCGTGTTGTCCTTGGGATAAAAGTAAAGCACTACGGGACCGCCCCGCAGCGAACTCAACTTGATCTTCGTCCCCTCGTCCGCCGCCAAGGTGAAATCCGAGGCTTTTTTCCCGGCTTCGAGCCATTCGGACATAAAATTTCTCCCTGGCTTAAAAGTAGGAGAGGTTTCCAACCTGTCAATTGACGCAGTTTGATATCCCGCGTAAATCCAATGACAGGTTGAAAACCTGTCCTACGAATGGGCGGGCTTTTGAACCATGCCAATATATTTCCATGAAAAAATTGCCTGAACGCAAGTTGCGTGTCTTCTATTAACGGAGCGTGAAAGTTCGCTGCTCGATAATCTCTCTTCCACGGCTCCCCCTCGCATTTTCACCTGCTACTACCTACAATGAAAAAGAAATAGATTAGTCCATGTGAGAGGTTTTCCGTGAAGCAAAGCACCAACCCACTTGCGTCCAAACAAAAAATAACCTTAGGGGGGGTGGAACGCGCCATTCTTGCCGCCCGAACCGCCGAAGATAATCGGGGCGCCAATATCGTCATTCTCGACATGCGCGAGTTGACCAGCGTGTTCGATTTCTTCATCATCGTGAGCGGCGCCAGCCGGCGGCAACTCCACGCCATGAGCGAGGAAATCGACCGCGTTTTCGAACAGGGGCTGGGCGACCGGCGGATGGGCATCGAAGGGTACGAGGAAAGCCGTTGGATTCTTTTAGATTACGGCGATCTGGTGATTCACCTCTTCGAGCCGGAAACCCGCGAATACTACGCCCTCGAACAACTCTGGTCGCAAGCCAAGAGGGTGCCTTTCGAGCCGCAAGCAAAGGGGCTGGGGATTGGGGACTAGGGAACATGGAATCACAGTCTTTCCCATCGTTCTCAAGCTTGACCACGAAAGTGAAATTCAGACTGTTACCGCCTTTCTCTATCCCCTGGCCCCTAGCCCCCAGAAATGAACATCCTTCCCGCCCTCAAATCCCGCTTCCGTTCGGCGCTGGCCGGATTGCTTGAGGATCGAGCGGAGATTGAAAAAAGTCTCGATCTGATCCGCCGCAGCCAGGACGCGAAATTCGGCGACTATCAGGCGAACGTGGCCATGCCTTTGGGCAAGAAGCTCGGGAAGCCGCCGCGGGAAGTGGCCGCCAATATTATCGAGCGGCTGGACATCGCCGACCTCTGCCAAACGCCCGAAATCGCCGGGCCGGGCTTCATCAACCTGCGAGTGAAGGACGAGTGGCTCGTCGAGCGGCTGACTGCCGCCGTACGCGACGACCGCTTGGGCGTGCCACAGGTCGAGAAGCCGCGGACTTACGTGGTCGATTATTCCGCTCCCAACGTGGCCAAGCCGATGCACGTCGGCCACATCCGCTCGACGGTCATCGGCGACGCGCTCTGCCGCACGTTGAAGTTCCTCGGACACAATGCCATCGGCGACAACCACATCGGCGACTGGGGCACGCAGTTCGGCATGATTCTTTATGGGTATAAAAACTTTTTGGACCGAGAAGCTTATCGGGAAAATCCCGTCGAAGAACTCGCTCGGCTGTACAAGCTGGTGCGGAAGATCGTCGATGATGAAAAAACGCAAGCGGTGGTTGCCGACCGTGAATCTACCGAGGCCAAGGTCTTGCGGGAAACCGCCAAGCTGCACGCCGGGGACGCGGAGAATCGGCGTCTGTGGGAGGAATTTCTGCCCGCGTGCGAAGATGAAATCAACCGCGTTTACGGCCGGTTGAACGTAACGTTCGATCACGCGCTGGGCGAGAGTTTTTACGAAGATCGGCTGGCGGCGGTCGTCGAGGAGCTTTTGAAAAAAGGCCTCGCGCGGGAAAGCGACGGGGCGATTTGCGTGTTTTTCAAGGATGAAAAGGGCGAAGAGGAAAAAGTGCCGATGATCGTCCGCAAGCAGGACGGCGCGTTCCTTTACGCCACGACCGATCTGGCCACGATCCGCTACCGCATGGAAACCTGGTCGCCGGACGCGATTCTCTACGTCGTCGATCATCGCCAGGGGATGCACTTCAAGCATCTCTTCGCCGCGGCACGGATGCTGGGCTACGAAAACCTCGAACTCGAGCACGTCAGTTTCGGCACCGTGCTTAGCGACGACGGCAAGCCGTTCAAAACTCGCTCGGGCGAAACGGTTGGATTGGAGATTCTGCTGGATGAGGCCGTCCGCCGGGCGGGCGAGATCGTGGCCGCCAACGACGACGCCAAATCCGGCGGGCCCGAACTTTCCCCCGAGCGCAGGGCGGAAATCGCCGAGATCGTGGGCATCGGCGCGCTCAAGTACGCCGACCTTTCGCAGAACCGCACCAGCGATTACGTCTTCAGCTACGACAAGATGCTGGCGATGAACGGCAACACGGCCACGTACATGCAATACGCCTACGCCCGGGTGCGAAGCATTTTCGCCAAGGGGAATACCGATGTCGAGGCGATGCGCGTTTCCGGGGTAAAAATCTCGCTCGCGCATCCGGCCGAACGGGCGCTGGCGATGGAAATCCTGCGCTTCAGCGAAGCTCTCGAACTTGCGGTTTTTGATTATCGCCCCAACCAACTAACTTCCTACCTCTTCGAGCTGGCCAACCGTTACTTCACCTTCTACGAAAACTGCCACGTGCTCAACGCGGAAACCGACGAACTCCGCCAAAGCCGGCTGTTGCTTTGCGATTTGACGGCGCGGACGATTCGCAAGGGGCTGGAACTGTTGGGGATTCGGGTGGTGGAGAAGATGTAGCGAAAGGGAACTAACCGCGACCAGTGGTCGCGGCTTTGCATTCGGTGGTCGCGGCTTTGCATTCGGCGGTCGCGGCTTTGCATTCGGCGGTCGCGACTTTGCATTTAATCGTTTCATCGAACATATTCCATGAACAAAGCCTTTGTCCGCGAGCCGGATGCCGTTTGCGATTACTGCCCGAGGTGCGGCTCGGCGGGGCAGGCGGTGGGCGGGGAGGTGTTGGGGAATTATCTTTCGGCGGAGCAGCGTCGGTCGCTGGCCGAGCCGGCGAATTTCTGTCCGTCGTCGAAGTGCGAGGTGGTCTATTTCGACGGCTTCGAGCGGATTATATTGGCCAAGGAGATCGAAAAGCCCGTCTATCCGAAAGATTCGGAAGCGCCGCTTTGCGCTTGTTTCGGATTGACGCGGCGGGATGTCGAACGGGATATCGCCGAAGGCGTGGTTACGCGGGTCAGGTCGATCCTCGACAAAGCCAAATCGCCCGATGCCCGCTGCGCGCATTTCGCCGCCAACGGGCAATCGTGCGCGGCCTACGTGCAGAAGTGTTATTTAGAGTGCAGGCGGAGGGTAGGGGATGGGGGTTAGGGATCGCACTAGTTTTTTGCCGATAGAGCAATACGCATTTTTTTTCAAAGCGCAAAAAAAAGGCCCCCGGAAAGCTCAGGTCCCAGGGGGGCAGAGGACTTGGCTTTTCCGGGAGCGATTGGACGCACCCTGATCGGGTGAAGGCGGGCACGCGGCCCGCGGGCATAAACGTGGCGTATTCGAAGCGTGACGCCCGCTTCCTTGCGAGCGATCATGCTTCGCGGTCCGCAGGAACGGCGCGAATTAGCGACATCCCCCGTGCGGACCCATCCACGCGGACATAACTTCTTCAATCATTTCGGGAACGCATTACCGCTTCCGTGCAGTTAGGTGTTCCGTTGTCTGCGGCGGAGAATAAGGATTTTCCGAAATTGGGTCAAGACGAATTTATGAAAAAGCGGAAATTTTTTATTTGCGATTGGACTTGAGTGACGGCCGTTGCCGTAACTCGTTCGCTTGCAACGACTTAATAAAATGCTTTTGTAACGATTCGTTCGACTCGTCGGCGCGGGGAATTGCCCCGATGCAGGATGCCCCGAAGAAGGGGAGTTGCTTGGGGAAGGATTTTTTGCTTAGCCCGCATTATTCATAAAAGCGATTTGTTGAAGCGGCATCTTGCCGCTTTCACCTAAAATGCGGCAGGATGCCGCATCTACGATGTTTATGAATAATCCGGGTTAGTGCATTTCCAAAACGACCTCGTTAATTGCCGGGCGATAGAAATTGAATTGCACTTGGGGATGATCGGCCAAGAGCGACATGGGGACCGCGGAATCGGCGATGCGTTTCGAGATCATCAGCGCCGTGAGCCTCATGCCGAAGGCGTTGTCGTGCCAGCCGGGATGCCAGATCGAGACTTTTTCCGCCTTCCAGGTTTCCCGCGGCCCGACGGTGGCGGCCCGCATCGGCACGAGCGATAATTGCCCGCCCGCCGAGGTCCGCGCGTTCTGCATGATGGTCAGGGGATGCAGGTCGGTTGCGCGGGCGGCCAGTTTGCGGGATTCGGCCGGCGAAGGCGGCTCATCGCGGTATGCGCCCTCGCGCCGCGGCGGATCGTTGAAAGCCCAATGCTTGACTTCGCCTTGACCGCCCTGCATGACGACGCAGCGGATGCCGTCGTAGCTCTTGCTGTAGGCCGCCAAATCGCCGACGGGAAAATGCAAATGGCTCTCGGGCATCCGCAGCTCCGGCCGAATGCGGTCGAAGCATAGCTCCTTGTCGGCCTTCATGAAACTCAGCGGATGCGCGGGCGGGACCGGCCGCCCGTCGTCGCCGATCCATTCGTCCATGCCCCAAAAATGACCGTCCCGCACGTCCCAATTCAGTTCGTTGACCAACCGCGCCACCAGGGGCAACTGCTCGGTAGGGCCGATCGGGCCGCATAAGCCCGCGGGATTGTCCGGCGTCGATTCTTTCCACGCCTGAAGGTACTCCAGGGCTTCGGCCAAGAAGAACTCTTCCCGCGCGTCGTAAATGACGACTCGAAATCCGGGCCGGGCAAGCTGTTCGATGTCCTTCGCCGATAATTTGGCGGCATCGTCTAAAAGTTGTTGATCCAAAGTGGTGAAATCCCACCACCCAGGCGCGATTTTGCTCAAGGGACGAGGCATGGTTCGGCTCCTTCGATAGATAACGGCGGTTGACTTTTTGTGGTTGCGAACCGCGATTTTTCAGTTCAAAAACCCCGTGCCGCCCGGATATCCTCGAAATCGCGCAAGTGGTACTCGATGCCCGCGTAGTCGAGGACGCGGCAGAGGCTGCGGAGCGCGACGCCGAGGCCGTCGGGGCCGCTGAAGCCGCCGTATTGTCCGCCGCCTTTGACGTGCGGTTCGAGGTCGAGGAACACGCCGGGGATGCCGCGGCGGTGCAGCCGCTTTTCGATCGATGGAATAATCCGCGCGAAATCGCGGAGGATTCGCTCGTGGGCCGCGTCGCCCTGGTCGGCGGGAACGAAATGGGAAAGCTTGTCTTCCTCGACGTGCTTGGTTTTATCCGTCCCCTCGGCAGCCTGCGGATATCGATAATCTTTAATGTGCATCCAGCCCAGGCCGGGCTTCATGGCTTCGTATTGGGCGAACACCTCGGCCGTCGAGTATCCTTGGACGAGGATGTTCGCGGCGTCGAAGATCAGCTCCATGCCGGGGTGGTTGACCTGGCGGTAGATTTCGGCCAAGAGGTGGCCGGTGCAACCGACGAGGTTGGCTTCGACTTCCAGCCCGAAGGTCAAATCGGCGCGGTGGCAGGTCTCGGCGATTTCGCCAAGCTGCTGCACGGCTTGCGGCAGATGCTCCCGCGGATCGGCGTTTTTCGGCGGATAGAACGAGAAGCCGCGGATGAGCTTGGTCTCGAACGCATGGGCCAGTTCGCAGGCCTTTTTCACGTCGTGTTCGAGGTACTTTTTGAACGGAATGTAATTGTTTTTCGTGCCGTCCTCGACATCGACCAATTTGACTTTGCCGATGGGCGAGCCGAGCGACGAGACGTTCAGCCCGTATTCGTTTTCCAGATGCCGGATTTTTTGGATTTCGGAGACCGTAAGCTGCATGGCGTTTTTCACGCCCGAGCCGACGTCGATGAAGCGGATGCTGTAGTATTGCAGCCCGAGCGCGGCGAAGGCGGCGAATTGCTGCACGGCGGTTTTTTGGTTTGCGGCTTCGTCGGCAAAACCGGAAAGGAAGACGCGGGGAGAGTCGGAGGCGGGCATGGAAGGGGATAGGGGATAGGGGATAGGGGATAGGGGATAGGAAAAATCGCTCAATCATCGTTTCCACTCGCGAGTGAGGGAGGCGTTGGTTGTGTTTGTGCAATTTGCAATTACCAATTTGAAATCAACAGATACGCTCTCCTTCGGATTGCGACTAAACTTCATCATCGATCATTTCCCATGAACTTCCGCCTTGTGCGTCGCCGTGACAGTGGTGGTGATTCCTCCGCGGGCGTTGAAGGCGGCGGTGAGAGTCATGCGGCGAGGGTGAAGGGCGGCGACGAGGTCGTCGAGGATGCGGTTGGTTACGTTTTCGTAAAATATGCCCTCGTTGCGGAATTGCAGCAAATAGAGCTTGAGGCTCTTCAGTTCCACGCATTTCTTTTCGGGCACGTAATTGATCGTTAGCGTGCCGAAGTCTGGCTGGCCCGTTTTCGGGCAAACGGACGTGAACTCGGGGCAGACGATTTCGATCGTGTAATCCCGATCCGGATATTGGTTATCAAATGTTTCCAATATTTTACTTAAGGGGGGGGCCACCGGTTCACTCCTGTTCGAGGATGAAATTTTATGTAATGATAAAGGAAAGAGTGGCAAACAGCCAGATGTCCTCCAGGAGAGGGGTGATGAAGAAAGAAGGAAATGCGTTGAATACGCCGTACTTTGTACTCAAAACCCTATAAAACGCGACCAGTGGTCGCGGCTTTCAAAGGACCACACAGTACCCAGCGTGGACGCGGGGGCTAAACGATTTTTTCCTATCCCCTATCCTCTATCCCCTATCCCCTAACTATATGACCCGATCGGCTATCATCCTCCTTTCCGGCGGACTCGATTCGGCGACGGCGGCGGCGATTGCCCGGCGGGAGGGGTACGAGCTTTTTGCAATTTCGGTCGATTACGGCCAGCGGCATCGGTTCGAGTTGGAAGCGGCCCGGCGGGTGTGCGCGGCGCTGGGCGTTAGACGCCATGCGGTAGTGAAGGTCGATCTGGCCCAGTTCGGCGGCAGCGCGCTGACCGACGCCATCGCCGTGCCCAAGGACCGCGACGCCGAGACGATGTCGCACGGCATTCCCGTTACCTACGTGCCCGCCCGCAATACGGTGCTGCTCTCGCTCGCGCTGGCTTACGCCGAGGTGGTTCGGGCGGCGGATATTTTCATCGGCGTGAACGCGATCGACTACAGCGGCTACCCCGACTGCCGCGGCGAATTCATCGCCGCTTTCGAGAAGCTGGCGAACCTGGCCACGAAGGCGGGCGTGGAAGGGACGCTCAATTTCCGCATCCACGCGCCGCTCATCCAGATGACCAAGGCCGAGATCATTCGCCGCGGCGTCGAGTTGGGCGTCGATTACGGTTTGACCCATTCGTGCTACGATCCCAATTCACAAGGCGTCGCCTGCGGCCATTGCGATGCCTGCCAGCTTCGCCGCAAGGGATTTGCCGGAGCGGGATTCGACGATCCCATAAAATATCAATGAAGATTGCTTATCGATGCGTCGCGCACCGCGACCACTGGTCGCGGCTTTGCAGGATGAACAACGGCCATTTACACCATGCGAATTTCCGAAATATTTCGCTCGCTGCAAGGAGAGGGAAGGTTGACGGGGACCGAGTGCGCGTTCGTGCGCGCGTGCGGCTGCAATTTGCGCTGCGGGTATTGCGATACGCTTTACGCTTCCTGGTCGCCGGAAGGAGTGGAGATGCCGGTCGCGGAGATCCTGGAGCGGATCGAACAATTGGCCATTCCCGGGCCGCAACGGCACGTCGTGCTGACCGGCGGCGAGCCGATGCTCTTTGATGAGATGGTGAGCTTAAGCCTTGCACTGCGAAATGCGGGCTGGCACATCACCGTCGAGACTTCGGGCACGCGGTATTTGCCGGTGGCATGCGATTTGATGTCGATCAGCCCGAAGTTGTCCAACTCGACGCCGGTACAATCGAACGATCCGCGAATTCTCGCGCGGCACGAAGAAAATCGCCGCGAGCCGAACGTCATTGAACGGCTGATCGCCGACTGCGATTATCAATTCAAGTTCGTGGTCGAAACGCCCGCCGATTGCCGCGAGGTAGAAGAGTATTTGGCCGCGAGGCCGCAAATCGACCGCCGCCGGGCGATGCTCATGCCGCAGGGGGTCGATCCGGCCGAACTGGAAAAAATCGCCCGCTGGCTCGAACCCTATTGCGCGGAGCACCGATTGATGTTCTGCCCACGAAAACAGATCGAATGGTTTGGGGCGAGAAGGGGAACGTAAAGAAGGATGAAGTATGAATGCTGAAGGATGAATGTCAGCCGCTTGCGGCTTAGCAAGGGAATGCCAACGGTTTTTCCCGTTTAATTCTCTTCGCGCAATGCATTCAACAGTGGTGCTCTTAACACTTGGCGGACGGCGGCCAGTCCGGCGAGCGTTCCGGCGAGGAACACCAGCAGCAACGTGCCGAACAGCGAAAGCCACGGGATCGAGGCATTGCTGGTGAGGAAATGCGGCATCACGGCCACGAGCGCCGCCAAAATGCCGTTGCCGAGGCCCAAGCCGAGCAGCACGGTGTTTTCCAGCAAAACGAGTTTGGCGAGTTTCTTTCGCGAGAAGCCGACGGCGCGGAGCAGGGCGAGTTCGCCGCGGCGCTCGAGGATGTTGCGAAGCTGCACGGCGGCCAATCCCAGCGTGCCGAGCAACAGGCCCAGACCGCCGAGGCTTTGAAACGTCGAGAGATAGGTATTCTGCACGGCCAGGAAGCGCGCCAGGCGCCCACCGGTCGTTTCGGCGGCGAAACCGTAATCGCCCAGCCGGTTTTCGAGGATTTTTTGCACTTCGGCGGTCTTCTCCGGCGGACATTCGACGAGGAAGAAGCGATATCCGGCAGAGTCGGGGAATTTTTTGAGCAGGGCTTCTTCGGAGATGAGCAAATCGCCCTGGAAAACGCTGTTGTTCAGAAGCGCAGCGATGCGTAATCCAAACGACCCGTCGTTTAACCAATACTGCTCGCCCAATCCTTCCCAAAGATTCAGCGAATAATTGGCGGTGTTCTTTTCCAGAATCATCGGCACTTCGGCTTTGATATCCAAATTGCGCGGTTCGAGCAAGCTCCAGGGATTTTCGCATTTAGCCGGCGCATCGGCCCAGGCGAAGCCGCCGCGGGCGAGAAAATCTTGCGGCAAGCCGAGAATTCGCGGACTGCGCGGCTTGTAAAGGTTCAGGCAACTGGCGTCGTCGCCCGCGCGGACGCGGAGGGAGTAAATCCTGCACTGCGAAAGCAATTTTTCTTCATCGTCGGAGAAGCCGAGCGCCGCACGGCCGTCGGTCGTGTCGATATTTTGGAAGATCGGCTGGCTGCTTTCGGCTACCAAAGCAAATCCGCCGTTGCCGCTTTTGAGGGTCGGCGTTTGCTGCGAGGGATCGAGTCGGAATGCGCTCACGGCGACGATTAAAAAGCAGGCCGAAGCCACCAATCCGATGGTGAGCGTGCTGCGGCCGGGATTCCGCGCCGCGTTCCGAATTGCCAGCCGAAACAGATTTCCTCCGCCCGCGGCCACCGCCGAGCCGGTCGCGCCGCGGCGCAAGCGATTCCAGAGGACTAAGAGCGTGAGGAGCAGCATTATCGCCCCGCAACCGAAGAACATTCCAGCCTCTAGGTCGCTCAATCGGCGGGCGAAGAAATAGAAAAGAAGATTGATGGAAAAGAAGATGATCCACGAAATATCGATCCATGAGAATCGATTATAAAAATTACGGGTGCCATGCCCACGCTTGCCGTGGGCATGTTGAGGGGAATCATCGGGAGAAGGTCGAGTTTTTCTCGCGCTCCTCTTGCCCACGGCAAGCGTGGGCATGGCACCGTGGGGGAGACCCGCTAATAACTGCCGCGGCGCGACGCGGCTGATTTTTCGCACGGCGAAGAAGATGGTAAGGATAGCCATGAAAAAGCCGGAGACGAAACCGATCAACAAACTGCCGGGCGTGAGGTACAACTTAAGAAACGGCGTAACGATGGCCGCCAGCCACCACGTTTGCAATCCCCAGAGCATGAGCGCGGCGTAGCCGAGACCCAGCGGTACGCCGATATTTCCGCCGGCCAACGCGGTCAAAACGCCCTCGCGGAAAAGCAGCTTGCGGACTTTTTTCGGCTTCCATCCCACCGCCAGCAAAATCCCAATTTCCGCCGCCCGCCGTTCGACGCCGAGTTTGAAAAGCAGCAGCACCAGCATCAGCGCCGAAACGATGATGAAGAAGCTGAAGCAGAGAAACAGCACGTTAAACGGCGTCGTCCCCTCCGCGGCGGCCAACGCTTGCAGCTTGACGGTCTGCCAGAAGAAACCAATTCTACCATACTGCAACCAGTTCTCCAACTTCTTTTGAAAGAATTTCTCTTCCGAAAAAGAGTCCGGAACGGAGTATCCGGGTTTGCAGGCCATGCGGACGGAGGTCGTTTGCCCAAACCGATTGCCCCAAAGTTCGCGGCCCGCGGCCCGCGATACGAACGCCTTGGGCGTGGGGCCGTAGTCCTTCCAATACTTTTCATCTTTGGGCCGAATGCGTTTGGCATCGAACGGAAATGGCGGATCCCAATCCGACATGCTTTCGATGTCGGTGATCCCTTTCACGCTGGGCGTGAAGTTGCGATCGTCGGCCGCGCCGCCAAGCTGCACGATGGCCGCCAACCTGAACTCCGCCGTTTTCTCCCGAATTTGCCCGTGCGCGCTTTCCGGTTCGAAGTAGCAGACCTTGATCCTATCGCCGATTTTGGCGGCCAGATCCTCCGCCGCCCAACTGTTCAAGGCAATCTCAGTATCGGCAAGCGGCGAAATCGGCTTGCCATCCGGCGAGAGGAACGGCCCCAACGGCGGATCGGCCGAGAAATCGATCGCCGTGATCGTCGAGTAAGGAATGTTGCGTCCGTCGAGCGAAATCGAATTCGCCAGGTAAGTGAAGACTCTTTGAAAGACATAGTGCGATTCATCTTTATCCTCGGGAATATTTGTCATGGAAGACGCCATGCGTTCCTGGATTTCATGATTGTCAATCGCCGCGTCGATTCCCGGCGGAATGATCATGCTATCGGCGGTGAGATTGACGTATCCTTTCGGAACTTTCTCAATGCGTAATCCCAAATCTTCGGAGAGATCGAGCGGAAAAGACCAATGCAAAAAGATACCACTGAAATATACACTCGAGCTAGATTGTATTTTATTTCGGCCTGTGAAGATCGCGCGCAAGCGCGAAAGCATGTCCGTCAAAGTGATTTTCTGCGCGCCTTGCCAATATCGCTCTATCGATTCTTCACCTATTTCATTCAATCCCAGGAGTAGAGTATTCACCTTCCCCGACTGCTCCAACTGTTCTTGCAGCCAATCGAGCGGCACATAGGCGTTGAGCGGTTCTTGCTGGCTGGGCTTGAGGCTGAAGCGGCCGGGGCCGGCGGCGGGGAGGATATTGCGGACGGTGAGGCGGTAGCTCCGCACCGTGTCGCGCTTTTCGCCGAGCGCGCTGTCGGAGGGAATTAGGCCCGGCTTGGGCAGGCGGAGGATGATTTCGTCGCCGGATTTAACGCCGAGTTTTTCGGCCAGCGGCTGGTTGAGGTCGATTTCGCGACCCTCACCTCCAGTCCCTTTATCGACCAAGCTTCGGTCGATGCCTGGAGAAGCCGGGAATAGATCATAAAAATCCCGTTTGCAGCCGATCACTTCGATGCGGTTCGCCCGTGTTTGGGTATTGGGATTTTCGATGCTGGCGGGAAGCAAAATGGCGGGCACGAGCGATTCGCCATACAGTTTGTAATCCTCGGTTTCCTTGAGTTCGTCGGCGAGTTTTTCGCGGAAGAAGCGGCCGGGGGCGAGGACTTCGTCGATCTTGCCGAGCCGATCGAGGGCGAGCGAGCGGAGGCTGCCGCGCATCGAATCGCCCACCAGAAGCGCGCCAGTCAACACCGCCGTTCCCGCCGCCGCGCCCAAGGCCACGGCGAGATTCATCCGCCAGTGGTGCAGGAAGGAAACGAAGATCAGACGCAGGAGGGACATGGCGGGCAGGGGATAGGGGATAGGGAATAGTGAAAAACATTTAGCCCCCGCGTCCACGCGGGGAGCGTTGGTTTTGAAATAATTCGATACTCATTAGTTAGCGTATCGGCAAATGGCCCATAATTCAGCATTCAGCAATCATCATTCAGCATTTCTTTCAGCACTCCTTCATCCAATTCCAGCCGGCGGCTCATGAGCGCAGCAAGTCGTTCACTGTGGGTGACGAGCAAGAGCATCATTCCTTCTTGTTTTTGAAGATCCAACAGCAGGCGGCCGATGCGGTCGGCGTTGGTGCGGTCGAGATTGCCGGTGGGTTCGTCGGCCAAGAGCAGCGTCGGCTTGTTGACGAGCGCGCGGGCGATGGCCGCCCGCTGGCGCTCGCCGCCGGAGAGTTCGGCTGGCCGATGCTCGATACGCTCGGAAAGGCCGACGCGCTCCAAGAGTGATTTCGCCCGCTCGACGGCTTCGCGCTTCGTCTTGCCGGCGGCGACCGTGGGGATGAGCACGTTTTCCAGCACCGAGCATTGCGGCAGCAAATAATGCTCCTGGAACACGAAGCCGACGTGCACGTTGCGGAACGCGGCCAGCGCGAGTTCGTCCAGCTTATTGGGATTTTGCCCATCAAGTGCAACGGTTCCAGAGGTCGGCTCCTCCAGTCCGCCGATGATGCTCAGCAGTGTGCTTTTGCCCGAGCCGCTGGGGCCGAGAATCGCCGTGTTTTGGCCGGATTCCAAAGTGAACGAAACGCCGCGAAGCACGTCGAGCGGTTCGCCGCGAGTCGCATATTGTTTGGTGAGGTTTTCGACGGAAAGCATTGAATAGGGGATAGGGGATAGAGGATAGAAAAAAAGTTTAGTGCCCCACATGCATGCGGATTAAGTGGATCGTTGGTAATGTAATGTCTGTTGATAGAACCAATCCAGTATCAAGACCGCGTTTTGTTCAATGCGGGCACGGTTTGGTTGGCGATTCTGCGAGGCGGGAGCCTCGCGGACATTGCGTTCCCAGGCGGGAGCCTGGGAACGAGAAAATCGCGGAGTTGATGTTGGACAGGTACATAACGGTCGCAATTCAGCAAGCGGCTTTTACTTTCCCCCATCCCCTATCCCCTATCTTCCGATACCACTCCAACATATTCCGAGCCATTCGTTCTACATTATATCGTTCTCGCACTCTTTGTTGAGCCTGGAGGCCGGCGGTTTGGGCTTGGTCGGGGTGGAGGATTAGGGTTTTGAGGGCTTCGGCCAACGCAGCGGGCTTTCCCGGCTCGCAGAGCAGGCCGCCGCCGGTGATTTCGAGCATCTCGGGAAATGTGCCGTGCCGCGGGAGGACGGCCGGGACGCCGGCGGCGAAGGCTTCGAGAATCGAGAGGCCCTTGCTTTCGCGATAGATCGTCGGCACACTGAAGACATCCAGCGATGCGAGAAAATCGATCTTCTCGGCGTGGTCCAACTCGCCCGCGTATTCGAATTGATCGGCGATGCCCCAATCGGCAAATTGATGGTGAATGTTTTCCAAATACCAGCGGTCGGCCGGATCGAGATAGCCCGCCGCGCGGAGTCGAATCGGCGGCAGGGAAGCTTCTTGGGATAATAAGTGGACCGCTTCCGCCAGCAGGTGCAAACCTTTTTCGGGACATACCCGCGCGAGAAAACCGATGACGCAAGACGACCGCCAGTCCGTGCGATAAGCCGGCTTTGGGCCATAGCCGGAGAGATTCAAGCCGGGCGGGATGACTTCGATCTTCGAGCGGGGGACGTCGAGATAATCGGCCATGAAATCGGCGAAGTAGCGGTTCATAGCGGTCAGGCCGTCGAGTTCGGCGGCCCGTCGGCGAAGCAGTTCGCGGGCGGCGGAATAATGCGGTTCGAGCAGTTTTTCCAGGAACGAGTCTTCGCCGGTGAGCGAGCAGACGACGGGCACACCCAACTCGCGGCGGATTTCCCGCGCCGGGCCGATGAGAATCACGTTGTTCAGATGCACTATGTCGGGCCGTATCTCTTGCAGCCAGACGACGAGTTTTTCAACTTCCTTTTTTTGGTGTCCCGTTTCGCCTTGGAGCATCGAGACGGTCATGGCACCCAAGTTTTCCGGCCGGATCGTGGAACTACGCCGCGATAACCAACGCAACAAGCCGGGTCGGTCGAAGAGCCGGTCGAGAAACCACGGCGTGTGGCGGAAGAGTGCGGAATGCTCCTGGAGATAAACGTTGACGCCTCCGAAGGCCACGCGGGCGATGCTCTGGTTCTCCTCGTCGGTCCGAAGGGGAGTATAAAGCGGCGCGAGCAGGGCGTCCGCGCCGAGATTTCGCAGCCCGGCGACCAGCGTGTTGCCGTGGAGGCAACTCCCGCAATACATTCCGCCCGCGCCGGCGAGGAGATAGACGATTTTCATGCGAAGGCGGAAGGCGGAAGGGGGAAGGGGGAAAGCAATTGATGCATCATCGTCGCTTGCGGGTTTTCAATGACCAATTTTAAACTCCGAGGATTTTTCTCGCCCAGAAACCGTGTGGCAAGTCGGGCACGAGGATTTTCTCGGATCGGCCCAGGCTCCGTAGCAGGCTCTCGACGGCCAAATAGCCGCTGCGGACGGCGCCTTCCATCGTAGCGGGCCAGCCGGTTTCGGTCCAGTCGCCGGCGAGAAATAAATTCGGCAGCGACGCCGTTTGCGAAGGGCGGTATTTGTCCGCGCCCGGTTGCATGGAAAACACCGCCTGCGGTTGCACGACGACGCGAGAATGCAACAGCCGGGCAGAGCGAGTCTCGGGAAAGGCTTCGGCAAGTTCCTCGAGAACGCGATCGAGCAGGGCGTCTTTTGCGTCGGCAGTCAGGCGATGCGCGGCGCTGACGATAACTTGATAGTAAGTTGCGGGTATGTCGTTTGGTCGTTCGACGCCATGCCCACGCTTGCCGTGGGCTTGTGGAGTTTGCACGGAGTTCCCCTCATGCCCACGGCAAGCGTGGGCATGGCACCCGGTCTCGGCCTGCGAGGGCGAGTCGAAAATCCATTGCGAGAGTTTTCCGGTGAAAATCGCATGAGGCAGACGAGTAATCGGGCGGTCGAACCAAAGATGCACGGCGGCGATCGCGCCGGGAACGAGATTTTGCACGGCCGAGAGTTCGGGCAACTCCTCCAACAGCATCGGCGGGAAAAGGCCCGCCGCCTGATGCCACGGCACGGCGAGGACGATCCGGTCGAACTCGCGTACATCGCCGTCGGCCGCGACCAGTGAAAGTTGGCCGTTATCGTCGCTTTCGATCCACATGGCGCGGCGGCGGCGATGGATCGTCGCGCCGCATTCGATCAGCCGATGGGCGACGCGCTCGTCGAAAATTTCCGCGAGGGGCACGCTGGACAAGATCATATCGCCGGCGGTCCGGGAAGCGAGGAATCCCTCGACGAAAACTTTTCGCGCAGCCGAAAACGTAACGTGATCCACCGTCTCGCCGAGCGCGCTTTGAATGATGACCGACCAAAAAAGTTCGACCGCCTGCTTCGACTGGTTTTGCTTCCTCAGCCAATCGCCGAAAGTCGATGGGGAATCATCTTTCGCGAGTTGCTTGATCGCGCCGACGATATCCCGCCGATCGTTGGGAGAGATAAAATCCAGTTTTTTCAGTTCGGGGATCAGGTGAAAGGGGGCGGGCAGCCAGCGCGAGGGAGCGAACCGGCGGACGCGGTTGTCGGGACCGAGGAAATGCAGCGTTTTTTCGCGGCGGAAGCAATCGGCCGCGCCCGTGCGGCGGCAGAAATCGAGGAAATTCGTGCAGCAGCCCATTGCCGCGTGCCGGCCGAAATCGACGAGTCGATCGTTGTACGGCTCGACGAACGAGCCGGCGCGGCCGCCCAGCGAGGCCGCTTGCTCGAAAAGCTCCACGCGCAAGCCGAAGCGACAGGCGGCTTCGGCGGCGGCCAGCCCGGCCAGCCCGCCGCCGATGACGGCGATCGAGTTCGACATGGATTGGGGCATTCTTAGGATTCAGGGTTCAGGGTTCAGGGTTTATGTAACACACTTCATCAAATCTGGATACCGCTTCCTAAACCCTGAATGCTGCTTCCTAAAACAAAAGTTCCTTCGGCGGTGCGGAAAAAAACCATTGGGCAAAGAGTAGGCTGCTATCGAGTTTGCCCGGCCGAATGCGTCTTGTGAAAATGGCAGCGGGATTGGCGGCAATTCTTTTCAAAATCGCATGATAGGTGGTGGTCATCAGGCCGAAGATTTTTTTTCCCTCGGGCATCAGCCGGACGTACAGTTCGCGGCTCGCACGATAGTAGTCTTCCGCCCGATCAATCTGACATTGCATCAATTTCTCGAAGGCCGCGTTGACGCCGCCGCCGATCAGTTCTTCCGCCGAATAGCCCGCTGCGGAGATTTCGTCGAGCGGCAGATAAACCCGGCCCATGGCGGCGTCTTCTTTCAAGTCGCGGAGAATATTGGTAAGTTGATAGGCGATGCCGACTTTGCGGGCGAGTTCATAGACTTCTTTTTCCGCCGGCGTGCCGCGGCCTTCGAATCCCCAAATGTGAATGCACGCCAGCCCTACGGCGGAGGCGACGCGTTCGCAATAGAATTCAAGTTCTGCGAAAGTCTGATAGTGGGTTTTCGTCAAGTCCATCTCCACGCCATCGAGAAGTGCGACGAAATACTCGTAGGGAATTTGGAATCGCTCGATCGAGTCGATCAACGCGGGCGATATGCTCTTGCCGATACTTGCCGTTTTTTTGGGAAATTCTTTCGGATGGACAATCGCGTTTTCAAAACTGGAATCGCGCAGCGTCGTTCGATAGATATCGACCAGCAACCAGCGGCAAAAATCGAGTCCTCCCCGTCGATTATTGGCCGTTGCATCGGAGATTCCCGCAGTATCGAGAGTTTGCCTTTCATCGACTACATCATCGGCATAACGCATGAATGCGTAGATTGCTTCCATCGCTCTGCGCTGCATGGGCGGAAGCAGGAGAAACGCGAGTAGGAAATTCGAGTGCGATCGACGGATGATTTCACGGCAATGGGTATAGCTTTCTTCAAGGGTTTTCATGGGAAAATTTATCGCTTGCATACTGCCGTGCCATCGCTTATCGAATCAAGCTTCTTTGCCGGTTTGTTGCCGCCACCAGCATTTCGCCAGGAGCCCGATTTTTTCCATTTTAGCGACGGTGGGCCGCTGGGTCCAGACATCGTAATTTCGGCGGCGGATCGCCTGCAGGAGCGCCAGTCCGCCGTGTATGAACAGCGCGACGTCCAACTGCAACTCGGAGGGCAGGGTTTCGACCAACGGCAGGCCGGCACGGAGAAAGCCCTCGGCCTGCTCGACCTCGGCGGCCAGCAGCCGGCGGAAAGCCTCGTTGCACGCGTGCTTCTCGAAGTCCGACTCGGAGTAGCCGTAACGGTGGCAATCGGCCAACGGCAGATAAATCCGACCGCGCTCCCAATCGCGGGCGACATCCTGGCAGAAGTTCGCCAATTGCAGGCCCGTACAGACCGAATCGGCCAACCGGGCGCGTTCCGCCGAGAAGCATTCCCCCAGATAAAGCACGAGACGGCCCACCGGATTGGCCGAATAGCGGCAATAGTCCAGCAGCCGATCGATCGACTCGTAACGCGTTACCCGCTGGTCCTGGCGGAAGGCGGCCAGCAGATCGACGAAAGGATCGGGGGGAATTTTGAACTTTTTGATCGTTTCGGCCAGGGCGACGAAGACCGGATGGGCCGCTCGTCCGCGAAAACAATCGCGGAGTTGCCTTTCCCACCACTCCAACAGCGCGAGGCTTTTTTTCGGATCGCCGGTTTCGTCGGCCAGATCGTCGGCCCAACGGCAGTAGGCATAGACGTTGTAAAAGTGCTGCTTCAATCTTCGCGGAAGCAAAAAACTTGCCACGGTAAAATTCTCGTAGTGCCGCCGGGCAAGCTTTCGGCAGTATTTTCTCGCCCGGCGAGGCGTGAGCGCCTTTTCCGGCGGGTGCGTTTGCGGGCCGTATTTGGCGAGTTCCTGAGCGAAGGATTGCATGGAGATAGGTCTTGGTTCTTTGGCTTTTGGTCTTGAAAAGAATATGGGGAGCTACTTCGCCCCGTTCTCCGTTCTCTCTCCCCTCTCCCCTCTCCCCTCTCCTCCTATTATGATTTATCTGAACCTGAGAGGAAACCATGCAGATTCTATTAGCTAGTCCCCGGGGCTTTTGCGCCGGGGTGAATATGGCGATTGAAAGCCTCGAACGGGCAATTCGGGCGTTCGGTACGCCATTGTACGTCTATCACGAGATTGTCCACAACCGCTGGGTGGTCGAGCATTTTCGGGCGGAAGGAGCGGTTTTCGTCAACGATCTCAATGAGGTTCCCCAGGGCGCCCATCTTCTCTACTCGGCGCACGGTGTCCCTCCCGAAATTCGCCGAAAAGCATCCGAGCGCGGATTGAAAACCATCGACGCGACTTGTCCGTTGGTAACGAAAGTCCATACCGAAGCGATCCGTTTCGCGCGCGAAGGTTATACGATTGTTCTCATCGGCCACCCCGGCCACGATGAAGTCGTCGGCACGATGGGCGAGGCCCCCGATGCGATGGTTCTGGTGAAAGACCTCTTCGATGTCGATCAATTGAAACTTGCAAACGATGCGAAAGTCGCCTATCTGACGCAAACCACTCTCTCGGCCGAGGACGCGGCGATCATCATTGGCCGATTGCGGGAGCGGTTTCCGAAAATTGCCGGCCCGGCGCGGGAGGATATTTGCTATGCCACCCAGAACCGGCAAGAAGCGGTCAAGTTGCTGGCCGACGAAGCCGATTTGCTGTTGGTCGTGGGCAGCCGGAACAGCTCGAACAGCCAGCGGTTGGCGGAACTTGCCCGGTCGCATGGGGTGATTGCGCAATTGATCGACGGACCGGACGATATCGATCTCGGCTGGTTTCGCGACGAGATGACCGTGGTGGTTAGCGCGGGGGCAAGCGCGCCGGAGTCGATCGTGGAAAAGTGCGTGGCCTTTTTATGCGGGAATTTTCGCGCCACGGTGGAAACGCGCTGCATTCGCCTAGAGCAAATCCGTTTCGCGCTGCCGGATCCCTTGCGAGCAATCGACCGAAGTTAGCTACGCCGGTTTGTGTTTCGACGTTGCGGGGGCAACCGCGCATTTTCCGCTTTCGCACCGTCTGCCGAAGAGCGTTCCCCAGCGCACGCGGTTGCGGGCGAAGACGCCGTACAAGCGGTCGAGCGCCCAGGAAACGCCCGGCAAGCCCGTCGGCGCGACGAGCCAACCCAAGCCCGCGGCGCGATAGGCATGACGAATGGCGTCGAGGCGGCTCACGATTCGCCCGTCGGGCAGGACGCCGTGCAGTACGCCCATTGCCTCATCCTGCGTCAGGCCATACCGCGCGGGATCGAAGCCGACGGCGGCGATGTCCTCCAGGATCAGGTTGTTTTTCCGGTCGCGGCGTTTGAGAAATTCGACTTCCCGGCGGCAGAACGGGCACTCGCCATCGTACAGCAATTTGAATGGTTCGTCGGACATGGCCGGCTCCTTCTCGGCAAGCGAGTGAATGGGGAGGCGACGCAATCGCTAATCTATTATTCGCAGCACCGCCGTCCGAGGCAATGCCCGCTTGATACCGAGAGCGGAAAGCAATACTATTCCGCCGGCATTCGGTTGGGAACGGGCCGCACTACTTCTGTTTTTCTTTATTTTCAGGCACGATCTTATCGTTTTTCGACTCTTCTTTCAACGCCGCCTTGGCTCTTTGGACGGCGGGGGCGGCCCAGGGTTTGGGGGAATAGAGTTCGACCACGGCGCGGTACATGGTTTGGGCGCGATGGGGTTCGGCGTCCTTGAGGGCGTCGGCGCGGTCGAGGCGGGCTTGCAGGAGCGGAAGTTGTTCGGCGGCAAGGTCCGCGATTTCTTGCCGAAGCTGTTTCAGCCGGCGGCGGGCTAATTCGATGTAGTTGTCGGCGGGCAAAGCCGAGTCCGACTGCGAACCGTAAAGGTCGATGACCGCTTGCAGTTCGGCGGCGCATTTTTCCGGATCGGTTTGGGCGCATTCGAGCGCATCGAGGAGCGCCCGCACGACCGGCGACGAGTTCTCCGCGGAGGCGAGTTTCCGCTCCAAGCGATGGAGTTCGATTTCGCGCCGGTAGCCGCGGATCTTTTTCGTGCGCGGATCGTCGGAAAACAGGTCCAGGAATTTTTGGATGTCGTCTTCGGCGGCAAGGACCGAATCGATCGATTCATCGCCGACGCGGCTCATAATGCGATGATAAAGCCCATCGGCCGTCGGCGGCTGCAAAAAGTACCACATTCCGCCGCCGACCGTCAAGAGCGCGGCGATCAAAATCACGGTATGCAGCGAGAACACCGGCGGCGGCACTTCCTTTTCGACGCGGCCCAATTCCGCTTCGCTGACGGGCACGAAACGGCTCGGCGAATTCGCGGGCTTTTTGGCCTCCGGCTCGACGTCGAGCACCGGAATGCCCGAGGAGGCGATGGTCGGAGCCAGCGGATCGGACGAGGGTTCGACGTAGGCGGTCGGCGCGCGGGCGGGGGGCGCGGGAAAATCGCAGGTGGCCGGAAAATCGGGCGGCTTCGATTCCGCCATGTCCGCTTGAGGGCGGGGAACGGCCGTTTTCTCGCCCGTCGGGGGAGATAAATACCCGGCGGCGTCGGCCGCGACGGTTTCGCCCGGCTCGCCGACCGCTTGCTGCAACGATTCCAACGAGCGCCCCAAAACCGTTGCATTAGCTATCCGCCGCGAAGGCTCCTTTTCCAGCAGTTGCGCAATGAGCCGCTCCAACGGTTCGGGCACGTCGGGATTGAAGTGCCCGAGCGGCTCGGGAATTTCGTACTGCTGCTTGTGGAGCACTTCGCGGATCGACTTGCCCTTGAACAGCGGCCGCCGCGCCAACAGCACGTACATCACGGCCCCCAGGCTGTAGAGGTCGGACCGCGGCTCGACGGGCTTGCCCGCCGCCTGTTCCGGCGCCATGTATTCGGCCGTGCCGATGATCGAGCCGGCGACGGTCAATTTCGAGTTGCCGAAGAAACGGGCGATGCCGAAATCGGCGATTTTCACCTGTCCATCGACGCGCAGCAGGAGATTGCCGGGCTTGATGTCGCGGTGGATGATGCCGCGGTCGTGGGCGTGCCGCAGGGCCTTGCAGACTTCGACGGCGATCCGCACGACTTCGCGCCAATCGAAGCGCCGCCCCTTTCCCAATTCTTCTTCGAGGCTGCTGCCGGCGATCAACTCCATGGCATAGAACAGTTGCCGGTCCTGCTCGCCGAAGCCGAACAAGCGGATGATATTCGGATGGTTGAGCTTCCGCAGGGTTTCGATTTCGGCCTCGAAGCGGTCGCGGAAGCCCTCCACCTCGGCCAAATTCGCCGAGAGCAGCTTGACGGCCGCCGGCTCGCCGTTCTCGACATGCACCGCTTGAAAGACCGTTCCCATGCCCCCCTTGCCCAGCCTGCCGACGATCCGATAAGGTCCGATTTGTTCGAGTTGCATGGGATTTTCCACTCGTCCCGAAAAAACTTTGTAAGCGATCACGCCCCGGTCGGGGACTGGTCCATTTTTCGGCGTGAAAACGTATTTTTGGACAAACGGTAGGCCGAAAACATGGACCTGTCCCCTTCCCGCGGCGCAAGGGGGGACAGTCCCATTTTTGCGGCGATTAAGCACATTTACGGCACCATCATCTTTTGCGCCGCAAAAATCGGGACAGTCCCCTGTGAACGGTTACAAAACTTTTATACTCTGCGCGGTCGTCGGCGCGGCCCGTCCGAACGGGGATCGTTGACGACCGCCATTCTAACAGATTCCAACACGCGATAGAAGTCCGGGTTCGCATTGCCGGGAGCGGCTTTCCGCTAAGTGCCTATCCTAAAACCATGTCGGTTGGGGTGG
>JADLEL010000056.1 GCA_020846145.1 Pirellulales bacterium | reverse complement strand
GCTGGGAATTTCAAGGAATGAATCGCAAGGAGCAATGGAATTGCGTTATCGAGCGCGGATTTCCTCGATTTCGGGCCGAAGGCCCAGCCGTTCGCCCAGCCCTGGGCAACGCCCAGGGGAACGAGGCCCCGCCGCGTTAATTCCAGGCCCAACTTTCCCGGCCGATCTCTTCGAGAAGGTGAACGATTGGCCCGTTGGGCCGCCGCGAAAATGTTATGCCGCGCCTTTTTCCCCAGGCGTTGCCTGGGGCTGGGCGAACTGCCGGCCCTTTGGGCCGCCGCGGCCACGTTCCAGCGGCCTTAATCGGTTAGGTACGCTTTAGCCGGATGAACCGAAATATTCAATTCACGCTATGTCAGTGTTTCCATCGCGAAAAATCCCCATCAATCCTGCTTCTCCGTGTCCTCCGTGTCTCCGTGGTGAATTATTGCGAGAAATGCGGGCGAAGCAAATTCCGAGAGTTTCGTGCTTCCATCTCGTCGCTCATGGTAGGATTTTGTTATGCCCTCGGGCCCGATGGCGGGAATAAATCCCTCGGCTCGCTGGAATATCGATCTATTGCCTAGTGGTCCGACAAATATAATTTGACAGGTTCATGTTGGGGCGATAGTTGTACTGTCGCCCCAGGGATGGCAGTGCAACTGCCATCCCAACAACCTGTCATTTTACGGTTGTCGAACCACTAGATCATCAACTCAACTGCCAGACGGCCATTTTGAGTAGGTCGCGGAGTCCGCCGTCGGAGCGGAGGACGGCGGCGGGTTCGAAGCCGCAATGGACGAGGCAGTGTTCGCATTTCGGGTCTTTGCCGGGGCCGAGGGCGTCCCAGTCGGTGGCTTCGGCGAGCATGAGGTAGCTTTCGTAGTGCATCTCGCCGCGAAGGTAGCACGGGGCGCGCCAACCGCGGACGTTGTAGGTCGGATTCGCCCAGGCGGCGCAGGGCAGTTCGCGCTCGCCGCGGAGAAAATCGAGGTAGATCGGCGAGGCGGTCAGCTTGAACCGACCGAGCATGGCCTTCGCCGCGCGGAATTTCTCGTGGATTTCCGCCTTCGTCATGAAAATGTTCGCCCCGCGATCGGGTAGGGAGCATTGCACGGCTTCGTACCCATAGGCGGGCGAGATCATCAGCCCATCGACCTCGAGTTCCGTCAAATAAGCGAACAGCACGGCGATTTCGTGCATGTCGGTCTCTTTATAGATCGTCGTGTTCGTGCAGACGGCATAACCGGCGGCCTTGGCGGCCTTGATGCCCCGCACCGCCGCCTCGAAAACGCCTTGCCGTTCGACGATCCGGTCGTGCGTCGTCTCCATGCCGTCGAGATGCACGTTGATCATGAGCCGCTTATTCCGCGGCAAGTCGGGGAGTTTCTTTTCCAGCATCAGCCCATTCGTGCAAAGATAGATGTGTTTCTTCCGCTGAATCAGTTTTTCGATCAGTTCGCCGATCTCCGGATAGATGAGCGGCTCGCCGCCGCATAAGCTCACGATCGGCGCGCCGCATTCCTTGACCGCCTCCAGGCAAGCCGCAACGCTCAGCCGCCGGTTCATCGTGCCGGCGTATTCGCGAATCCGCCCGCAGCCCGAGCAGCGCAGATTGCAGGCGTGCAGCGGTTCGAGCATCAGCACGAGGGGGAAAATCTTCTCGCCCGTAAGTTTCTTGCGGAGCAAGTAAGAGGTCATCTGTCGGGTGAGCGAGAAGGGGAATCGCATGAGGGGGGGGACAGGGGACAGGATACAGGGGACAGGGAACAGGGGACGGGATACAGGGGACAGGGGACAGGGATTTTACGAACGGGCGATGATGCGGTTGAAGGGTTTAATGACGGGGAGGGGAATTTTTCCGGGCGCGGCAAACTTCGCGGGCAGCGGCAGCATGTCGTCGGCCAGTACGGGACCGACTTGCACCGCCCACTGCGCCAGGGCCAAGAGCGGAAAATAAATCGGGTAGTAATGGTACTTCAGATAAAACACCTTGGGGAAGCCCGTGCCGGTGAATTCCGGCTCGAACCAGGAACCGTCCTCCTCTTGCATGAGGGAAAGGTAGCGAATGCCGCGGGCAACGGCCGGATGATCGGCCAATCCGGCGGCCAACAGCCCCATCACGGCCCAGGCCGTTTGCGAAGCGGTGGGCGTTCCCTGCCCGCGAAGGTGCGGCCGTTCGTAAGTATCGGCCGATTCTCCCCAGCCGCCGCCCGCCTGCTGATGGGCCAAGAGCCAGTTCGCCCCGGCCGCAATCGCGGGATCGTTTACCGGCACGCCGACGGCCGCCAGCCCGACGAGCGATTGCCACGTGCCGTAAATGTAATTCACGCCCCAGCGTCCGAACCAACTGCCGTCGGCCTCTTGGGTTTGCCGCAGATAGGCCACGGCCCGATCGACCGCCGGATCGCCCACTCGGCGGCCGAGCTTGCCCAGGCATTCCAGCACCCGGCCGGTCAAGTCGGGCGTGCTGGGGTCGATCATCGCATTGTGGTCGGCGAACGGTACGTAGCAGAGGAACTGCCGGTCGTTATCGCGGTCGAACGCGCCCCAGCCGCCGTCCTTGTTCTGCATGGCGAGCATCCACTTCAATCCGCGGTCGATGGCTCGAACCGTCTCGTCCAAGGTGGCGACGGCGTCTTCGTCGGGGAGCAGGGGACAGGGAACGGGGGACGGGGGACGGGGGATAGAGGACAGAGCAGCCAGATCGATGGTCATGCCTTCCGCCCAATCTTCTTCTTCGTCGTCCGAAGCATCGACCAGATTCAATTCCGGCGGCAGGTCCTGCGCGCGGGGCGCGAGTTCGGGAAATTGCGCGCGCAGCGCCATGAGCGCCATGGCCGTGTCATCGACGTCGGGATAGAAGTCGTTGGCGTACTCGAAGCACCATCCGCCCGGCGGGGCCGCGACGGTTTCCGACCAATCGCCGGGCCGGCGGATTTGCTGCTTCAGGAGCCAGGAAACGGCTCGGCGGATCGGCGGGCTTCCGGGGCCGATGCCGCCGGCCGCCAAGGCTCGCAGCGTAAGGGCCGTATCCCAGACCGGTGATTTGCACGGTTGCAGCCGGATGGCGCCGGTTTCTTCATCCCGCAGGACCAGGTCCTCGAGTTGACGGTGATTGTATCGCACTTCGGGGCTGTCGTCGGCGTAGCCCAGGCATTTCAAGGCGACGATGCTCCAGACGATGGGCGGATAGATCGCGCCCAGGCCGTCGCTCCCCTTGAATCGTTCGAGCATCCAAGCCTCGGCTTCTCGGATCGCCTGCTTGCGGAAGGGGAGCAAGCGGCGGCGCTGGCACCACTTCAACAGGCCATCTACTCCGCGGAAAAAACGGTCCCAGCTCAATAGGCCCGTGCCGCCGGGCAGGCCGGCGCAGCGCAGCGGGGGCCAATTTTCCGGCTCACGCAGGAATAATTCTCGAATGCCGAGTTGCGGGGCGATTTCCTTCACCGGCCGGAACGCCGAAATGATCGACAGCGGCACGATGATCGTCCGCGACCACGCGCTCACGGCGTACACATTCACCGGAAACCATTTGGGGAACAGCATCACTTCGGGCGGAACGGCGGGACACTGCTCGTAGGAAATCTGCCCGAGCATCGCCAGATAGAATCGCGTGTAGCTGTTCACGGCGTCGGCCCCGCCGTGGGCCAAAATGGCTTGCCGGGCGCGTTGCATGGATTCTGCGCTCGGATCGTGGCCGGTCAGCTTGAGCGCGAAATAGGCCTTCACGCTGCCGGAAATCTCCAGTTTGCCGCCGGGATACATTGCCCAGCCGCCATCGGGAAGCTGCTGTTCGACGAGCCGCTGGGCCATCTTTCGGGCAAGGTCCGAATCTACCCGGCCGAGAAAGGCGTACAGCAGGATCGTCTCGCTTTCGAGGATCGTGTCGCCTTCCAATTCGGCGCACCACGAGCCGTCGGGGAACTGGCGGTCGATGAGCCATTTCCGCGTGCGTGCGATCGCCCGCCGCACCGGCATGGAGAGCATTTTGAGGGTTTGCGGATCCGAAGAGACGGAAACGCGGTTTTCATCCCGCCGATCCGTCGGCGAGGCACAACTATTCCTTGTCGAACTCATGGAGGCTCCTCCTGACCTAGCGGTCGTCCCTGACGCGCTTGCCCCGCATTATTCATAAAAGTGATTCGTAGAAGCGGCATCTTGCCGCTTTTACCGATAAATGCGGCAGGATGCCGCATCTACAATGAGTATGAATAATTCCGCTTGCCCGATACCTTCGGGAGTTTTCCTAATTTAGGACATCGGTGGACGATCGACAAGAGCAAATTGAAGAGCAGTCGTGCTAGCAGTGCTAGCACGGGCTAGCGGAATCTCTTTTCCACCGGCGGCTTCAAGAGCAAAATGAGGGCCAGCAGGCCGAACGGCAGGGAAACCGTGTTGAGCAGCGGAATGCAGGCGGTGAACGCCCCGATGACGGCCATGCTGTGATCTTCCGCCCTTTTCATGCACTTGCCGGCGCGCAAGACGACGTTATCCGCGATGAACAGGAAGACGAACAACACGAGATAGGCCACGTCCCGGTCGCCGATCGGATGATGCAGCATTTGCCGGTGAAGTTCATCGATTTTCAGATACCAGAAATCCTGCGGAAAACCGAAAGCCTGAATCAGGTAATAGTACGTTACGAGATACGCCAAACCGAGCAGGCCGACGGCGACGAAGACGACGTGAATCAGGTTAAGAACCCGCAAAATGCTTCCCAGCATTCCGAGTTGGGCCATCGTCGCCGGCAGCGCATAATCGGGCCGCGGGGCGATGTGCGCGGAGTTTCCGTCGAAACGATTCCGCATCGCCATGCCCGCGCCGTAAGCATCGAATTCGTCGGCCATCATGCAAACGATCGGGAAATTGTCGTCGAGCGGGGCGGAAGAGAGCCTCTACCTCTGAGACTAATTGGGGAAATCGAACGATCAATCCCCCGCATGGAGAAAACCCGACGCCAAGGCGATGGGTGCCGCGATGTCAAATGCCTTGTGTTATCTCGAGGAAATGAATAAAACTATCCACGGGCGCAACATTCAACCTCTGCCGAACCAAAGTTTGCGAGAGATAAGCTTATGCGCCATCATTTCTTGCGGAGCCCGATTTGCATCCTCGCTTTGGCCCTGCCTACCGTGGCTTTCGGCGTTTTCGCGCTTGCCGAAAATCCCCAGGTCGTTTACGACGGCTTCGACGGGCCCGGCAAAGGGAAGCAAATCGT
This sequence comes from Pirellulales bacterium, assembly GCA_020846145.1. Lineage (GTDB taxonomy): Bacteria > Planctomycetota > Planctomycetia > Pirellulales > Thermoguttaceae > JADLEL01. The sequence continues at coordinate 1,238 of JADLEL010000056.1, read as the reverse complement.
GCTGGTTTCCGGCGACGAAGAGTATCGCTCGGAGGAATTCCTGCCGCAGTTGGGAAAGATACTCGCCAAACATCACGGCTTCAAATGTACGGCGCTATTCGCGGTCGATCCGAAAAGCGGCGCGATCGATCCCGGCGCAAGCAACATTCCCGGTTTGAAAGCGCTCGACGCGGCCGATCTGATAATCATTTCCACGCGCTTTCGCGATCTGCCCGACGAGCAGATGCAACACATCGACCGCTACGTCAAAGCCGGCAAACCGATCGTCGGCATCCGCACGGCGACCCATGCGTTCCGCATTCCCGCGGGCAAAACCTACGCGAAATACGGTTTCGACAATAAATTGTGGGACGGCGGTTTCGGGCGGCGGATTCTCGGCGAAACGTGGATCGACCATCACGGCCGGCACGGGAGCCAAAGCACGCGCGGCGTCATCGCGCCCGGCGCGGAGCACCATCCGATCGTCCGCGGCTGCGGCGACATTTGGGGGCCGACGGACGTTTACGCCGTGCGGCTTCCCTTGCCCGGCGACTCTCGTCCGCTGGTGCTCGGTCAGGTTCTCGCGGGCATGAATCCTACCGACGAGCCGGCGGCGGGCAAGCAGAACGATCCGCTCCTGCCCGTCGCATGGACGAAAACTTACCGCGGCAGCGACGGCCATGCCGGCCGCGTTTTCGCGACGACCATGGGTTCGGCGCAAGATTTCGAGAGCGCAGGTTTGCGGCGGCTGGTGGTCAACGCTTCGTATTGGTGCTTGGGAATGGAAGGAAAAATTCCCGCCGAGGCGAAAGTCGATCTCGTAGGGCGATACTACGCGCTGCCGTTCGGCGGCGGCAAGTTCCGTAAAGAAATCAAGCCCGCCGACCACGCCCTGAAGCCGGCGGAATAAGTGCTTTTAATTGAAGCGCGCAAGGCGGGCCAAGCGCGACACGAATCCGCGAGTTTCTCGGGGAAAAAACGCCGACGTATTTTCGTTGCGATAGGTTCGGCATGATGCCCACGGCGAGCGTGGGCATGGCGCCTTCCCCAATGAACCCCCAGGGAAACTAGTAACCGTTCACAGGGGACTGTCCCGATTTTTGCGGCGCAAAAGATGATGGTATCGTAAAAATGCTTAATCGCCGCGAAAATGGGACTGTCCCCCTTGCGCCGCGGGAAGGGGACAGGTCCATGTTTTCGGCCTACCGTTTGTCCACAAAATACGTTTTCACGCCGAAAAATGGACCAGTCCCCGACCG
>JADLEL010000055.1 GCA_020846145.1 Pirellulales bacterium | reverse complement strand
TTGCAAATCCGCCACCGTGGGTTCGACTCCCACCAGCGCCTCTGAATCTAAAGCAATGCCCGGCAATGGTATAAATTGCTGGGCATTGCTGTTTCTTGACCTGGAAACCGAGAAAATCGGCCATTGAGGATACTAAGTTTCGAAAATACGCCCATTTTTCTTTGCAGGGGTCTTTACGCCCTGCGCCAGTCGGGTAAGATAATCCAATAAACCAAAAAGAGGGGGTTTTTGGTATTACATTACACCACAGATTTCCTCAAAATGGGGATAATCCCATCCCTTCAAGCCAATTGCAGTTGGTCCCCATGGTGTGCTTACCATGAATTATTCCCCCAAGCGTATTTCCTCTACCCGTCAGAAATACTAATTTCCCCCCAAAATTTATCTTGCATACTCCCCCCTGTAGAAATTATTTGCTATGATATATTAAGGTAGTAGTGTGGTGTGCTGCCGAAGGGGGTGATTTATAATCTCCCCCATTCAATCCGCCGACTGCTAGAAGAGGCAACGTAGTATTCCGTTTTCCAATGAAGTTCGAAGTTCGGGGGCACGCAGTTCGATGCCATGAGCGAAAGGCGATGATCTCCGCATCATGATCGGCTCTTGCCTAACGAAAGAAACGGTCGCCCAAGATATTCCGCCGCAAAGCGCGGCGCGAGCGGCCTCAGCGCCCCTTGCGTGCGAACGACCCTGGATCGCCTGCGAAATCCACGATGGATTCGTGCAGGATGCCTTCGCGGCGAAGATGCTGCTCGACACCGTCCTCCAGTCCGGGCGGCTGCCGGAAGGCGAAAACCGCGCCGAAGTGAAACGCGCGGCCGATCTGATGGAAAAAGCGATTTGCGAAGCCCGCCGGCTGATCGGCGGAATGCGGCTGCCGGTGCACGAAGAGCGGGGGATGGCGGGGGCCGTCGAGGCGTTGATCGACGATCTGCCGTCCGGCTCGCCCGCGGTCCGATTCGCCACCGACGTTCGGCACGAACGATGGAATCCCGCGACGGAAACCGCGGTGTATCGAATCGTGCAGGAGGCGCTGCACAACATCCGCCGGCACAGCCGCGCGGAGCGCGCGGAGATTCGGTTGTTCCGCGCGGGAGAGGGCCTGCATCTGGAAATCGAAGATTGGGGGATCGGATTCGATCCCGCGAACGTGAACGAAGAGCGTTTTGGATTACAGGGCATTCGGCAGCGCGCCCGGCTATTGCAAGGCCGAGCGGCGATCGAGAGCGCGCCGGGCAAGGGAACCCGCATCGTCGTGGATTTGCCCGCCGCGCGCGCCCCGGAGCAATAACTCACTTTTTTTCCTTGGAGCGACACATGACCAACAAAATCCGAGTGCTGATTGCCGACGATCACGAAGTGATTCGATGCGGATTGAAAACGCTGCTCGTCGGCACCGACATTAAAGTGGTGGGCGAGGTTTCCACCGGCGCCGAGGCGGTCAAATACGCCTTGGAGAACGACGTCGATGTCGTGCTGATCGACATCCGCATGCCCGACGGCGACGGCCTGACGGCCCTGGGGCGGATCAAGCTCGACAAGCCCGACCTGCCGGTGATGATTCTGTCCACCTACGACAATCCGACCTACGTCGCCCGCGCGGTCGCGCTCGGCGCCAGCGGCTACCTCTTGAAGGGCTGCACGCGCGACGAATTGATTGCGGGCATTACATCGGCGGCGGCCGGCGAGAGCGCTTGGACCCGCGAGGAACTCCGCCGCGTCACCGGCGCCTTGGCCACGCCGCGGCTGTCGGCCGACGTGGAGGTGCCGCTGACCCAGCGCGAAAGCGAAGTCCTCAAGCAGTTGGCCTACGGATTGACGAACAAGGAAATCGCCAACACGCTGCACATCAGCTACGAGACCGTCAAGGAGCACGTGCAGCACATCCTCCGCAAGATCGGCGTTTCCGACCGCACCCAAGCCGCCGTTTGGGCCGTCCGCAAGGAATTGGTGTAAGCGGGACGGATTTGAAACTCGCCGATCGAAGAGCACGAAACCCCGCAGGGTGCGTGCTTGCACGCACCGCTCCGGTTTCGGACCGGGAAATTGATGCGTGCGAGCGCGCACCCTGCATTTTTGCTCTGGCCGCTGGATTTTCTCGCGGATAAAATACAGGCATGAATTTACGCACCCGAGCAGAACCGCGCGGCCGCATCGCGCTTCGTTCCATCCTATCCGGCGTTATTGTCTTTCAATGGCTGACGATCTTTCTCCTCTTCGCTGGCGTGCCGCTCCGCGCGGCGGTGGTGATCCTGGTCAATCGCACCGAAAAGCCGGTGAAATTCGCGATTTTGCGCGAAGGAGGATCGCCATCGGCCTTGGCGCTGGCCGCCGGCGAACAAAAGGTTGTGCCCGCCGAAGAGCGGATCGGCATCGCTTTCAACGCCGATAAAACCGAGCGTCGCTATCGGCTGCCGGCCAACACCATCCAGTGCTTTGTGCCCAAGGATGGCTCATTCGACTTGAACGCGCTCGAACTGGCCGTACCGCCGGGCGAGGAGGGATTGCCGCCGCCGCAACCGCGGATCATCGCCCGCACGCCGCTAAAAATTCCCGTGAAAATCCTGGCCGACAACGCCCAGCCCGCGGTGCGGAAGATTTGGGAAAAAGCATTTCGCGAACGGATCGCCAAGGCCGCGAAGATCTTCGAGGAGCATTGCGGCGCGGTTTTCGAGGTCGTCGCCGTCGAGATGTGGGAGTCGGACGGCACGATTACCGATTTCGACCAATCGCTGCGGGAGTTTGAAGCGAAGGTTGCTCCCGCGCCCGCCGTGCTGGCCATCGGCTTCACCAGCCGGTACGAAAAGCCGGACGGCCAGACGCACTTGGGCGGAACGCGCGGGCCGCTGCATCCTTACCTCTTGGTCCGCGAATGGTCGCAGCACGTCTCGAAGAACGAGCGGCTCGAAATCCTCGCCCACGAACTGGGGCACTTCTTGGGCGCCGTGCATAGCGGCGCGGCCGATTCGCTGATGCGCCCGAAGCTCGGCGACCGGCTCTCGAATCTGGCCGCCTTCCGCATCGGCTTCGATCCGCTCAACACCCTGGCGATGAATATCCTCGCCGACGAACTTCGCGCCGGGCCGTATCGCGGGCTGCACCGACTGCCGCTCGACGCCCGACGGCAACTGCTGCGGATTTATTGCACACTGGGCAAGGAGACGCCGCAAGACCCCGCCGCTCCGCAGTACATCGCCTTGCTCAACCTGCCGGCGAGGAAGCCGCAACCGACGGCGATCCAAAAAATGTCCTTGGCCGAGGCGACGAAAACGGTCGTCCGTGCGATCGCCGGGGCCGCCGAGATCAACAACTTGGCGATTCGCGTTTACGCGGGGGACGATTTGACCGAATTCTACGTGAATCGCGCGGCGGCCGCGGCGGCGGGCCTTCCGCCCGAGTTGGCGCGGGACGCCTTTTTGCTGGGATTGGGGATCGGCTTGAACGATGCCGATTGGGTCCGCCGTTTTCCGACCTTCGGCACGGTATGCCGGCAGATCGAGACGGAGGACGAGTTCGCGGCCCGCGTGAAGCGGCTTGGCCGGCCGACGCTCCGCAAGCGGCGCGATCTGGCTTCGCACTTCATGCTCTCCGCCGCCTTGACCGTCCATTTTGGCCCGGCCGCCGCCGAAAAAGCCGGCTTGCTCAAGGAACTCGCCGATGCGCAGGGTAAAAGCGGATTCAGTTTCGCCGATCTGGCGGCCGATCTTTCCGGCATCGCCTTCGCCGAAGCGGTCCGCGCGGGAAAAACTTCTCTCGAACGACTATCCGAAGCCTTCTCCGCCGCGCAGTATCTGCCCGAAATCGACGGCCTTCAAGAAAACATTTCCTTGAAGGATTTCGAGAAAAACTACGGTTCCTTGGACGACGAACGATTCCAAAGAGAATTCCTGAAGCTAAAATCTCGCGTGAAGCAACTACCCGGCCTGCAAAAGGCCTCGGCGGAATCGAAATGGTAAGCTTGCGGATTTCTGTATAATTCGTAAAATTTTAGGCTAGGCGGTAAAATCCGAGTTAATCGATGACTCGTTGCTGTTACTATCCCCTATCCCCTATCCCCTGCTCTCCCATGCGCTTCACCAAAATGCACGGCGCCGGCAACGACTACGTCTATGTCAACTGTTTCGCGGAGCCTTTCCCGACCGATCCGGCCGCACTGGCCCGGCGGGTGTCGGACCGGCATTTCGGCATCGGCGGCGACGGGCTGATTCTCATTTGCCCGAGCGAAAAGGCCGACGCCCGGATGCGAATGTACAATGCCGACGGCTCCGAGTCGGAAATGTGCGGCAACGGCATCCGCTGCGTCGCGAAGTACGTTTACGACCACGGCATATCGCGCCGCTCGCCGTTGAAAATCGAGACCGGGAGAGGCGCGTTGAACCTGGAACTGGAAATCGATGAAAACTCGCAAAAAGTCGGTCGCGTGCGGGTCGATATGGGCGAGCCGATCTTGGAGCCGGCACGGATTCCGGTGGAATTCCCGCGGCCGTTCGAAGGTGATCGGATCGTTGATTTTCCCTCCGAAAAGTATATCCCCTTTGGCCAACCCGCCTCGTGGATGGAGGATTGCGGCTTCGATTCGCGGATGACTTGCGTATCAATGGGCAACCCGCACGTTGTATTCTTCTGTCAATATATTTCGTCTTTCCCGCTGGAAATGCTGGGACCTTATTTGGAACGGCAGCCGATCTTTCCGAATCGCACCAACTTGCATGTGGTGCAAGTCGTCTCGCCGAAGGAAGTCGTCGCCCGCACCTGGGAACGCGGCAGCGGCGTCACGCTGGCCTGCGGCACGGGCGCGTGCGCCGTGTGCGTGGCCGGCGCGCTCACCGGGCGCACGTCGCGAAAAATCCTCGCCCATCTTCCCGGCGGCGACCTCGAACTCGAATGGGCCGAGAACGACCACGTCTTTATGACCGGCGAAGCGGTCGAAGTTTTCGCGGGGGATTTCGCCGGTTAAGCCGCCGTCGTTCGGTTATTCATTTAACCCCCGGTGAATACACCGGGGGCGAGGCGGGGAAATTTTCAAGCACGGCTTCCCGACCGATCTTCCGGTAAACGATGACGGCCGCGCCTGGTTGGGTTTTGATCTCCACGACCGAACTTTTATCCAGCAGATCCTTGCCGGAGATTTTCGTCGAGGTTCCCTCGTCCAGATTGGCGACCTCGTAAGACGCGAGGGGATCCAGCCCTTGCAGCGGAATCGTCTTGAGGGCGTCCGGGCTTTTTTCCCGGCGAAACAGGAGGGCACATCCGGCCTGGAGGTTGGGATTGTCGAACTGGTAGCCGTACCATTGCGATTCGCTTTCGTCGTGCGGGAAGAGCGGATAGAAATCGCCGATCATGAAAGGCCGCAGTTTTTTATAGAGTTCGATCGTCTTGCGGACCGCATCGGCCGCCTTGCGATCGCTCGAGCTTTCGGGGCCGTTCAGCGAGCCCGCCACGAGGATGTTTCCGGCGGTCATTCCGCTGCGAAAGACGTAGGACGGTTCGAGGCCGAAGTTGCCGCATCCGTGCAAGGGAATCCAGCGGAAAAGACCGCCGTTTTGAAGCTGGTCGGCGGGCGGCTTGGGGCCAAGGCACTGCATATCGCTGTGCCAGAGCGGGAGGCCGCGGGAGCAGGTTTCGAGATCGATGCGGCGTCCGCCGCTGGCACAGTTGTCGATGACCAGTCCGGGATGGCGGGCGCGAAGCTCGTCCCACATCGCGTAGAGGCCCTCGACGTGGCGGATTTCGGTGATGCCTTGGCGGTCCGGCTCGTCGTTGCGCCGCCAGAATCCGAGCGGCTCGATGTTGAAGTCCCAACGGACCCAAGCAAGCCCGGCGGCGGCGATCTGAACGTCGATCAGATCGGTCAGCCACTTCCGCGCCGCTTCGTCGTGCAGCCGGAAAAGCCGGCTCCACTCGCCATCGGCCTGCATCACGAATTCCGGGCGTTCGAGGTCGATCTTGGTGCCCGGATGCACGCGCTCGGGCTCGAACCAGAGGAGAAATCCAAGCCCCGCGGCCTTCGCGGCATCGCCGACGGGTTTGAGTCCGCGGGGATATTTCGCGGGGTCTGGCTCCCAGGTGCCGGTGCCTTCGGGGAAACCTTTGGGATACCACTGCTGCGGATTCATGTCGGACCAGAAGACTTCGAAACCGCGCTGGGCCAACGGTTTCATGGCCGCGACGTGCGGTTTTTCATAGTTGCCATCGGGACCCGCCCAGCCCACGGTGCCGCAGATCGGCGGCATGACCGGCGCGCCGTCGCGGCGCGGCGAATAATGGGCCAAAGTCGCTTGGCGGAAGAGATTGTTGCCGCGGATCGCCTTTTCGCCTTTCCAAAAGACGAAGAGCATCCTCGGGGTGCGGATGGTCTCGCCGGGGTGCAGCTTGAGATGCGTCAACTGCTGTCCGGCGCGAACGCGGAATTCGCCGGAGGAGGTCATCTCGAAAGCGGCTTCCCATTGTCCCGACCAGCCGATCGCCGCGGCGATGCCGCCGGTTCGCCAGTCGAGGTTGAAGTATGGCAGATGTCCGTCGGACGATCGGCCGCCGTTGGGGGCGAGGACGAGGGAACGCGGCTTGTCGGGAACGAACGCGTCCTCGACGGGCGCGAAGCTTTGGCCCGAGTTGCTGTCGCCCAGGTTGTGGTGGACGACAACACCGTCTTTGCCGCGGCCTTCGATTCGCATGTCCAGCGGGCGAATTTGCGCGAGGATCGGCGTGTCTCGATCGCCGTTGTTGGCGAGATGAAGAATCCACTCGACGGCGGGAAAGTCGGCGTATTCAATGGCCGTGCAGCGGACTTCGAGGCCGGTTGCGGGATCGGCATAGGCGCGCGCGCGTTCCGTCCGTTTGTCGTCGAGTTTACGGCTGGTTTGGGTGATTTTCCACGTTTTCAAGAGTTCGGCCGAAGGCTTGCCGCCGTAAAGGAAGGAGAAGCAAGGCTCGAAGTCTTTCGGCTCCTTCCCGCCCTCGAACCTTGCGGCCGCCCACTTGCTCGACGAAGCCAGTTCGTCGGGCGTGGGCGCGACGGCGTCGGCGAATTGCGAAAAGTGCATGCCGAGGGTGAATACAATGGCATAGGGGATTATATTTTTCATGGCGATTTTTTCTTGTAGGTAATCGGCACTCAGCCGGTTTTTTCCTTGAGGGATATTTCCAGCCCGTTTTCAATCAACTCGCGGCCGGCGGTTTCGGCGGTCTCGGCCGTGCCGAGGTTGCCGGCCGCGCTGGAGGGCGCGAGCGGTCGGTAAGGTTTAAGTACGCTTTGACCGGATGAACCATCATTTTGCACTCTATTCCGCCGGTTCGATAGTGGCCGTCATCGAACCCTTGCAGCCGGCGATGAGGTCGTCCTTGCCGTAGGCGTGTATCTGGTCGCGCTTCAGTTCGGCGTGTTCGCGGGTAGTGGTGAGCACGACTACTCGGCCCTGGGTATCGACTTCCTTGGCCAGCAAAAATCCCTTCTCCACGGGATAACCGAAAAGCTGCATCATCATCGCAATCACGTACTCGTAGGTATGCTCCTCGTCGTTCCACAAAATCACGTGGTACGGCGGCTGCTTCTTGGGCTTCTTCGCGTCCCGCTCCTTCCGGCGCTGGACGGTCGCTTTAATCGGCTCGGCAACGGCAGTGGCGGATTCGTCGGTCATGATGCAGTTCCTCGTTCTTAGGCAGAAATTCAGGAACGAGAAGATAATATAGGTATTTGCCCCCCGATACTCCAAACTCATGCTTCCTATTATACTATTGGTTTGATTGTTCGGCAGTTCAAGGAACCACCTGCCGGAATCGAGAACGCCCCGGCTCGCTTCCCACGCCCCTTACCCCTCGCAACCATGCCCACACTCGAAAACTATCTGGAATCGAACGCAACTCGTTTTGAGGACGAACTTTGCGATTTTGTGCGGATCGCCAGCGTCAGCGCCGATCCGAACCGGAAGGGGGAAATGGTCCGGGCGGCCCAGTGGGTGGCGGGGCAACTCCGTTCGCTCAATTTTACCGTCGAAATCATCCCGACTAGCGGGAATCCACTGGTTTTTGCCCAATCGCCCCATGTTCCCGACGCCCCGACCGTGCTGGTTTATGGCCATTACGATGTCCAACCGGCCGAACCGCTGGAAAAGTGGACCACCCCCCCCTTCGAGCCGGCAAAACGCGACGGCAAGCTGTTCGCCCGCGGCGCGACCGACGACAAGGGCCAAGTGCTTTCGCATATCAAGAGCGCCGAAGCGGTCATCAAAACCCAAGGCAAGCTGCCGCTGAACATGAAGTTCCTCGTCGAAGGGGAGGAAGAGGTCGGCAGCGTGGGCTTGGGCGAATTCTTGAAAAGCAATGCCGAAAAGCTGGGGAGCGATTGCATCGTCATAAGCGACGGCAGCCAGTTCGCGCCCGGCATTCCGGCCATCAATTACGGTCTGCGGGGCATCGCCTATTATGAAATTCACCTGCAAGGCCCGAACCGCGATTTGCACTCCGGCTCGTTTGGCGGCTCGATTACCAATCCGGCGAACGCTCTGGCGAAAATCCTGGCCGGACTGATCGACGAGAAGGGCCGCGTAACCATCCCCGGCTTTTACGACGACGTCGTCCCGCTGACCGACCGCGAGCGGCGGCAGTTCGCCGAGTTGCCGTTTGTCGAGCAAGAGTATTTCCGGAACGTCGGCGTGGAGGGGGCCGTCGGCGAGGAAGGCTACACGGCCCTCGAACGGCGTTGGGCGCGGCCGACGTTCGATATCTGCGGCCTGTGGAGCGGCTACCAGGGCGAAGGGGCGAAAACGGTGCTGCCCGCCACCGCCGGGGCGAAAATCAGCTTCCGATTGGTGCCCAATCAAACGCCGGAAAAAATCGCCGCCGGTTTGAAACGGAAACTGGCCGAACTCACGCCGCCGGGCATTCAGTTGGAGTTCATCGCGCACCACGGCGGACCGGGCGTGCTGGTTTCGCTGGAAAGCCCTTACATCGAAGCCGCCGCCCGGGCGATCGAATTCGCCTTCAGCCGCCGGCCGGTCTTTACCCGCGAGGGCGGCTCGATTCCGATCGTCGCCAAATTCGCCGAACACTTGAAAGTCGATATCCTCCTGCTCGGCTGGGGCCAGGAAGACGACAACGCCCATAGCCCCAACGAAAAGTTCTCCCTCGACGACTTCCACAAGGCGATTAAGGCGAGTGCGAAGTTGTGGGAGGAGTTGGCGAAAATTAGTGGAGAGTGGAGAGTGGAGAGTGGAGAGTGAACAAACTCGATCGTTTTCTTCCCTCCAATTTCCTCTCCACGAACCGCGATCCGTATTCACTGAGCACTATCCACTAACCACTCTCCACTCTCCACTCTCCACTAACAAAATGCTCGACCGCAAATTCATTCTCGAAAATATTGAACTGATCAAGAAGAACTGCGAGAACCGCGGCGTGAAGGCCGAGGTCGATCGGTTCGTGGCCGTGGATGAGCAGCGAAAAAAGCTGCAAGCGCAGGTCGAAGAGTTGAATCGGCAGGCGAATGTGGTCTCGAAATCGATCGGCCAGGCGAAGGATCCGGCGGAACGAGACGCCCGCAAAGAAGAAGGGCGAAAACTCCGCGAACAGACGCAAGCGGCGCAGGCCGAAGTCGATGCCCTGGGCGTCGAGGCCGAGCAGCTTCAGCGGCGGATTCCGAACCTTTCGCATCCGGCGGCCCCGGTCGGCGTCGATGACCAATCGAATTTGGAACTCTTCCGCGGCAAGACGCCGCCGCCGGCGTTCGATTTCCAGCCGCTCGACCACGTCGAACTGATGAAGAAGCACGACATGGTCGATTTCGAGGCCGGGGCGCAAGTGGCGGGGCACGGTTTTTACTTCCTCAAGAACGACGCCGTGCTTCTGGAACTGGCCTTGCAGCAGTACGCCGTGCATGCGCTCTTGAAGGAAGGCTTCACGCCCATCACCACGCCCGACCTGGCGCGAAACGACATTCTCGAAGGCATCGGCTTCATTCCCCGCGGGCCGGAAACGCAGATTTACAGCATCGAGAACAGCGACCTGAGCCTCGTGGCCACGGCCGAGATCACGCTGGGAGGGATGTTGGCCGGGCAGATTCTCGACGCCGGAACGCTGCCCAGGAAATACTGCGGCATCAGCCATTGTTTCCGTACCGAGGCCGGCGCGCACGGCCGCGAGTCGCGGGGGCTGTACCGCGTGCATCAATTCACGAAAATCGAGATGTTCGCCTTCACACTGCCGGAAGATTCCGAAGCGATGCTCGACCACCTCCGCGATTTGGAATGCCGGCTGTTCGACGGCCTCGGCGTGCCCTACCGCGTGGTCGATACGGCCACCGGCGATCTGGGCGGGCCGGCTTACCGCAAGTTCGACCTCGAAGCCTGGATGCCCGGCCGCGGCGAGTTCGGCGAGGTAACCAGCACCAGCAATTGCACCGATTATCAAGCGCGCCGGCTCGATATCCGCTACCGCGTGAAAGGCGAAAAGGGAACGCACTTCGTCCACACCCTGAACGGCACCGCGATCGCCATCAGCCGCGGACTGATCGCGGTCGTCGAAAACTATCAGCAGAAAGACGGCGGCATCATCGTGCCCGAAGCGTTAAGGCCGTGGATGGGGAAGGAGAAAATTGCCGTATCAGTTTAACAATTCACCGTTTAGCCTCCGCGTCCGCGCGGAACGAGCCGCTCTCGATATTGCACCCACCTTTCCCGCCGTGGACGGCGGGGCTAAATTATTCCCTTTTCGTATATGAACGACCAATCTCTCCCCCGCAGTCCGATGATGATGTCGCCCGGCGACACCGCTTTGCTGGTGATCGACGTGCAAGAAAAACTCGTGGCCGCGTTGCCGGAGGGAAAGCGGGTCGTTTGGAACGTGCGGCGGTTGTTGGACGGCGCGAAAATCCTGGGCGTACGGGCCGGCGGCACGGAACAGTATCCGCAAGGGCTTGGCCCCACCGTGCCGGAATTGACCGAGCGATTGGGGCCGCTGTCCGAGAAGCTTTCGTTCAGTTGCGGCGGCTGTCCGGGCTTGTTAGCGGAATTGGAACAGCGGGGAATCGGCAAGGTGCTGGTCGCCGGCATGGAGACGCACGTCTGCGTGCAGCAGACCGTTTTGGATTTGCTGGCCGCCGGCTGGTCGGCGTTCGTCGCGGTGGATGCCGTCGGCTCGCGCTTCGAGATCGACCACCGCACGGCCCTCGATCGCATGAATTCCGCCGGCGCGACGCTCACCACCACCGAAGCCGCGCTCTTCGAGTGGTGCGCCATCGCCGGCACGCCGGAGTTCAAGCAGATCAGCCGCTTGGCCAGGGAAAGTTATCCACAATAAAACCAATAATGTCACCACGGAGGCGCGGAGGACACGGAACGAAATAACGAATGACGAAATCCGAATGACGAAATAAGTTCGAAGAACGAATATCGAATACGACACTTGCACTTAGGCATTGGGATTTCGGATTTCTTTCGTCATTCGGATCTCGTCATTCGTCATTCCCCGCTAATCTCCGTGTCCTCCGTGCCTCCGTGGTGATATAATTCCCGGACCATCCATTAAGAGGAGTCTTTTCATGAAACGCCCCGTTCGTTGCACTTTCTGGGTATTTTTTATCTGTGTTTTAGCGATTGCCGCGCGCGCCGCCGACAACGCGCCGCCGAAAGGCTTTACCGCGCTTTTCAATGGCAAGGACCTCTCGGGCTGGAAGGGATTGCTGAAACCGCCTTACGACAATCCGATCGAGCGGGCGAAGCTCGCGCCGGAAGAACTGAAGAAACTCCAGGCCGAAGCCGACGATCTGATGCGGAAAACCTGGAAAGTGGAAGACGGCGCGTTGGTTTATAACGGCAAGGGCTTCAGCCTGGCGACGGCCAAGGATTACGGCGATTTCGAGATGTACGTCGATTGGAAAATCGGCCGCGGCGGCGACAGCGGCATCTATCTGCGCGGCAGCCCGCAAGTGCAAATTTGGGATCCGAAAATTGCCAAGGTCGGCTCCGGCGGACTTTACAATAATCAAAAGAATCCCGGCAAGCCCGCGAAGGTCGCCGATCAACCGATCGGCGAGTGGAACACCTTTTACATCAAGATGGTCGGCGAGCAAGTTATCGTCAAGCTCAACGGCGAGACGGTCGTCGATAACGTAACCATGGAAAACTACTGGGACCGCAAGCAACCGATCTTCCCCATCGGCCAGATCGAACTGCAACACCACGGCAGTCCATTGTGGTTCAAGAACATCTATCTTCGAGAAATACCGCGGGGCAAATAGACCGCGTTTCCCACGATATCTCGCCACGGAGACACGGAGGACACGGAGTTTTTTCTTGAACGGTTGAAAAATCGAATTATTCGGAGATTCGAAATAGAAATATATATAACATTTTAGCCGAATGAAGTAACCTATTGCGCAATATGGAAAAAGGGGAAAGAGGAAAAATGGAAAATTGTTTTCAGCTTGTTTCTTGCCTTTTTTTGGATTAAAAAACTATTTTCCCCTTTTTCCATTTTTCCTCTTTTCCCTCCCCTTACACTTACTTCATTCCGCTAAATAGATACAAATATATAATTCACACTCTGTCGGTGTTTCCAGTGCGAAAAATTTCCCATCAATCCTGCTTCTCCGTGTCCTCCGCGTCTCCGTGGCGAGATATCCGGGCTAGACCGCGTAGCGGCATGAGATGACGGTGGGACTGCGCTCCGCTTGTCCCACCCTACGCAAGCTTAGCCTCCTCTTCCGCCCCCGCCGCCGCCGCGGTTGCCGCCGCCGCCACGGTTGCCGCCACCCCCGCCGCCGCCGAAATTGCCGCCCCCGCGGTTGAAATTGCCACCTCCGCCGCCAACATTGCCGCCGCCGCGATTGAAGTTAGCGCCGCCGCCCTGGCCTCTGCCGCCAAATTGTCCGCCGCCGAATTGCCCGCCGCCGAATTGCCCGCCGCGACGGCCGCCTTGACCGAACTGCGGCATGCCCTGCGGAAATCCGCCGGCCCTGCCGCCGGCCGAAGCGGCGTTCGTGCGGCTGATTTGCACGTTCTCGCCCAGAATCGATTGCAAACCGGCCTGGATGGCCTGGGAATTGGAACGATGGATGGTGATGGTTTGCACGGCTTCGGCGGATTCTTCCGAGGTTACGTCGAGTTTTTCGACCAGCGCTTTCACGTCTTGGAACAGGGCGTCGGACGCGGCGACGATCAGCGAATTGGTGCGGGTGTCGGCGGTAACCGTCATTCTTTCGATTTCCTGGGCCTGGTTGCGGTTCCCGCCGCCTCCCCCGCCGCCGCGACGGCCGCCGCGAAGCATTGCCAGGAAATCCGCGGGATTGGGCTGATTTCCGCCCTGTCCGGCGGCCGCTTCGAGCCGATTTTGAAAGGTGCTTTTAACGATTGCGGCAATTTCCTCGGCGTCGGTATGGACCAGCGGAATCAGCCGCGGCTTGGGCTGCGTAAGAACATCCTCGGGACTTCCCTGTTGATCGAGAATTTTCAACAGTTGTTCGACGGTATCGATGTCGGTCGGATTGGCTTGCACCACGAGGGCGTTGAGGCGGGGATCGGGCGTGATTTTGATGGACCCGCTGGGCTTGATCGCGCCGCCGCCCATGCCGCCCAGCATGGAGCCGAAGAATCCGCCCCCTGCCTCCCCCATCGCCGCGCCCATCATATCGCCCAGCAGTCCGCCGCCGCCTCCGCTATCGCTTTGGAGCGTACCGCCGCCTAATACTTGATCGAGAATTTCCGCCGCCACGGCGGCTTTCGCGTGCTTCAGATAAAAAATCGTCAAATTCGAACTGCCGCTCGCGGCCCCATTGGCCAACGACGTGAACATCCTTTCGAATTCGTCCAAGGCTTTCGTATCTTCCGAAGCGATCATCACTCCGCCGGGCCCGATGGAAACGATGATCGGCGCGCCCGCGTTCGGATCCTCTCGATCCTCCGTTGGGAAAGCGGCGTTTTTCGGCGGCTTTTCCGGCGTTGCCGCGAACGGCTGGGACTGAGCCGCCGGCGGGAGCGCCGGACGCTCATCCGCGGCAAAGCGAACCCGCGCTCCGCCGCTCGACGAGGTCGTTCGATTGGATTCCTCAGCCGCGGGCCGGGACGCGGGGCGCGTGGTTTCGAGGTCTTCCTCGCGCGGCGCCGCCGCGGAGGGCGTCGCAGCGGGTTGCGGCGGAGCTAGCATACGCGGCGGTTCGCCGCGCGGCGGCTCCGCGTTTTTCGGCGGTTCTTCGCGGAGCCGTTCGATAAGATGCTGCGGAATTTCGGAAGGCGAGCCCCCCTCGGCCGGCGTCATCGAGGGGATCACCGCCGAGGGCGCGACCTCGCGGATTTTATTCTTGTGCGCGGTCGGCCAGACGCCTTGAATTTGGTCCAAAATCGACCGCGCCGAGCGGGGCGAGATCGAGAGCATCCGCACCTTGTTCTCGTTGGGCGCGTCGCCGACGGCGAGGTCCGACTCGCCCATCTTTTCCAGCAACAGGCGGATTTGCGCAATTTGCGCATCGGTGCCGTGAACGAGCAACTGGCGCGTGGTCAGTTCCACCTCGATCATCGGCGCGGTCGCCGGCGTGGTCTTGACGTCGTCGGTGATGCCGAAGAGTTTTTTGATCGCGGTCTGGGCCATTTGCGGATCGACCCTCCACAAGCGGATCACGTCCATTTGCCGCGAACCTTGCCGCTCCATATCGTCGAGCGTCGCGCGGATCGTGGCATGTTCGCCGGGGCGCGCCCAGGCGATCAGGCTGTTGGTTTTCGAATCCAGCGCGAGGCGCACGTCCGGCAAGCCCTGCAAGAGCGTTTGCAGGACGGCGAGCACGGCGGCCGGATCGGCTTTGGCGATCGGGTACACCACCAACTGCGGCGTCGTTTCGATGCCGACTTGCGGGCCGCCCGGCTTCACCACGTCCACCACCTGCACGATCTCCAAGAGCCGCGCGATTTTTTCCGGCTTGCCGGTGGCGATGATCCGCCGGCCCGACGGATCGATGGCCAGCCGCAACGAACCGTCGGCGGTTACGTTCCGATCGTCGGGGATATCGAGCATTTGCTTGACGATGGGCAAAACCTGATCCGGCGGAGCCTGTTTGAGCTCGATCGTGCGAATCTGGCCGGAAAGCACGTTTTCGGGGTCCTCCACCCGCTGGATCAGCGAACGGATCGCCTTCAACCGGCCGCCCGTCTCGGTGACCATGATTTGCCGCGATTTCGGCAAGGACACGACGACGCCTTCCGGGCCGAGGAGTTTTTTGATTTCCAGTTCGGCCTCTTCCGGGCTGAGTTTATCCAAATTGAACAGTACGCAAACCAACTCGAATTTCCCGCGCGCGTCGAGTTGCTCGGGAGAAATGATTTGCACGAGGCCGGGGGGAATGCCGTCGGCCTTGTTGATCACCACCAGCATCCGCTCGTTGCGGATCACCATATAGCCTTTGAGCAACAAGATGCTGTTGAGCAGATCGATCGCTTCCGCCGGCGTGTATTCCTTGTCGTCGGTGTAATTGAAGGTTCCCGACGGAGTGGTCTCCATCACCAGCGACATATCGGCCTGCTGGGCGAACCAATCCAAGACGTCCTTCCACGGCTGGTAGCGGAAATTGAAGCGCAGTTTTTCGGGATTCTTTTTCGGCTCCACTTTAGCGGTTGAGGCGGTTTTTCCCCCGGCGGCGTCATCGGCGGCGGCGGCCGGTTTCGCGGCGTTCTTTCCGGCCGCGTCAAGATCGGCGGATTGCGCGGCGGTTTTTTCCGTCGCTTTCTCCGGTGCGGGGGCGGCCGCGGTTTTTTCCGCTGGAACCGACTTCAAGGAAGGCGACGATTGAGCGTTGACCGCCGCATCGGGAGTTTTCGCGGCGGATTGTTCCGCTTTTTTCTCGGTGGCCGGAACCGCGGCCGGCGTTTTTTCGGCTTTGAGAGTTTCGGCGATCGCCGGTCCGGTCGGTTTCGGAGGCTCGAACCGCGGCGCTTCTCCGCCCGAAATCGCTTCCCAAGCCGCCTTTTGCTTGTCGCTCAAAACGGCGGCCAAATTGCGCTCGGTTTGGGCTTGGATGACGCGGGCGGTTTTCTCATCGGCCTTGGCAAGCTCCTTTTCTCGTCGATCGAGCAGTTCGGCAACCTGTTTTTTTTGCTCCTCCGTCAAGCCGAATTTCTCGACGACCGCCGGTTCCGCCAGAGATGCCATCCCCCTGCGGCGGATGCGGATCTGCTCCAGCTTGGCGCGCTGCTCGGGCGTCAAAATCGCCGCGCCTTGCGCTTCCGATTCCTTGCGAAAGTCGGCCATTTTCTCGAAACGCTCTTTCGCCGTAAGATCGCGGAATTGCATCGCCGGACCGATCGCCTCGTTTTCGCGCAGGTCGATCAACTCGATCAGCTTGGTTTTCTGCTCGCTGGTGAGTTTAAGCTGCACGGCGACATCGTCTAAAACGGCCAACGCCAGATTGCCCACGCATTCTTCTTCCGCGGCAATTCCCGTCGAGGAACAAGTCCAGAGCATTACACCCAAGCCAAGAGAGAAGGCCGCCATCGTTAAAGAATTATTTTTATTCATTAGAAAACCGTGTTAAAAAATGAGTCGCTTCCGCGGAACATCAAGCAATCTTCTAGGGGGGTGGAGGGGTCGGAAGTCGAAACGAACGAATCGAGCGCACAAATTGCCCGATCTATTGAACCCCGTTTTTCGACTTTCGGACCGATTCGCCGGGAATTAAAAAATGTGAAATCCATTACCTATCTTCATCTTACTAAGGGCAAAATGGAGTTGCCAGCTAGAAAAAAGATAAACCATAATGGGGGGTATGATTGTAGTGGAAATGAGGCCAATACCCCCAAACACGTCGAAATATACTGCGTACGGTTGAGACTGTCCGATTTCAAGCGAGCCGGGGGGTTTATCCCCTCGGCTAGAATCGCCGAAAAATATCGCACTTCTAGCCGAGGGGATAAACCCCTCGGCTCGCTGTTCGAAATGTCGAATTTCGACAATCTCACCCCAACGCAGTATAAGATCGCCTTGGCGACCTAAACACCAAGATCTTCGAGAAATAAGGCAAAAAATCGAAACGGATCAAAGAAAAACCCCCCGGCGATTGCTTCGGGGGGGGGGGAAATGGTTCGATTTGCGGTTGGAAAACGAATTCAATTCGCTTTGACGGGTTCATCGACGGTGACGGAAGGCACGACCCAAATCTTGACTTCGCCATCGACGTTCGCGCCGAGGTGAATTTTGATGGTGTAGAGGCCCAATTCCTTCAAGGGGCCGGTCAGCCGGACTTGGTCGTCGGCGATATGGAATCCCGCTCGCTTCAAGGCGGCGGCCACTTCGTGGGCATTGACCGAGCCGTACAAATGGCCTTCGTCGTTGGCGTTGGCCTCGATGGTGATGCTCTGCTTGGCCAGATCGGCGGCCAGGGCGTGCAAGCCGGCCACGCGGGCCTTCTCGATGGCCTCCAATTTCGAGCGGTGTTTTTCGACCATCCGCTTGTGATGGTCGGTGGCGATGGTGGCCAAGCCTTGCGGCAGCAGATAATTCATCGCATAGCCGAGCTTCACTTCCACCACGTCGCCCTGCCCGCCCAGATGCTCGACGGATTGGATCAGCAATAATTCGACGCCGCCGTGCGGCCCCTTGGGCAATCGCTTCATGCGGGTCGGTTTGGCGGTCGGGAGGGATTTGGTCTTGGGCATGATTCGCTACCGTTGTGAAAGTCGATGTCGGGCGGGACAAGCGAAGCGCAATCCCGCCATTTTCTCGTGATCGATATGGCTACGAATTGTTGGGGCGGCAGTTGTACTGCCACCCCTCTGAAATACAGGGGAACGAGGGGCGACAGTACAACAGTCGCCCCAACAAATGTCGTTTGTAACCGTTCACAGGGGACTGTCCCGATTTTCGCGGCGCAAAAGATGATGGTGCCGTAAAAGTGCTTAATCGCCGCGAAAATGGGACTGTCCCCCTCGCGCCGCGGGAAGGGGACAGGTCCATGTT
>JADLEL010000054.1 GCA_020846145.1 Pirellulales bacterium | reverse complement strand
GTAGCCGCAACCAATCGTTTAGTCCGGAGCCAACGGCGACGGCGGGCATAAGGGGCACTGGAAAACTCCACCCGCCGTCGCCGTTGGCTCCGGGCTAAACGAAAAACTTTGAGGATTTATCCTCAATCCTGAAAACTAATGGCATAGTGCAGTAAGTGGAAAACGAGCCAATACAATAGCTACTCAGTTAGCTATCTTTTGCCGCTTTGGAATAATGCTTCAATGTCTCTCGCTCCATGAATAATACTTACGATTTCCACACCGTTGGAATGAGGATAATAAAAATCCCGTAGCTTTCTTCAGAGAAGACTCGCAAATTGGGTCGGAGATCATCCCGCGATTCGCCCATCAAAGGTTCAGAGGCAAGGAGTGCGAATTTCTGCGATAATCGGTCCAAGAAGTTTCGGGCGGCTTGTGGGCAATTATTCCGAATTCCGATGTAATCCCAAATTGCCTGAATATCTGCTTCTGCCCGGGGAGAGAGGATGAAGCGATTCATTATTTCCCATTCGCCTCACGACGGCGCAAACCATCGGCATGGATTCGATCGAGATAGGCATTCAATTCCACATCGCCACGAAGTTCGATCCCCTCTCCGTTGCGAAGTTGTCGAGTGCCTTCGTCGATATGATCCAAGAGCGATTGCCGCCGACTAAGCAATTCCACGGCCTCATCCAACGCTTCGCCACGGTTGTGAAAAATACCGCGGGCGACCGCTTGTTGTAAAAATTGTTCGTGTTGCGGAGAAAGATCCGTGCTCATGGCTTCCATCGATGTTTTAAGAGAATCCGATTATGCCACTCCTAGCATACCCGCCTTGCCGCAATTGGTCAATCCCTCGTTAGTGTAGTAGCGATGTCGGTACTACGGTTCGCAACCCGCTGGAAAATGGGACAGACACCTCAATTCAATTGTTTTTTGCGGAGTTTTCGCTTGTCAGTTCGGAACCAGTCCCTTTTTCAATGGGCTGCGAGAACGGAAACCAAATCACAGCCCCGGCAATTGCGTTTGTTCGGAAGTTTTTTTAACCTTTCGCGTGTAGGTTTTTTTTGCTTGAACCTAATCCAAGCGGCGGCCGTTCGAGGTCGCCGGGGCACTGGTGACGGGATCGGCCGCGCCTTCCAGCGGATCGCCAGTTTGGATGCCCTTGAGCCGCTCCCCGGCTTGCTCGGCATATTGCTTCGAGAGTTCGTAGCCCAGATATCGCCGGCCGAGTTTCTTCGCTACGGCTAATGTCGTTCCGCTCCCCGAAAACGGATCGAGCACCAACTCGTCGGCCAAGCTGCAGGCCTCGATGATCCGGCCCAAGAGCCGTTCGGGCATTTGACAGGTGTGCCAGCCGGCGCGCTCCTTGAACGTCCCGCAGACCCGCGAAAAATACCACGTGTCTTCCCGCGGCTGGAACGATTCGGGAATATCCTGCGGGCGAAGGACCCACGTATTGTCCGGCAGCCGTCCCTTCGGATTCGCCCGCTTGTCGCCATAGACCAACTGCCGCGCCGAAGGCACCCGCAGCGCGGGCGAGTCGTCGTTGAACGTGAACTCTTTCGGATTTTTCACGAAATAGAACAAATGCGTGTGCGAGCGGCTGAAATTCGCCACGCAATTCACGCCGAACGTATAATACCAGATGATCCAACTGCGGCAGGCCAGCTTTTGCTTTTGGGTCAGCATCACCTTGAGTTCCGCCGCGTACTCATCGCCGATGGCCAGCCAGAACGTGCCCGACGGCTTCAGCACGCGAACCACTTCGGCGGTCCATTTTCGGCACCAATCGAGGTAGTGCTCGCACTCCAGTTGATCGCGATACTCGTCGTATTCGTAGCCGATGTTGAACGGCGGATCGGCGAAGGCCAGATCGACCGCGCCGTCGGGAAGTTTTTTCAGGCCCTGCAGGCAGTCTTGATTGTAGATTTTATTCCAAAATTGAGCCACGTATTGTCCACCTTCCGATTACGGGACAAGTAAAAAATTATCGCGTAGGGTGCGTGCTCGCACGCACGCACTGTGTTTTCCGCATAAAAAGGCACGCATCCTATGGTTTACGCGACTTCCTCAATAGAAGCGAATTAACAATATATCCTTACCCCGGCATTTTGGGAATTCCCTCCTGGATGAAACCATTGCATTCTGGTATGAATCAAGGCGAAAACTCTCCGGCGTGAAAAAGACCGATGTTAGAGTAGCAATTTCATGCCCGCCCCTATTTGGGGCGGAAGCCACTTTTTTTCTGTTCCCCTCACCCCTCGCCCCCCGCCGATGCCCGCCAAACTCCGCCAGTTTCTGGAAATGATCCGTTTCAGCCATACGCTGTTCGCGCTGCCGTTCGCGCTGTTGGCGGCGGCGATGGCCTGGGCGGCGAATGCGCGGAGCGTGCCGCCGGTGTATTTCGCGTGGCGCGATTTTTTCGGAATCGTGCTCTGCATGGTTTTCGCCCGCAGCGCGGCGATGGCCTTCAATCGGCTGGCCGACCGAAAAATCGACGCGGAAAATCCCCGCACCCAATCGCGGCACTTGCCCGCGGGCGCGTTGAGCTTCGGCGGCGTGGCGGCGTTCACGGCGGTTTGCGCGATCGGCTTCGTCGCAAGCACGCTTCTGTTTTTGCCGCGGAATCGGATTCCGCTTTATGCTTCCGTGCCTGTGCTGCTGTATCTCTTTTCGTATAGTTACGCGAAGCGTTTCACGCAACTCGCGCATTTTTGGCTGGGCACGGCGTTGGCGTTGGCGCCGCTGGCGGCCTGGGTGGCGATCCGCCCCGAGTTCGTCGCCGCGCCGCTGCTGCTTTCCGGCGCGGTGCTGTTTTGGGTGGCGGGCTTCGATATCATTTACGCCTGCCAGGATTACGAGTTCGACGTTCGCCGGCGGCTGCACAGCATTCCCGCCCGCTGGGGTGTCGCGCGGGCGCTGCGGACCGCGGCGGCGTGCCATTTGACGATGGCCGCCCTACTCGCCCTGCTGCCGTGTTTCTATAATGAATTTGGCGGGATATATTGGACCGGCGTCGCGGCATTGTCGATATTGCTCATTTACGAGCACTCGCTGGTCCGCCCCAACGACTTGACCCGCGTCAATCGCGCGTTCTTCCACGTGAACGCCGCGGTAAGCTTGGGATTGTTGGCCGTAGGGATTTTGGATTTGTTTTTTTAGCGGAGAGTGAGGGATAAGGATGAAGGATGAAGGATGAAGGATGGAGGATGGAGGATGGAGGAATATCGAATACCAACGGTCTTTTAATTCCCAGCTCTCAACTCTCCACTCTCCACTGTCCACTCTCCACCGATCAGGCACCATGCACAGCACCTTGAGTACAATCCGCAAAAAAGTCGAATCCGGCGACCGGCTTTCGGCGATGGAAGGGGAATTTCTCTATCGCCCCGACGTCGATCTGCACGCCGTGGGCGAGTTGGCCGATATCGTCCGCCGGCGGATCAACGGCAACCGCGCCTATTACAACCTCAACGCGCATTTGAATCCCACCAATATCTGCGCCTACCGCTGCGCGCTGTGCGCCTACAGCCGGGACGACGACGACCGCCAGGCGTACGTGCTGAGCATGGACAAGATTCTCCGCCGCGGCCAGGAAGCGAACGCGTCGGGCTGCACGGAACTGCACATCGTCGGCGGCTCGCATCCCGAAAAACCCTACGAGTGGTACGTGCAAATCATCCGCGAACTGCACGCCGCCTTTCCCCGACTGCATTTGAAGGCCTGGACGGCCGTCGAGATCGATTGGTTCTCGAAAATCGCCAAGCGGTCGGTGAAGGCGGTTTTGGAGGAGATGATTTCGGCCGGCTTGGGGAGCATGCCCGGCGGCGGGGCGGAAATCTTCGACCCCGAAGTCCGCACGCAAATCTGCCCCCGCAAGGCCGACGCCCAAACCTGGCTCTCGGTGCATCGCGCCGCCCACGGCCTGGGGCTGAAGACCAACGCCTCCATGCTCTACGGCCATCTCGAGGGCGTCGAGCACCGCATCGACCACCTGCTGCGGCTCCGCCAGCTTCAAGACGTAACCGGCGGCTTTCAGGCGTTCGTGCCGCTGGCCTTCCATCCGAAAAACACGCAGCTCGAATATCTGCCCGGCCCCTCCGCGCTCGACGACCTCCGCGCCGCGGCCGTGAGCCGCTTGATGCTCGACAATTTCGCACACATTAAAGCCTATTGGATCTCGCTGGGGATCGGCACGGCGCAGACCGCGCTGGCCTACGGCGCGGACGATCTCGACGGCACCGTGGCGCAGGAGAAAATCCACCACGCCGCCGGCGCGAAAACGCCCGAATCGCTCTCCCTTGCCGATCTCCGCGCACTCATCGCCGAAACCGGCCGCGAACCGGTGGAACGGGACTCGATCTACCGCGCGGTGCGGCGCGATGGCGCGAATTGGAGCGTCGAAGAGTAAAAATATATTCGGCCTTGCATCGCGGGAAATCGATCGCCAAAGCCCGATGATCGCGAGGAATAATTCTCTTTGCATTCCACTTGCCGACGGAGTTTTTCTCTTTACGCTACGATGCCGGCTTGCGGGAGCGGGAAAAAGCTCGTTTTTCCGGCTTTTTTGAGTTTTTCCATAACGCGCTAGGGTGTTTTCCGCGGGGATTTTGGGGGGTGGGCGGAGGCGTGCGGGAGCGGGATGCGAATTTCTCGAGGAAAACGGGATTTTTTCGGGCGAGTTTTTCCCGATTCGGTTTTGGGTCTTTGGTCTTTGGGGGCAGGAAGCGGGCGCACGGAACGGCAACGGTTTTTTCGCGGGAGGACATGGAAAGCCGCGACCATTGGTCGCGGTTCGCGGGAAGCGGGAATGTCCGGCCTTCCGATCGTTGCAACTATGCCGTTCTCCTCTGCGGGCGCGGACCACAATGGTATATGTATGTATATATAGGAGCGCACGGCTTTTTTCAAGAAATACATTTCGAATTGCATCGCAAGCCGTTGCGAAACAGCAAGTTGGAGCGAAAAATAATTCGCGCGGTTCGGCGGGGTTTTGTAGCGGGAGCTGGTGAAAGTCAAGTAATTGATGTCTGTTCGGGCCAGCCCGGATATTTCACCACGGAGACACGGAGTGAAATGTCGAAGGCTGAAGCTCGAATGACGAAAGCAGGTCGAATGAATAAATCCGAAAAGTAATTCTTGCTTTGGCCTTCGGAATTCTTTCGTCATTCGAGCTTCGGCCTTCGACCTAAATTTTCTCCGAGTCCTCCGTGTCTCCGTGGTGAAATATTGTGATAAATGCGGGCAAGGCACCGCCAGACAATCCGGCAGGGGCGCCCGGCGGCAAGGGAACGCGGTGAAAACGAGGATCGCGAAAAGGCGAAAAGACGAAAGCGCGAAACGGGCATTTTTCAGGCAAGTCCAAAAATCAGCGCCGATTGCATTCCGATGTTCGCCGCCTCGCCCAACACCGCGAGACATGCCCGCAGAGGCACCCAACCCGGTTCTTGGGCCGGCGGGACGCTGGCCCAAAAGGGTGTTCGATAAGCGCCCCGCCCAACGCAACTCTGCCCTCGCCTCTTGCGGCAAAGCCACCTCGTTTAAGAACCGGGGCCACCAGCCGGTGTAACATCAACATCCACAACAGAATCATTCGTAAGAGCAATTTGTTTGGGAATGGGTAGTGCATTATATTTCAACACGGGAAATTCGGCATGCAATTGTTTGTGCAAATCATCCTGCATATTACTATTCAGTTTTTCCATTTCCTTATTTGTCTCGTCTAAAGTCTCACGCAGTGAATTTACTAGTACATTCAAACCAGGAATTTCCAATAGCGCATTCCATGCCACATTTTTGAGATACGTTATCGCGAAATTCCATGAAGCCATCATACTAAAATATGAACCATCTCTGTTCTTTTTCAGAGTGGCAATAATTTTTTCTAGACTAACTATGATCTTACGGCTATCAAGCTGTTCGCATTTAACGATCTTTTCAAGAATCTCCACAATTTTATCGAATAACATAGGGATTTGGCTTTCGGATTCATACTTTTTGAATACTCCATCAAAATCGAATCCTTTATCATCAGAAAAATCAAACGCCCACTTGTGGTTAGTTGCTGCTCCATAAAAAAGCCCAATAGTATTGATTAACTCATTTCCAACATTCTGATGGCCATTATGGTTTATGTAGTTTTGTAATGTGTTTGAAATTGGCTGTAGCCACTGCGGTCGATCACGTACAGCAAGAGCTTGGCTCAGACTGTTTGACGCTTCAAATGCAATCTTGGCTTTGGATACTTTATTTTGTTTGTCATCCCCAGCAAGAGCATTTATCAATTCAGACATTTTATTTATCAAATCTCTGTATCGCTCTTCAACAAAACGGTTAAATGTTTCAACACTTGAATTGTTATGATTGGACATTTTCTTCTGCCATTCATTAATATAGAAGGTTCTTACTCGCGTTTCATGTTATTCCGGATGTTTCTCCAAAAATATCATGCATTTTCTTTTCCTCTATAGGAAAGAATATACTTCATTAAAGCGGATGACTAGTTAGCGAGCTAACCGGGTCATCCGCTTAAATGAGACTATACCTTTCTGTAATCTGTTCCATTGCACTTGGGGCATGGTGGCAACGTGTCAGAGCTATCATCTAATCTGACCCTCGTGCCACAATTCGTGCAGACGTAAGTTCCAGTGCCGGGTCTTTCGCCAGTAGTTGGCATAATAGAGTTCTCCTTCCCGCGATTTCTTTTATTAATGCCCGTGAATTCGCGGATTTATCAAGAGCATTACGATTAATATCAAAAATATGTACTGAACGAAATGCGAATAAAAACTAATCTACCCAATATTTTACCAAAAGCTATACGTCTCTAGTGGGGGCAAGGTGTTTTTTTTAATGAAAACCTTACTCTTGCCTTAATAGAGCAATAAGGCAAAAAGGAGAACAAAAAAAGAAAAACGCCCTCCTCCGAGTTGATGCCGTTTCGTAAGCACACATTGTAACGACGGGCGGCGGCACCGGTTCAAAAACGGTACAATCCGCTCGCCGGTCCGGGGCAGCGCGGGGGAAATGGGCACGGGGGAGAAAAATAGGGGAAGGCGATCGGTTTCCCGAGGCGCGAACGCCCGGGCGAAATGAATGGTCGATATTAAACGCTAGCGGCCCGGCGGGCCTTGTGAGCCGACGCCGCCCTTGACGGGGATTTGGTTTTGTGGCGGGCATCGTGCCAGGGGCTTGCCACCCTTGTTTGAACCATGCCAAACGGGTCGAATTATTTTTTGCTCGATCTCCTTTTCCCGCAACGCCTTGCGATGCAATTTGAAATTTATTTCTTGAAAAAAGCCGCCCGCTCCTCTATATACATAGATACAGCATCGTGCTCCGCGCCCCGTCCCCTGTCCCCTGTCCCCTGTATCCTGTCCCCTGTCCCCTGTATCCTGTCCCCTGTCCCCTGTATCCTGTCCCCTGTCCCCCGTCCCCCAAAACCGAATCGGGAAAAAATCGCCCAAAAAAACCCGGTTTTCTCGAGGAATTCGACGTCGGACATACTGCAAACGACCGAAAAACCTCAAAATCCGCTCGTTAAGCCGGAAGGAACAAATCCGCTCCCCGAGCAAACCGCGTGCGGCGTGGGAGTCTCGCCGGCCTTTCGCCGGGGCCGAGAACGCCGATTAAACGAAGTTGCGGCAGGTTGCTTCGAGTCTAAGCCGTCTGCCGCAGGTCGTCGAAATGGATTTGGTAGAGGCGGCGGTAGAGCGCGCAGCGGGCGGCCAGTTCTTCGTGGCGACCCACGTCGGCGATTTTGCCGTCCTGCATGACCACGATCCGGTCGGCCAGCGCGAGAATGGCGAGGCGGTGCGTGATGATGATCGTAGTGCGATCGCGGACGAAGGTTTCGAGCACTTTTTGGATGGCTTGTTCGCTCTGCAGATCGACCTGGCTCGTGGCTTCGTCGAGAATGAGGATCGACGGATTGCGGAGGATCGCCCGCGCGAGCGAAATCCGCTGCCGCTGCCCGCCCGATAGTTTCCCGCCCAGCGCCCCGGCCACGGTTTCGTAGCCGTCGGGCAGTTCATTTTCGATGAAGCGGTGGGCGTGGGCCTGCTTGGCCGCTGCGATCACCTGTTCCCGCGTGGCGTGCGGCGAGCCGTAGCGGATGTTGTTGTAGATCGTGTCGTCGAACAGCAACGTCTCTTGCGTAACGATGCCGATCTGGCTCCGCAGCGCGCGGATCCGCACTTGGTTGATGGGCGTGCCGTCGAGGCGGATTTCCCCCGCCGTAGGATCGGCGAACCGCGGGATCAAGTGCGCCAGCGTACTCTTGCCCGAACCGTTCGGGCCGACGATGGCGATCGTCTCGCCGGCGCGGATTTTCAAACTCACGCCGTCGAGCACCGTTTTGCCGGGCACGTAGGCGAAGCTCACGTTGTCGAATTCCAGCGATTGGCGGTGTTGCGGGCAGGGGCGCGGATGCACGGGATTGCGGATCGCCGGCTCGCGTTCGAGCCGGGCGAAAATCCGGTCGCAGGCGGCGGCGGCGGCTTGCAGGCGGCTGAAGACGTCGGAGAGTTTCCGCAGCGGATCGGCGACGCCCGCCAACAGCCCGAAAAACAGGAGCAGGGAGAGGTAATCCATGGGCCGGTCGCAGAGCCGAATGCCGAACAGGTGCGTGGAGTTGTTGATCACGATCCACGCGCCGGCCGAGAGTGCGAGGCAGACCGAGAAGATGCCCATCACCTCGGTAACCGGATGCACGAGCGAATCGTAGGCGGCGATTTTCA
This sequence comes from Pirellulales bacterium, assembly GCA_020846145.1. GTDB lineage: Bacteria > Planctomycetota > Planctomycetia > Pirellulales > Thermoguttaceae > JADLEL01. The sequence goes on along the minus strand of JADLEL010000054.1, from coordinate 33,724 downwards.
TCGCCTTTTTCAGGTAGTGCTTGGCGTTTTTGTGGTAGCGGTTCCGCTCCTGCCGCTCATTGGTGAAGGCCTTGACGATCTTGATGCTGCGGAAGGTCTCTTCGAGCGTGGTGTAGATGACGGCCATGCCTTCCATCGCGCGGCGATTGGCGCGTTTGAGCGTTTTCGCCAGCCAGCGGACGGCGACGGCGGAGATCGGCGCGACGAGCAGGGAGAGCAGGAGCAACCGCCAGTTGATGCAGCCCGCCAGAACCAGGCAGGAGATCATCTTCAGCGGCTCGCGGATGAGTTTGCCCAGCAGCGTATCCAATCCGCCGGCCACCTGGTTCATGTCGTTGGTGAAGCGGCTCATGAGGTCGGCGGTGCCGTCCTCGCCGAAGGTGGCCAGATCCATCCGCAGGGTGCGGCGGTAGAAGAGCTTGCTCAGGTTGAAGGTGGCCAATTGCGACATCCAGGCGACGAGGATGCTGTTGGAGATGAGGAAGAAATCCTTCAGGAGCGTGCCCGCGAAAATCGCGAGGATCGCGAGAATCAAGGTGGAGAAAGCGTCTTTCGGACAATAGTCGTCGATCCACGGCTTGAGTCTGCCATAATAATGCAGGGCTTTGTTTTCGGCCTCCAGGCGCGCTTCGGCATTGAGGATTTTCGCGCTAAGTTTTCGCCGTTCGGCTTCGTTTTTTTCCGGGACTTGCGCCCATTGCTTGCGGAGCGCGGCGAGGTCGGCGGTTTGCTTGGCGGCGGAGAGTCCGGCGGCGGCGATTTCGTTCTCGATCCATTTTTGCATCGAGTCGCCCTTGGAAAAGACCTGCACGACGGGATAGACGGCGCCGATATTCAGTCCCCAGAGCGCCGCCACCGCGAGCGCGCAAAAGATGGATGCGGCAAAGGCAAGCTTGTGGCGAAGCGCCATCCGAACGACTTTGTAAAAATTCATGCGGGGTAACCTATCCGTGGCAATCGAAGGAATGATGAGTTTGTAGTTCGTAGGTTATGCTTCAGCATAACTCCCGTGTCGGTAAACATTTCGTTATGCTGAAGCATAACCTACGGAACTGCGGAACCGATTCGCTTCGATTCAGTCAAAATCCATTTTGCGCGCAAGAAAGAGGTTATCTTTTATCAAATACAGTTGAATTATCCAAGAGCGAAAGAATGCGTCGCATATTGCGCAGATTGCCCGAATTCGTTATTTGATTGTTAGTTATGTCTCGATATTGGTGGGTCCGCGCTGCACTTGCCCCACCCTACCGCCTTCTGCCCCAAAGGGGCAGCCGTTTGCTCATGGCAACGCCCTGCGGAACGGGAGGAGCCGCCAACAGGTTTTTCGGTCCATCGGACCAAACATTCGCCGAAAAAACAGGGGGAACGGCTCGGCCTTTGGCTGAAACGTACTCCCCCCAAAAAAACGGGCCACTCCGAAAGGCGATCCCTTGCGGTTTGGTTTCGCTCGAATGCCGTTATAATGTGTGAATAAAAACGGCATTCGCGGAACTCTCCACTTGCTTTAAGTTGTTATATATGATAACCTTTATAAGGACGTGTTAGATGCCTTGGTATGATATTTTCTGGAACTATGAAGACCCGGACGGCAATGTAGCGCATATTTCCGAAAACGGCTTGACGCCGGAAGAAGTCGATTCCATTTTAATGGATCCTGAAGAGACCGGGATCAGCCGGACTTCGGGGCGTCCAATTGCGGTAGGATGCTTGCCGGATGGGCGATACATCTGCGTCGTTTACGAAGTGATCGACGAACATGCCTTGTATCCTGTAACCGCTTTTGAAATCCGGAGGTGAAACATGGCTAAACATAAAATTCGAAATGTAAATAAACCGCTAACGGAAGAAGAACGCATCCGCCATGCGGAGATTCGCCGGCAGATCGAAAGCGAAAAAGAGGAACTCATGGCGTTTGGGCGAAGCGCAATGGCCCGCCGTGCAAGATTGCGTAATGCCGTCGGCGTTTTGAAAACCGCGCGAGAAGCACTCGGTCTGACGCTGGCCGATATCAAGGTGCGCACCGGCATTGAAAAGGGCAATTTGTCGCGATTGGAAAACGCGGTCAATCCGAATCCCACCATCGACACGCTGACCCGCTATGCCGATGCGGTCGGCAAGGAATTGGTGATCGAGTTGATCGATAAAGGCGTTTCTTCGTGATAAACTAAAGGGGCGCATTCTTCACACTCGAAGACTTCCGATCCCGGTCTGCTAGATGGATTAACGGTTCGGCCTTTGGCCGAAACGCATTGCCCAACAAAAACGGGCCGCCCCGAAAGGCGGCCCGTTGATGCTTCGGCTTTTCTCGAATGCCGTTATCTCGCTCCGCTCCGCCGACGCCAAACATAAATCAGCGAGAGGGCGCTCATGCCGAGAAGGGCGAGGGTGGACGGTTCGGGAACCGCATATTCCATTACATATCCATTCGTTACCGTCCACGATGGATAATCATTCCACCCAGGAGAATTACCATAAAAAATGCACCGCATCTTCGGAAGGTCCAAAATCTACTATCTGATAGTGGTTTTGGGGTTGGGGATATCCCGTAAACCAGTTCGAGTATTGAGTGGGAGTACCATTAGCATCGGTAAAGGCGCTGCCTGTAACCCACTGCCAATTACCTCCCGGTTCCGGCGAATCCGCCGGTTGAAATCCGCCAATCCAAGGCCCAAGTCCGATTCCCCCGCCAAGCTCAGGAAACCAGAATCCCGGATGGTTGGTCGCTTCTATGAGACTGTAAACAAAAGCATTTTCTGCTGCGGAATTTATATCTACCAGCCAGCCATTGAGGCATCCTTTGCGGCGGTCCATGTAATGCCGCCCGAATAGCCAGTTACCCATACGCCCTCAATAAATTGCGGCCCGGCAACACTTACGGGCGTATCAGCAAGAACCGCCTCATACCAATGCCCATTACCACCCGCCGATACCGGCCACTGAACTGATGCGGCATTGCTCCCAACAATGCCGGTGAAGCACACGATGCAAAACACGGCGATAATTTCGATCACTCGTAACATGGCCAAGTCTCCTGTTTGAAAATGTGCGCGGACTAACACGGAAAAAAACACAAAGGAAAAAACACCCGGAAAAGAATCTGCCCGAAACGTCGCTAGGTGTCGCGCCGCTGCCTCGCTCATATTGCTGGAAAACTGCGATAAAAAAACGCATCTTTATCCAGCTTACCCCCCCCGTAAATTACAAGATGCAAATGGCGATAATTAAGAACTTTTTAGAGGGGGCATAGTTTTGCTATGGGGGGGAATATGCCTGCCATCCGCTTTCCGGAGCGTAACTGCCCCGGAGGGGCAAAGTCGTAAAGCCAGGACCGTAAGGTCCTGGGTGGGAGTCAGCAACCTCTATCAAGTCCCGGTGGGACGACATCGGGGCATGTTCGTCAAAAATGTCGCCCCTCCGGGGCTTTGATTTTACATTTCGGCATCGATCCAGGGGCTTTCGCCCCTGGGCTACACTACGTTTCCCCTCTGGGGCAAAGAATCAACCGCTCACTTCTTTCGCCGCTCGCGCCACCGTTTCAGCGCGAGGAGGATGCTGATGACGATCACCATGCCCATCGGGGCGGCGACGGCCATGATCAGGAAGGCGTGGGGCAGGGCGAGTTTTTCGCCCGCTTGGATGCGGATCATCCCGCCCAGCGCGCTCATCAGCACGGCGAAGAGCGTAACGAACAGCATCAGCGAGCCTAAGCTGAATTGCCAGCGGTTGCGCGGGGGCGGGGAGGGCATAATGGAAGGGATTAGGGGATAGGGATTCCTCGTTCCCACGCTCCGCGTGGGAACGCAATTCCGCGACGCTCCTGCGTCGCAGAATCGCTAACCTGTTGCAAATTATGCATCTGCACATCGGACGCAGGAGCGTCCTGAAATCCGTGTTCCCACGCGGAGCGTGGTAACAAGTAACCATTATCCCCTATCCCCTATCCCTTCACCGCTATTCGAGTCTCCGTACGCGTTCCATGATTTCGTCGTGAGTCAGTTCTTGGTTCAAAGGAAGCATCACATAAGCGGCCTTCTCGCCGCAGCAATCGAGGATAATCTGCACGTCGTTCGGGGCGACGAAGCCTTCGTGGCAAGGTTCGTGGCCGTTGATCAGCACTCGCGCGCCGACCAGTTTGGCGAAGGCCTGGGCGTTGAGCCGGCGGTAATCGCGTCCCCAGACCAACTGGAACACGCCCGATCGCTCGAAATACTCGGCATAAGCGATTTCCCGCTCGAAGACGCTGGCGTCGAACCCGCGGGCGTCGCAGAATTCGGGAATGCTGTGCGAGATGAATACTCCGTGGGGCAGCCGCACCGCCAAGGGGCAGGTTTGCAGGAAGGGAATGAACGCCGCGCGGACGTCGTCGGTCGCTTCGCCGTACATCTGCTGCAAGCCCAAGCGGAAGAGCAGATTGAGCATCGCCTTGCTTTTCTGGATCGGGTAATCGGTCATTTCGGCGAGTTCGTGATTTCCGAGCAGGAAATGCACGCGGTCGGGGAACTCGACCTTGAGCAGGGCCACGTCTTCCAGTAGGGCGTGCGACATGCAGCCGCCGTTTTGCGGATAGGTCGGCCCGCCGTGGCAGACTTCCTGGAGGATCAGATGCCGGCGGGGATGGGCCGAAAGGGCGGCGATTTTCCTGATCCGGTTGAAGTTTTTCCGATGTCCGTGCAGATCGCCCGTAACCATCACTTCGTCGGCCAGATCGGGCGTGAGGACTACGACGTTGCCCACCCTGCCGGGGGTAGCCAAGTTGGCCTCCGCGGCGTTCCGGAACGCGGCGATGATGTTTTGGAGGTATTGGTTCGAGGCGACCATTTAATTAGTTTACAGTTCTCCGACTGCGTTTCACAGGATCGAAGATCGGAATCGGAGCATTGGCGTCCTGTTGAAAAAGGGGACTGGCACGGAGCCAAATGCCGGAATTCCCGCTGAAAAAAGATTGAAGCGTCGTGCCTGTCCCCTTTTTCAACAAGCGGCTAACGTCTTTCCGGCGACCAGACGGGGCGTTGCAGGCGGGGAGCGTTCTCGCGGGTCGCGGTGCGCGCGGAGTCGCGGCGAACTTCCGGCGGAAGAGCTGCCGATTCGAGTGGCGCGGCTTCTTCCGCGGAGGTCCGGGGCGGTGGTTCTTCGCGGGACAATGTCGGTCCCGAGGTTTCCTCCGGGACGGGCTGCAAGCGTTCGGGCGGCTCGGCACGCGCCGTACGATCCTGGGAACGCGCGATGACGATCGGCAAATTGCCGGCGACCAGTTTGCGGCCGTCGCGGGTCGTGTAGCGCACGAAGAGCAGCAGTTTATTCCGCATCGGCGCCGCGCCGGGCCAGGGAGCTTCGATGGAAATCACCTTGCCCGCGCTCGTGCCGCGGAACATCGAGGCCACGGCGTCGGCGGGGAAGTCCCAACGCGCGATCCGCGCTTCGGGCGGAGTGATCTTCGATCCGCGCGGAACCAACGACGGATCGATGAGCACGATGCTCACGTCGGCCGCCGCATCGACGCGGCGATCGAGCCGGTCGCGCGGCTCGAAGACCACGCGGATGCCGTCGCGCTCGGAAGCCGTGCAAAGCGGATTGTGCAGCACGATCTGCACCGCCTTGAAACTGTCGCCCTTGGGCGGAGGGACGTAGGACATGTTCTCGGCGGGTACGCCGGGCGGAATCGGCTCCTCTTCGGAAGCTCCGCCTAAAGCGGGACCGGCCGGCTCGGCGGCGGGCATCGCGCGGGAGTTTCGCGGCGGATCGAATGCGGCGGGCGCTTTCGCCGGCGCGGGCGAATGCGCCGGAGGGCGGTTGGTGCGACTCTTGATTCCCGGAACTTCGTTTTCGGGCGCAAGCTCGATTTCCACCGAAGGCGGCGTGGTCGCCGCGCCGGACGGCAGATCGCGATTGCGCGGCGCGGCGGCGGGCGATTCCCGATCTTCGTCCCGCTCCCGGGGGCGCGAGGATTTCGTGCTAGCGACTTCCGCGCCGGTCGGAATCATGCCCGATTCGTAATCTTCGACACAGGCGCGCAATCGGTAAATTTCATCTTCGAGCCGGCGGTTGTCGCGCTCGAGGAGTTGAATGGCGGGATCGGTGCGACAGCCCGCGATGAGCAGACAGGTCAGTCCGATCGCGGCGATGGGCCAGATTTTCATGGCAACCTCGCGAGGGAAATTTGAATACCAATAATCGGGCGGGAGAATAGCAATATATGGAGAAGAGGTCAATGGAAGGTCATTGGGGGGGTTAGACCGCATTATTCATAAAAGCGATTTGTAGAAGCGGCATCTTGCCGCTTTTGCCTAAAATGCGGCAGGATGCCGCATCTACGATGTTGATGAATAATCCCGGTTAGAAGGCAAATTCCAGAAATCGTTTAGCCCGGAGCCGGCGGCGACGGCGATTTGCGAGAAATGGGCAAAGTAGCTCGATGCCTGCGTGAAATCGCCGTCGCCGCCGGCTCCGGGCTAAACGAAATCCGGTCGTCGAATTTACCCGGCGTGTTCGATGATGTGATCGATCAGGCCGTAGGCCAGGGCTTCTTCGGCCGACATGAAACGGTCGCGGTCGGTGTCTTTTTCGATCTTTTCCAGCGGGTGGCCGGTGTGCTTGATGAGGATGCGGTTGAGTTTTTCCTTGACTTTGAGGAACTCCTTGGCGTGGATCAGGATTTCCTCGGCCGTGCCTTCCATGCCGGCCAGCGGCTGGTGGATCATGATCCGCGAGTTCGGCAGCGCCTTGCGCTTGCCGGCCGTGCCGGCGGCCAGCAGCACCGCACCCATCGAGGCGCACTGGCCGACGCAATAGGTGGCCACTTCGCAGTTGATGAACTGCATGGTGTCGTAGATGGCCAGGCCGGCCGAAATGCTGCCGCCCGGCGAATTGATGTACATGTGGACGTCGGCCTTGGGATCTTCCGATTGCAGAAAGAGCAGTTGGGCGACGATGGCGTTGGCGACTTCGTCGTTGACTTGGGAGCCGAGAAAGACGATGCGGTCCTTCAAGAGGCGGCTGTAGATGTCCATCGCCCGCTCTTCGCGGCCGCTCTTTTCGATGACGTAGGGAATGAGGGGCATAAGTCGCTGCGCTCCTTAAGTGGATAGTGGAGAGTGGAGAGTGGAGAGTGGGCAGTTGTAAAACTCTCCACTCTCCACTCTCCACTCTGCTTACTTCTCGTCATCATCGACTTCGACCGCTTGCTTGCCGAGGATGTCGTCCACGATGCCGTAATCCTTGGCGTGCTGGGCGTCCATGTAGAAATCGCGGTCGGTGTCCTTGGCGATGCGTTCGATGGGCTGCCCGGTGTGCGACGAGAGGATTTGGTTCAGCACGTCGCGGGTCTTGAGGATTTCGGAGGCCTGGATTTCGATGTCCGAAACTTGCCCGCCGACCTGGCCGTAAGGCTGGTGGATCATTACTTTGGCGTGCGGCAGGGCGAAGCGTTTGCCCTTCGTGCCGCCGGCCAGAAGCACCGCGCCGCCGCTGGCCGCGAGGCCCACGCAGTAGGTCGAAACCGGGCAACTCAGAATCTGCATCGTATCGTAAATCGCCAGCGTGGCGCTGACGCTGCCGCCGGGCGAATTGATGTAGAAGTGAATCTGCTTGCGGCGGTTCTCGCTCTGCAAGAATAAGAGCTTCATCACCAGTTCGTTGGCGTTGCCGTCGTGAATTTCGCCCTGGAGGAAGATGATCCGGTTTTCCAGCAGCAAATCGCCCAGCGTAAGCTGCCGCTGCCGCTGATAATCGCCGTAGGCCAACCGCGGATCGATCGCGAAGGGGCGGGGAAAATCGCTCATGTCGGAATCCTTCCTGCTTCTTTAATGGATTAGGGATCGGGAATATAGGGATTGGAATGATCGTGCTTATCCCCAATCCCTAATCCCCAATCCCTAGCTTCTTTCGTATCCCGGCTTCAACTCTTCGCGCTGCGGTTCGGGCTTGGCCTCGGGGATGTCGCCGTGGGTGGGGCCGCTCAAGGCTTGGTCGATGGCCTCGGCGACGGTCGTCTCGAACTCGAAGGGCACTTCCTTGAAGCTGGCGTGGGCGAGAATCAAATCGACGACCTTCCGCTCGACGATCTGGTTTCGCAAAACGTCCATGTTGCCGGCCTTTTCGAGCTTGGAGCGGACCCGCCGCGCCGATTCGCCGAGCTGCGCGGCGATGAGCTTGATCTCGGCGTCGTAATCCCGCTCCTCGATGTCGATCTTTTCGTCCTCGGCGATGCGCTCCAGAATGAAATGCTCCTTGAGAGCCTTGGCCGTGGAGACGTAGCTGTTTTGCCGCAGGTCGTTGGCGTGGGCGTCGATTTCGTCGTCGGTGAAGCCGCTGCGGCGGTATTCCATGACCGCCCGCTCCAACTCGCGGTGGCTCTGCCGTTCGAGCATTTTCGGGGGCAGTTCCCAAGTCGCGGCTTCGGTCAGGGCCGCGGTGATTTGTGCCCGGGCGCGCTGGTGGCGTTCGTAATCCAACTTCCGCGCGAGCTGATCCTCGATGGCGTCGCGGAGATCGGCCTCGAGTTGGAAGCCCCCAAGCTCGTCGAGCAATTCGGCGTTGAGTTCGGGCAATTTGAGCTTCTTAACTTCCAGCACCTCGAAGACCGCCGTAACCGTCTTGCCGCGGAGATCGAAGGTCGGAGCGTCGGCGGAAACTTCGGTCTCGGCCGTCCGGCTTTCGCCGGCGCGAACGCCCGCCATCAGCTTGTCGAATTGCTCGATCTTGCCGTCGCGGAAACTCAGCACGGGACGCAGCCGGATGACTTCCTCGTTCGCGCTCGAGAGGACGCGGTCGCCGTCCTTGAAGGTGAGGTTGACGGTAACGTAATCGCCCGGCTCGGCCGGTCCGTCGAAGGGTGCGAGCTTGCCGCGTTTCTCCAGTATCCGCCGCAGCGTGTCATCGACGTCCGCGGCGGTGATTTCGTGAACCGGCTTCTCGATCTTTAATCCCTTCCACTTGGGCACGTTGAATTCGGGCCGCACTTCCAGATTGAATTCGAATGTCATCGGCCCTTGGTCGGGCATCTCCACGGCGTCGAGATCCAAATCGGGTTCGCTAATCGCGGAAATCTGCTGTTCCTCGTGGATCTGGCCGAGACTGTCCATCAACAGTTGGCTCTTGACCTTGCCCGCCACCTCCTTGCGGAAGCGGCTCTCCACCAGCTTGCGCGGCGCGCGGCCCGGCCGAAAGCCGGGAATTTGCGCTTCGGGCATGATGTCGCTGAATTCCTTGTCATAATAGCGCTCGATGTCCTCGCGGGGAACCGTCACGGTGATGTGCCGCTCGCAAGTGCCGCGATTCTCGATTTTCACTTCCAATTCCAGACGCTGCGGCTGCTCCTCGCCTTCCGCGGCGGTTTCGTCGGAGTCGAGCAAAGATTCGTCCAATTCGGTGTTTTCGCTGTCGGCCATGTTACGATCGGTCCCGGTCAATTTCCGTCGTTTAGCCCGGAGCCGTCGGCGACGGCGCGGGGGCTGGAGTCGAACATCATGCGCCGCGCCGTCGCCGAAGGCTTCGGGCTAAACGATTTTGTTTGGCGCTCCAATAAAAAAGAGCGGGTGATGGGATTCGAACCCACGACAACCACCTTGGCAAGGTGGCGCTCTACCAATTGAGCTACACCCGCAATTCCGTAGGTTATGCTTCAGCATAACGGATATTCAATGATCGTTATGCTGAAGCATAACCTACGGCTTCTTGCAATAAAATCATACACTATTATTTTAACTCGCTTAGTCGATCTCGAATTATTTCCGTTTGCCCCGCAAGATTTCGCCACCTGCCGGGGTAATTTCACATTCACGACCTGTCGAGTCCCGAAATTATAAGTCCCCCGAGAAGACATTCAAGGGCATTTCAACTGCCTAAAGTAAACTCTAGTGAAATGAGTGCGTCAATACCCATCCAATGGATAATATTCAGTACATCCATAGAACTAACAATGGAAAAATAGGTGATATGCGCATCATAATCGGCATCCAAAATCCCCTCATATCACCTCTTAGGGCAATCGAGGGATGATCATTGCTGGACCGGGCGGGAGGGGATTATTATTCTTAGGATATGGACGTTAAACTGATTGTCGTGAGCGCGAAAACCGGCACGAAAGAAATTCTCGTGAAACGGCCCAGGATCATCGGCCGCGCCCAGGGGATCGGGGTTGTCATTCCCCATCCGTCCGTCAGCGAACGGCACTGCCTGCTTTTCGACAACGCCGGCCTGCTCATGGTTCAGGACCTCAACTCGGCGCAGGGGACCTTCGTCGGCGGGCGAAAAATCGTCATGGCGCCGCTGCCGCCGGGCGCGGAGTTTACGGTCGGTCCGCTGACGCTGCGGGCGGAATACTCTTATTTGGGCAATCTCGATGCCCTGCCCAAAACTTTATACGAAGAACCGGAAACCGAGCCTGCCCCCGCGCCGATGCCCGCCGCACAAGAACCGAATCCCCCTCGGCCCCAAGATCAATGGGCAAACGAAATCCCCGAACGCCGGGAAAGCGAAGCTCCTGCCGAGCCGAACGGCGCGGGGCGGGAGATTCCCTCGTTTTTCGGCTTCGGGAGCAACGAGGGCTTTCCCGCGGTGGCTCAACCGGCCGGGCTGCCGGAAGTATCTTTCGCGCCCCCTTCGGAACCGAGCTCGCCGAGACCGCCTGCCGATTTCCCCGCAATTTCAGCGAAAAAGCCGGCTCCGCCGACGCCTCCGCCCCTGCCGAAAATCGTTGCCGAAGCTCCCAAACCGGAATTCGCGCAAGGGCCGAATTTCGGGCATTTTGCCGGCGCGGCGGGAACGGACGACGAAGGATCGTCCGCGCCGGGCGATGAGCCGGCGTTGGGTATTCCGGGACTGGTCCTCGACGCCGACATTCCCAATCTTCCACCGATTCCGCCCGAGCCGCCGGCGAAGAAAAAGTCGGTCGGGTCCTTGCTCGATTATTTCGGCAAGCGGCCGTCGCGGCGAAAGCGAGCGGCTCGGCTGCCGATCGACAACTTTGGCCCGCCGGCCGGAGCCGGTTCCGATCCGCCGGCCGCCGCCGGCAATGCTTCCGCCGCAATAGTAAAGCCCGATCCCTCGGCCGCGAAAGGCGATTGGTCCAAGGACGCGCCGAAATATGCGTCCGCGCCTCCGCTCCCGCCGGAGACATCCGCGGAACCTTCTTCCGCCCCGCCGGAGCGCGTGGACGACGATTTGTCGAGCTTTTTCAAGAAATTGGAGTAGATTGCGCCGCCATTGCAATCATCGTTATGCTGAAGCATAACCTACTATTACTAATGTTTCCGTCAGGAACCGGCTTTCCCCACCGTGCTCTTTTTTGCGATATCGACCAGGGAACGCAAGGCTCGATTGACCGCCTTGGAATCGGGAAATATTTTCGCAAGATCGGCGGCGATGACGACCACGTTATTTCCTTTCCGGTAGCGCTCGTAGTACTTCCCGCGCGCTCCCTTGCTGAAATCATACTCCTCCGCCATATCGAGCTTGCCTCGGGATTTAGATGTCTTCTTCATACTGTTTCCTTTCGCGTCGTGTGGGAACTCTGGCGCCGATTAATCGTATAGTGTCGCTCCGTTCCGTAAAGACCACGACCAGCAATCGATCTTCTCTGGATCGACCGATGGTGATGAAGCGGTCCTCGTCCCGGGAATGTAATGCATCTTCGATGGTGATCGCCAGGGGATCGCCGAAAACCGAACAGGCTTCGTCGAAACTAACTCCATGTTTGGAGATGTTCGAGCGCGCCTTGCGATCGTCCCATTCGAAGATCATCCCCATATCGTCGATTCCTTTGGAATGGATATCGATTATAATCGTATTTTATGCCAATCTGCATCATCAAACGCACTCGTGAATCGATATTTATTTCCGGTATCTGCGAATCACTGCTGCAGCGAATACAAAATCGCGTTGAGTCCGATGCGGGCGGCGTCTTCGCGGGTGTAGCCGCGGCATTCGAGGGAATCGCGCTTTTCCAAGGCGCAGCTTAGATCGTAGGGCGAAAAGATCGCGCCCCAACGGTCGTCGAACTTGACGCCTTCCAATTCCGGCGGCACTTTCTTGATCGCCGCGGACACCGGATCGCCTGCCGAACGGCTCTGCGGATCGCGCCGCGAAACCTCGCGCAGCTCGAATCCGCCGTACTTCGTCGTGAACAGCGGGTCGTCGGCCGGAATGCGTTCCAGTTTCTTCTCGGGGAAAATGGCCGCCATTTCGGCGCGAAACGAATTGGTGAACGCCGTGCTGGCGCAAATCGAATCGACCAGCAGCACGCCGCCGCGCTGGAGATAGATTTTCAAGCGATTCCGTTCCTCGTCGGTGAAGCGGAACGCGTTCCGCCCGTGCATGAAGAGCAGATGGTAGTCGAAGATCGCGTCGTCGGCGAGCGATACGAGGTCGTCCCGCGCGGTGGCGCGGATTTTCAGCGACGCGCCGGCCGCCTCGAGCAGATTCACCAGCGCCCGCGGCGCGGCGTTGCAGCCCCCGGGATGCTGGAGTTTGGCGATCTGGATTTTGCCGGGTTCGGCCTTTTCGCCGGGCTTGCGGAGCGGGACCGCGCGAAAGTTTTCGTCCTTGGGCTTCAATTCGCGGTTCGTGGCATAGGCCAAAATGTTGATCCCGGTGTTCAGCCCGGCGTCGATTTGCGCCTGCACGGCTTCGGGGTATTTTTCCCCGCGCCCGCTTTTGGAAAGCTCCCACAGGCAGGAGAGCGATGGCCGCGGCTTCTCCACCGGGTCCAACGGGGCGTAAATCACGCTCGTGCGGCAGCCGTATTCCACGCCGTAGAGCGGCCGCATCTTGTCGGGCGGAACGGAGACCTCATAATGCCAAATCGGATGCTCCGCTTCCAAAAATTGCAGGCGGTATTCTTTTTCGGGGAAGATGAGCGCCACGAGTTCGCGGAATCCGCGATCGAAGCCCGAATCGCCGCAATACGCCTCGGCGAACAGAAAACCGCCGCGGTCGAGATAATCGCGCATTTTATTGGCGATTTCCTGACGCTTGAGCGGCTCGTCCGGCAGCGGGCTGGCGCTGCCGCAGAGGTAGAGCACCGGCGCTTGCAGCAGGTCTTCGACGCTCGCCATCCGCAGATCGGTTACCTGCCAGGTCAAGTCCATCTTCCAGCGCGATTCGACGAACCGCGTCAGGTTGTTCACGTCGTGGCGGTGTTGATTCCAGTCTTTTTCCGGCAGGTGCTTGACTTTGCTCAAGAGCACCGGCCAGCGGCCCTTCGAGAGAAACAGGAGTGCAAAGCTGGTGCCGACGAGCGGATCGTTTTCGGTCAGCGTGCCGACCCAAAAGCCGGAGAGTTGGTCTTGCCGGCGGACGAGGAACTCGGCGCCTTCGCGATACCAATCGTGCTCGCCGATGAAGCGGTGCGCCGTCAAGCGGCCGGCGCGTTCCAGACCGTAGAGATAGTAGAGCGACCAGAGTTTGCCCATGCCGGGGCCCATGCCGGGATTGCCGGAGACGGAAAAGTTGCGTCCGAGCCAGTCGAGGCCGCGGTCGATGCGGTTGTCCGACTCGCCGCTTTCGCCCGAAACGCAGCACTTGATCTCTCCGCCCACCACCCGGGCGTCGGGCGGCTGGATGCGGTCGGAGGCGATGACCAGCGAACTGATCCCCGCGCAGGTCATGCTGCCGGTGTTGGCGTTGTTCGATTTGTAATTCCATGCGCCGCTGGGCTGCTGGCAATTTTCCCAATGCTTGCGGGCGAGCCGCCAGGTTTGATCGCCGGCCTGCACGCCGACCCGCTCCGCCTCGTACAGCGCGAGCAAGGCGAATTGGGCGTTCGAATTGTCGCCGTCCGCCCCCGGATAGGACCAAGAGCCTTTGTTGGGGCCTTCGGCGAGTTGCGTGCCTTCGAGCCACTTGACGTTGCCGCGGATGCGCAAACGGTCTTTGTCGGGTTCCGCCCGGCAGAAGACCATCGTTTGCAAGGCGACCACGTATGTTCTTTCGGATTTTACCTTCCGCAGATAGCCGAGCGCCTTTTGGATTTGCGGCTCGTCGGGATCGACGCCCGCGTTCAATAACGCCAGCGTGCAAAGCGCGGTCGCCCCCCCCGGATAACCCAAATAATCGGACCAGGAGCCGTTCGGATTCTGCTGCTGCGTGAGGTATCTGATGCCTTTGTCGATGGCTTCGCGGACCTGTTCGGCGGTGATTTCGGCCCGCAATGATGCCGCATTTGCCCCAAACTGCGCCAACAGCAACGCGGATATCAGCAAAGAAAGTGCAAAAAACCTGTGGAAAACCATGTTTCACCCCTAAAGTAGGGTGGGACAAGCGAAGCGCAGTCCCACCATATTCCTTGACAACATAATATTGAGGTGGGGCGGTGCTCCGCTTGACCCGCCCTACTACTACTTTACACTTTTTGATCTATTCGGATTATACTGAATTTCAACGGAAAACGCTAAAAAACAATCCTCATGCTGCAATAAAATTCTCCCCCTCCGCGTTTAACGGATTAGTATGGCATCCCACGAGTCGGAACAACAGGCCGAGCAGTTCGCCGCTTGGGTTCGCGAGCATAGCCTCGCGGTTCACGGTTATCTTCTCGGCATGACGCGCCGTGCGGATGCGGCCGACGATCTGCTGCAGGAGGTTTTTCGCCGCGCATGGCAAGCCCGGGCGAGTTATCGGGACAACGGACATGCCCGGGCGTATTTGCTGAAGATCGCCGACCGGTTGGCTTGCGATCGGCATCGCAAGGCCCGGCCGGAAATCACCCTCGACGGCGAGGAGTGGAAAAAACGCGAACCGCCGAGCCGCGACGACGACCCGTCGGTTGCGTTGGACCGGCGAGAAAAAACGGCGCAGTTGCAGGAGGCGATGCGCGGCCTTTCGCCCATGCAGCGGCGAGTGTTGCTGTTGCGATTTTTCGGGCAGATGAGTTTCGCGGAAATCGCCGCGGAAATCGGCTGCCCGTTAAGCACGGCCCTGAGCCACTGCCGCCGCGCCTTGGAAACGCTCCGCACGCTGTTGGTGGAGGAGTCGAAGAAGTAGGTTATGCTTCAGCATAACGATTTCATCCCTTGTTATGCGAAAGCATAACCTACTTGCTCGGTCGTGGAAGAATCGAAATGAACGAAGAACTCAAACAACAAGAATTGGCGCGCCGCCTGGAGCAGGCCACCGCGGCCGAATCGCAAGGCGATCTCGACCCGGAGGTTTCCGCTTGGCGCGAAGGCTGGATGGCGTGGGGAAATTTGCTCCAACCCGGCAATAATTTGGAAAAAGCCGCCATCGAGCGGCTGCTCGATATTCCCACCGGGCGCCATGCCCACGCTTGTCGTGGGCATGAGGAAAGTGTCGAGCTACGCGACATGCCCACGACAAGCGTGGGCATGGCGCCCGACGCGACGCGCGCGCGCCGGTCCTGGGCGCAATACGCGTCCGTCGCCTCGGCGACCTTGGCTGTATCCCTTCTGTTGGCGATCGGCATGTTGAAGTTTGCGCCGGTGGGCGAACCGCCGCCGGACGAGAATCGCGATCCTTCGGGCTATCCGTTCCATCTCGCCTGGGACGACGGCTTGGAATACTCCATGACGCGCATCGAGGAGCGATTGACCGTGGCGCAATACGACTCCGTTTCGCTGGGGAATTCCTTCGATATCGCGCGCTCCCGGCTGGAAAACCTCAGCCGGGAAATCGAGCTGAATTCGATGTGAAAAAGGGGACAGGATACAGGGGACAGGTTACAGGCGGCAAGTTTTCGTTGTGCTGTACCCTATAACCTTTCCCCTGTCCCCTACCTTACACAAGGAGAAAAATCATGACTTGGAAACGAGGACTTTTCATGGCGTTGTGCGGCTGCGCGTTGTGGCTGTACGCCGATCGAACGGCCCGGGCGCAGGACGGTCCGCCGAAGGGCGACAAACCGCCGCGGGCGGAACGGCCCAAGGACGCGCCGCCGCCGGGCGCGCCGCGCGATCGGCGCGGCCCCGGTCCTCGCGACGAGGAGTTTGCTCCTCCCGGTCCGCCACCGGGTGAATTCGGCCCTCCGGGGCCGCAACCGTTCGATGAGAGAATCGGGCCTCCCGGTCGGCCGCGGCCGAATCGCGAAGGCGACCGTCCGATGGGACCCGGCATGCAAGGTCCGCCCGGGGATAAACCCCAAGGAATGCCCGGTGGACCGGGGGAACCGGGTGTCTTCGTCGAACGTACTTATGAACAACGAGGAAGGCCGGGTATGTTACCGGGACAGGGGTATGGCCCTTGGATGGGAGGAGGATTTGGCGGGCCGGGCATGATGCGCCGCCAAGATCCCGATCTGGTCAAGGAAGCCGAGTTGGACCGTCAAGTGCAGGAACTTGCCGAGGCATTTCGGCGACATCCGGCCGACGCTCCCGAAGCGGCAAAGGAACGCGAAAAGATCCAAAAGGAAATCGAAAAACTCGTCAACGAGCAATTCAATCTGCGCCAGGAGCGCCGCGAGAAGGAACTCAAGCTCTTCGAAGAGCAGATCAAAAGGCTCCGCGAGACGATCGAAAAACGCCAAAAAGCCCGCGAGGAGATCATCGAGCGCCGCATGAAGGAACTCCTCGGCCAAGACGACGACATGCGGTTTTAGCGAACGTCAATTTTGCCAATCAATACCAAAACGCCCCGGACGATGTTTCCGGGGCGTTTGCGTTTTCGACTATTCCACCACGGAGGCACGGAGGGCACGGAGGAAGAAAGATGGAGGATGAATGGGAATATAGAATAATTGCCTTTTGGTTCGTCATTATGCAGACGGCAATTTTCTCCGTGTCCTCCGTGGCTCCGTGGTGAGAAATCCGATTTCAAAAGAGCAATCACGATCATTGATCGAAATGGGATGCAGGGCCGAAAATGTTTACCGTTATTGAGATTAAAACTTGATTTTCCACGAAACGGCTCTTTCCCGCCACCCAAAGTAACGGTTTTTCCGGTTGTTCAGGCAAAAAAACGGTCCGACCGGATACATTCCACCATTCAGGCTATACCCACCGGCGGGAAAACCGTTTATTATGAAGTGAGAACTTCACGGCGGCACCGGATTGTTTTTTCCCGCCTTGCGGCTGCGGAGAATAATTGTACTATCTTTATCGAGGGAGTTTTTTATGGGCGCCTTTAGCACCACTCACCTGCTGATTATCATGGTCATCGCCATCTTGCTGTTCGGCAACCGCTTGCCGAGCGTGATGCGGTCGATCGGCCAAGGGATCGTGGAATTCAAGAAGGGCCTTGCCGACGTGAAGGATCAGGCGACGAAAGAGATGGAAGACAAATCGGCGGAAACGAAGAAGGAAGTTTAACGCCTTTCGCTCGACAGCGCCTGCCGCACGAACCACGAAAGAGGCTCCGCTTGGTTCCTCGACCGAGCGGAGCCTCTATTTCTTTTTCCTGAAAAGGAAGTTGATTTGTGGAAGCGGCATCTTGCCGCTTTTGCCCAAAATGCGGCAGGATGCCGCATCTACGATGTTGATGAATAATCCCGGCTATTCCGCCGTTTCGGTTGCTTCCGCGGGGGGCGCGAGCAGCGAATCGAACAGTACGACCGGTTGACCCTCGTAATCGGCGACGATTCGATAATGGATCACCTGGTTGTTCAGCTTTTTCGACAGTTTCATGACTTCGGCGAATTTTTTCAACGCTTCTTCCGCGTCGGCGACCTGTTGCTTGAGGTTGTCTTTGAGGGGGGGATTGTTCTTGGCGTTGTTGAACTGCCGCTTTTTTCGCGCCAAGTCCGTTTGCATTTCCTTCAGAAAGGTTTCGCCCGCCGCGAATTTGAAGACCTTGTTCGGCAGCACGGCCGAGGCGTCCAGGTCGATCTGGTTTCTCTTGGAGAGTTCGCAAACCGCGCGGATCGAGAAGAGGGAGTATTTTGGATCGTTGAAGACGATCTCGACCATTTTTTTAGTGGGGGTCGGCGCCGGATCGGGATTGGCATTATTTTCGGGAAAGGGTTTTTTCAGGGGATCGATTTTCAATTTGACGATGTCGGGATCGGGCAGATTTTCCGCCCGAAGATGGACCGCGGTCGTTCCCTTGTCGAAATCCAAGATCAAGGGATCGGCGCTTTTCGGGAAGCGGAACTGCAGGAACCGCTTCGCATCGCCCGTCGAAATGGCGAGGCCGCAATTCCGCAGCGGATTCGCCTGCACGGGGGGAATTTGCGCCCAATCGAAATACAACTCACCCTCCTTGAGTTTAAGCCGCGCGGCGGGCAAGGATTTGCCCCGCGCATCGCTCCGCGAAATGTTCCAGGCTTGGCCGCCGACGGCGTTGGGATCTTCCTGCAGGGCATAGCCGAACGTCTTGCCCACCTTGTCGCCGCCGACGAGTTCGATCTGCAACTTCGCTTGGGCGTCCAATCGCACTTTGCCCAGGGAAACGCCCGCGGAGGAGCCCGCGGAAACGTCGGGCAAATCCAGGGCGAACGCCAATCCTTTCAGCGGATCGGCGGGCGGCAGAGGCGCGGGCGGAAGATCGGGATTCGCCGAAGCATTTGCTTCCTGGGGCGCCGGTTGCTGGATGGATGCGGTCGAGGAATCCGCCTGCTCCCGTTTCGGCGGCGCGTCCGGCGGGACGGCCGGCTTCGGCTTGGGCGGTTTTCTCGTTTTGTTGGAAGTTTTTTTCACAACGGTTTTCGTGGGGGATTCGGGAGCCGGCGGGGGCGGCGGAACGGGGACGCCTGGCGGAGTCGGCGGGGGAAGTTGCCTCGGCGTCTCGGAAGACTGCGTAACGGGCGCGCTTCCCGTACTCGGTTTGCCGCTATAAACGACCGCGAGGATGATCCCCGCGACCAAAAAAACCAGCAACACGGCTGCGGCGCAGGAGGTGAGAATCAGCCGTTCGCGCGTGCCGGCGAGGATTTTCTTGAGTTTGACCGAAGAAGAGCCGCTCTTGACGGCCGGCATTTTTCCCGACATGCCCGGCGGCGGGCCGGAATCGTTCGCTTTCGACGACGCGGCCAGATTTTTCAATTCCTCGCCGAACTCCTGTTCCCAGGGGGAGACGGTGCTGAAATCCTCCAAGGTTTCGATTTTCTTGATGGCGATGGTTTTTTTCGCCGGCTGGTGGACTACGGGCTGCCAGGCGGCCAGGACCTCGCGCACTTCGTCCGCCGTCTGATAGCGGTCGGCGGGATTTTTGGCCATCATTTTTTTGCAGATCGCCGCGAGGCTGGCGGGCGTTTCCGGCCGATCGATCCCGATTTCCTCCGGTTCCAGCGTTTGATGCTTGACGATCCGCTGCGCGAGCGTGCCGCTGGGAAACGGGGGATGGCCCGTCAGCAGGAAATAGAGCGTGCAGCCGAGCGCGTAGATATCGGCCCGATGATTGAAATCGGGCGCGGCGACGGCCTGTTCCGGGGCCAAATAATCGACCGAACCCAGGGCGTGGTTTTCCGGGCCGTTCGCGGCTTCCGCGCCGGGTTTATCGTGCACCAGCCGCGCCAAGCCCATGTCGAGGATTTTGACGACTCCCTCCTCGGTAACGATCAGATTCGAGGGCTTGATGTCGCAATGAATCATTTTTCGGGCGTGGGCGTGCGCCAAGCCGTCGGCCGCCTGCCGGAGATAATCGACGGCGGCTTCGAGGTCCAGCGGACCGTAGGCTTCCACCGCCCGCTGCAAATCCATGCCCTCCACGTATTCCAGCACCAGGTAATAGCGGTTGCCTTCGTTATCGACGCTGTAGGCGCGGACGATGTTCGGATGGTCCAAGGCGGCGACGGTCCGCGCTTCGGCCAAGAAACGCTCGAGCGCGGCCGGATTCTTGGCAATGCGCTCGGGGATGAATTTCAACGCCACCTTGCGATGCATCACCACGTGCGACGCCAGGAATACGCTGCCCATGCCGCCGCGGCCGAGCAAGTCGATCAGTCGATATTTACCCAGTAGAAAAGAACTTCGCCCTTGAAGCAAATGCCCGGCCTGCCAAAAGGTGATGATTTCGTTGCGGGCGAGGATTTTGGCGAATTGGGTGGCGTCGGGGATATCGGCCGATAATTCGCGGACTTGGGCAAACTCCGCGGGCGAGAGGAGGCTGCTGCGTTCGAGAACCGATAAAAAGTCTTCCGCCGTCTTGATGGGCATTTTTGCCTCTAGCCCCGGTGAAAGCGGGGCGATAAGTGAGCATTTCGCCGAGCACTTCTCGCAATACCCTTACCTACATATTGTACCCTCCGATGCTTAATCTACCAAATCCCCGCTAAAATGGCAAATGAGATTCGAAATCCGGGGCGGGAACCACTCATTGCACGAGAACGGCGAGCCGGGAAGCCCCCGTTTTAGGCCGGCGAGCCGGACGCTCCGGCTGTCGTATTTCGGCCCTTTGGGCCTGCTCGATAACAATGCCGGCATTCGAAAACACCCTCTTAGCGAATGGCTTTTTGCAGTTCGTGGTCTTCGACTAGCCAGTGGTCTTGGTGTTTTCGGAGTTTAAGTTTGATGTTCGAGGCATAGTTGTTATAAGGAGCGTCGCCTTTGATCGCGGTGAAGTTCACCAGGCCGAAGAAGGTAACGGTCGCGGTGGGAGGGCTGGTAAAGTCGTTGATTTCGACCGTCAGTTTACTGTATTTCGCGCCTTCGATCTTGGCCATGCCGAGCGCGAATCGGGCGTCGTTGCGGCTGTGGGCGTTTTCGGGTTCGAGGTAGGAGTTCAGAGCGTTCAGGTCGTTCGCCTCGAGGGCGGCGACGATGCCGTCGAGGGTTTGCACGACCCGCTTTCGCTCGGTGATGATGAAGCGTTGGCCGATCATGCCCGCGAGGCAAAAGAGCAATACGCCGAGCATGATCCAGAGCAGAAAGCCGCGGCCGGTCTTGAAGAGCAGGATTCCCAGCACGGCCTCGGCGACGATGCCCAGGAAAATGAACGCGGTCGGGTCTTCGACGAGATAGTACATCATAATCGCAATCCTCGCTTTTTTCGGCAGACTTCCGAGCTGCAATAAGGCGTTGCCCGACAATAAGTTGCCGGAATCGTAGTAGGCACACTCCGTGTGCCGTCCGCGAATTACGGCACACGGAGTGTGCCTACTACATAGGAATTCGGTAGTTCATTGTCGGACAGCACCTAAGAGGGGGATGGCCGGGCTGTGGACGGCGCGGCGCGGCGGGATTCGGAAGGGCGCTTACTGAATGAGCTTGTCTTCGGAGTCGTCGGAGTGGGTGGTGAGTTCGCCGGCGTCTTCGAGGCGGCGGATGATATCGACGATTTGCTGCTGGGTCTGCTCGACGTTGGAGAGTTTCACCGGGCCGAGATACTCCATTTCCTCCTTAAGCAGGTCGGCGGCCCGCTTGGACATGTTTTTGAGGATTTTTTCTTTGAGGTCTTCGCTCGCGCCCTTCAGCGCCATGGCCCATTGCGAGCTTTCCACGTTCTTGAGCAGGGTTTGGATTTCGCGGTCGCCGAATTTGACGATGTCCTCGAAGACGAACATCAGGCGGCGGATTTCCTCGACGAGTTCGGGAGTTTCTTGGGAAAGATTTTCCAGGAGGCTGCGTTCGGTGGCGCGATCGATGACGTTGAGGATTTCGGCCACGCTGGAGACGCCGCCGGCGTTTTCGAATTGCTGGCTCATGACGCTCGCCATGCGGCGTTCGAGTCCGTTTTCGACCTCCTGAATGATTTCGGGACTGGTTTGGGCCATGGTCGCCACGCGGCGGATGACGGAAATTTGCCGGTCGGCGGGGAGTCCGCTAATGACGTCGGCCGCTTGGGAGGGGGGAAGGTGGCAGAGGATCAAGGCGATCGTCTGGGGATGCTCGTCGATGATGAAGGTCAGCAGGTTTTGGCTATCGACCTTTTGCAGGAAGCCGAAGGGCAAGGCTTCGAGCGACTGCCGGATGTTGTCCACGGTGGCGGTCGCATCCTTGCCGAGGGCTTTTTCGACGAGGGTCTTGGCGACATCCAATCCCCCGACCCTGCCGGTCAAGGTATTGGGATTGGATTTGGAGAAATCTTGCAGCGCGGTTTCCTGCTCGTCGCCGGAAACTTCGTTGAGGCGGGCGATTTCGACGGAAACGGCTTCCAATTGCTTGGAATCCAATTTTCCGAGCAGTTGCGCGGCCTGTTCTTCGGGCAGGCTCATGAGCAAGATCGCCGCTTTGCGAATATCACCCTTTGCCATTTTCTACGATAGCTCCAAGCTCCCCAAAGTCCGCTCGTTACGCCATCCAACCGGGATTATTCATAAACATTGTAGATGCGGCATCCTGCCGCATTATAGGCAAAAGCGGCAAGATGCCGCTTCTACAAATCGCTTTTGTGAATAATCCCGGCTAACTACATGCTCGATGGAAGGGAGTTTAGCCCCTCATCGGCTGTTTAATCGGCAAACTTTACGGAAATTGCCGAGTATAAGCATTGTGCCGTTGTAACCGTTCACACCCGGTCGGGGACTGGTCCATTTTTCGGCGGGAAAACGTATTTTAGTGGACAAACGGTAGGCCGAAAACATGGACCTGTCCCCGACCGGGGCGCGAGGGGGACAGTCCCATTTTCGCGGCGATTAAGCACTTTTACGGCACCATCATCTTTTGCGCCGCGAAAATCGGGACAGTCCCCTGTAAACGCGTTTTCGTTGGCTCAAACGAGGGCGGATTCCCGGACGGGGGAGAAGCCGACTTCCAGAGCCAAAGGCCCCCATTTCGTAACAAAGGGGACGCAGATGGGTTTTACGTCGGAGGGGAAGCGGACCTCGTGATCTTTCCCGGTGATGACGTTGGGAAGGCTCGTCTGAAGCTGATAGGCGTCCAGTTGCGATTTGGCGGCCCCGGCGACCATATTGGTGAGTTCACCCACGGCATCGACGACGTCGTCGTCGATTTCGCCGTGTTCGCACATGAGCATGTGGGAGGCGGCCTGCACGGCGACTTCCATGGAGAGGCTCAAGACGACGGTTCCGACCGCCCTGCCCGAAAGTCCGATCACGCCCGAAATGTCGAACTTCGGCGAAAGGTCGTCCTTCAAGGCGGGTTGCCCCCGTTCCACCTCGCAATCGAGCATGGTCTGGAAAGTGTGGTCCAGGGAGGAGATGAATGAATTGATGTACTCTACTCGCATTTCAAAGGCCCTTCAGCGGTTGAGGTAATGACGGCGATGCGAAGCGCGGGTTGAATTGATGTCCGAAAAAATTGTTGCCGGTTCGCATGGGGCGACGGTTGTGCCGTCGCCACGACTCGACGCGACGCGAAGCGCGGATTGCGTTCGATCGCGATCGGAAGCGATGTCCATCGTTTACGGCGATCGGCGAATAATCTATGATAGGTTACGATTTAAGCGGTTGCCGCTTACGATTGCTCGATCCCGGCTGCTTGAATTTCGGGTCAAAGTCGATCGATTCCGGATTCCGGCGCCGGGGAGGGGAATGTTGTTGCGAGTTCGATTATAATGGTTATGCGGTTTGCGCGTTTTTGCCGCGGAAAATCGGCGGGATTTTTACTCCGGGAGAATCAGGCATCGATCCCCGGAATTGGAGCCTGCCAAAAAACTCGTGGAGCGACCGTCGAACTATACTTCCAGGGATGCGAGATTGCGATTGGAAATGTCGGCTCGGGAGGAATTCGTTGCTTTCTAAAATCTACGAGGTCGTGGAAGAGATCGTCGTGCCCTGGCACCGGGACTTGAAGGAGAAGCGCGATCTGCTGCGGGAAGATCCGTTCGTCGGCTTCATCGCCATGTCGGTCTTGGGCGCGGCGTTTTATTTTTTTACGCGGCAAAGCCCTTCGTGGAGCGGATTTTTCCTGCATTATGCGGGGATCGCGATGTTTCTCTTGGGCGGGATCGCGGCCTTGGCGGCGGGCTGGTTCGGCTGGGGGCTGTATCGCTTCGCCGCATGGCCGGCAACCTTGTTGGCGCTGTCGATTTATGGTTGCTTCGACACCTATCAGGTGAGCGCGACGAGCGAGCGGCGGCAGGCCAGTTCCTTTCGCGGCGAAACGGGAGCTACGCTCCTCGTGACGCGAACCGACCTCGTCAAAAGGTTTACCGGCCGTCCCCTCCATCGCAGCGAGGACAGCATCGATCAGGTTGCCGGACGAACGGTTCGCCGGAGCATCGCCGAAGGGCCGCTGAATGCCGCCGGCCAAAAGCACGGCCGCTGGGATGTTTCGTCCTACGTGCCGAAGCGCAACGCTCCGATCGTCAAATGGTATTGGCAGGACAAGGAGGTTACCAAAGCGGAATGGGAGAAGGGCGGGGGGTAGGGGCGAGAGGTGAGGGGCGTGGGAATATGAATGATGAATGACGAATCTTCTGACCACTGTCCACCGACCACTGACCACTGTCCACCGACCACTGCCTACTGCCTTCTGCCTACTGCCTACCGCCTACCGCCTACTGCCTACTGCGTTCTCACATGCCGCCGGAACTGGGCCGGCGTCATGCCGACTTGCCGTTTGAAGATCTGGTGCAGATAACTACAATCGGCAAAGCCCGCCAATTCGGCGACCTTCGACAGGGGCCAATCGGTTTCGGAGAGGAGTTGTTTGGCCTTTTCCAGACGGACCCGTTGAATTTCGGCGTTGAGCGACCGCCCCAGGGCCTTTTGAAAGCGGACTTCCAGCGTCCTCCGCGACAATCCCACCGACTCGGCAATCTCGTTCACGTGTACGCGATGGCCGGTGCGCCGGCGGATGAATCGCAGGGCGGCGGAAACTTCCGGATCGTCCAAGGCCAGCACGTCGGTGGAATGACGGCTCACCACGTACAACGGATCGACGACGATCCGCCGCGGGTCCCGGACTTCGCCGGACATCATCTTTTCGAGCAGGGCGGCCGCTTCGTAGCCGCCGCGCTCGGCGTTGAACACCACGCTGGACAACGGCGGGGAGGCGAGATCGCACAACAGCGAGTCGTTATCCACGCCGATGACGGCGATTTCTTCGGGCACGCGGATCCGCGCCGCTCGGCAGGCTTCCAAGACCTCGCGGCCGCGGTCGTCGTTGCAGGCCATCAGGCCCAAGGGTCTGGGAAGCGCGTTCAGCCAGTCGCTGAGAAAGCCTTGCTCCACGCCCCATTGGCGGTCGCGCTTTCGCTGCGGCGGGCGATAGACTTCAGCCCGAAAACCGGCCTCGACGATCCGCTGCACAAAACCCACTTCGCGCCGATCCGACCAGACGCGGTTATGAATCCCCACGAAGGCATGATGCCGAAAACCCTTTTCCAGCAGGTGTTCGGCGGCCATGCGGCCGGCTTCGTGCGAACCGGTCGCCAATTCGCTTAAGCGGCTCAAGGGGCTGCCGGGGGCGGTTTGCTTTTCGGATAAATCCAAGGCGATCGTCGGCAGGCCGCTGGCGATGATCGCCGCGGCGATTTGGGGCGTCTGAATGCGCGCGATGATGCCCGTGCCGCCCCACTGCCGCATGGCGGGCAAGGCCTGTTGGAGATCGCCGGGCGTGATGTAAAAAGACCATCCCCCGCGCAGCCCGGCATAGCGCACGATCCCGCGGAGCACTTCCCGCCCGTACCCCCGGGCGGTTTCGATCAGCAGGGCTACCTTCCATTCTTTCAACACGGACTAATCCCCGACCTGACGCCGCAACTCTAGTGCTTCGTCAATCAAGAATTGAGGAGTTCGTTGGGGCGACAGTTGCACCGTCGGCCCCAGGGGTGGAAGTACAACTTCCACCCCAACAATCCATCATCACACGATTGACAGAGCACTAGTACGTGGGGGAGCCGCTCGCCAAGGCTACCGGCGGCATTCCCCGACGAAACTTCGCCATGTCCATAATATATCTTCGCGGGTTGCGATCGTACAAGGGAAAAACCGAATCTTTCTGCGCAAATCACCACCTTTTTTGCGTAATACTACATCGACGAACCGGAAAAAGGCGTTCATAGTAAAGCTTGTTCTTTGCGGGCGATGCGCGGCTCGCACGGAAAACACCCCTTTTTTCCACCCTCCAACACCGACGAAAAACTTCGCTCGATTTTCCCCTCCATGACGCCCTTAACTTTCGCGGTGATGTTCGGCAATCGCGGTTTCTTTCCCTCCTCGTCGATCGAGGCGGCGCGGAGCGAGGTTTCCGACGCGCTCGCGCGGCTGGGACACCGTGCCCTTCTGCTGGACCATGCCGCGACGCGTCACGGCGCGGTGGAAACGCCCGAAGAAGCGCGGAAATTCGCGCGGTTCTTGGAAGATCGCCGCCGCGAGATCGACGGAGTGATCGTATCGCTGCCGAATTTTTCCGACGAGAACGGCGCGGTCGCGGCGTTGCGCGACGCGCGTCTGCCGATCCTGATCCAAGCCTACCCGGATTCCCTGGAGGCGATGTCGCCCAGCCTGCGGCGCGACGCCTTTTGCGGAAAGCTTTCGGTGATGGACGTCTTCCGCCAAAACGGCATCCCCTTCACGGCGCTGAAGCCCCACGTGGTGCATCCGGCGAACGGGGAATTCGCGAAAAACGTCGATTATTTCGCCCGCCTGTGCCGCGTGGTCCGCGGCATGAAGCCGCTCACGGTGGGGGCCATCGGCGCGCGGACCACGGCCTTCAAGACGGTGCGGATCGACGAATTGACGCTGCAAAGCCGCGGCATCAACGTGGAAACCGTCGATCTTTCGGAAATTTTTCTCCGCGCGCGGAGCTTCAGGGATGACGATCCGAAGATTCTCGCCAAGATGGCCATATTGCGGAATTACGCTTCGTGGAAGATCGTGCCCACGGGGGCCTTCGAGAATCTCGTCCGCCTGGCTGTGGCGATCGACGACGTGGTCGCGGAAATGGAGCTTTCAGCGATCTCGATTCGCTGCTGGCTGGAAATTCAGCGGGAGTTCGGCGTGTCGCCCTGCGTACTGCTGAGCGAAATGAACGATCGCGGCCTGCCGGCGGCTTGCGAACTGGATACCGGCAGCGCGGTGCTGATGCGCGCCCTGCGACTGGCCTCCGGCGAGGTTACCTCCTGCCTCGACTGGAACAACAATTACGGCGATGAGGAGAACAAGTGCATCCTCTTCCATTGCGGACCCGTTCCGCAGGGAATGATGGCCGGGAAGGGCGAGATCGTGGACCACGAGATTCTCGTTCCCGCGCTCGGACCGGGCCGCAGCTACGGCTGCAACGCGGGGCGCATCGCGCCCGGGCCGTTCACTTTCGGCGGCTTGCTGACGAACGCCGGCCGCATCGAAACGTATCTCGGCGAAGGCGCGTTCACGGCGGATCCCATACCCCCGGATTTTTTCGGCTGTGCGGGAGTGGCCGCCGTGCCCGACTTGGAAAACGTGCTGCAAACGATCGGCCGGAGCGGCCATCGCCACCACGTCGCCGTTACGCCGGGTCGCCACGCCGCTCCGTTGCGCGAGGCGTTGGAGAATTATTTAGACTACGAGGTCGCCTTTGTGGGCTAGTGGTCCGTCAATCACTAAATGACAGGTTAGGGTGCCATGCCCACGCTTGTCGTGGGCATGAGAATCGCCGGAAAACACTGCAACATGCCCACGCAAGCGTGGGCATGGCACCCGTCAAATAGTATTTGCAGGACCACTAGTGGCCCGACAAGTATCAGTTGACAGGTTCCCGTTGGGGCGACAGTTGCACTGTCGCCCCAGGGATGGCAGTACAACTGCCATCCCAACAACCTGTCAAATAATGTTTGTCGGACCACTAGCTCGACCACGAGGGCATTACAGGTAATCGTTTTCGCTTTTCCGATCCGTATTCACTTTCCACTTTCCGAGGAGAAATCCATGCACGCAATCGCATTCAAACGTTTCATTTTCGCCGCCGGCTTGCTGGCCGCGGGAACCGCGGCTTCGGCGGCCGCGTTGTACTTCACCGATGCCGGCGGTCCCCTGACTTGGGACGACGGCACGACCTTGAATTGGGCGGACGCCGCCGGCGGAAATCCCCCGGGAACCTACGGCTTAGCCTGGACCGGCGGTTCCGATGCGCATTTCGAAGGCGCGCCGGGTATCGTCGATATCGGCGCGGGGGGCATCGGTTCGGTGAACTCCATTACTTTCGACGTGGACGGATACACCCTGGGGGGAACCGGCGCGGGAAATACCGTCACCTTGACCGGCCCCGGAGGCAACATCACGACCGGCGCGGGCGTCGATACCATTAGCGCCGTGCTCGGCGGGACCGTCGGATTGACCAAACTCGGCACGGGTACGCTGGTTATCGCCAATGCGAGCACCTACACCGGCGTCACCACGATCAATGCCGGCACTCTCCAAGTCGGCACGGGTCTTACGGGCGCTGCGTCCGGAAGTTTGGCCAACACCTCCCAAATCACCATCGCCGCCGATGCCACGCTCATGTATTTCCGAAGCGATGCCAACTTGGCCCTACCGTGGGCCAAACTCGATGGAGCGGGCACGTTTTATTACAAGGGCACCAGTACCACAACCAATTACACGCCTATCAATTCCTATTCCACCGGCAATGGGGGGGCGACCGCCGTACCCAGCACCTTTACCGGCACGATCGTGGTTGAGAATGCGCGCATCAATCCCAATGCCACCGACGCGTACGGCGGCACTTCAAAGATCGTGATTAAGCCCGGCGGCGGAATCTTGGTAAGCGTACCGGGAACCTTTGCGCCGATCCCGATAACGATTGAAGGACAAGGTTGGTCGGAACCGGCCGGAACGCCGCCGACTCTGGCGACGGGCGGCGCCATGCGATTTCTCAGCGGCGCCATCTGGTCCGGGAATATCACCCTGGCCGGCGACGCGCGGATCACCCCCACGAATAACTCCACCGGAACGATCACCGGAAACATCGATAGCGGCGGTTACGAATTGGAGGTGGGCTACGGCGGCTCCCTCAACGGCGGCACCCTGACGCTCGCGCCGAATACGGCGAACGTCCTCGCGCAATTGAGAGTCAGCCCCTTGGGTACAGTGGCGGCGGGCAACGTGAACGCCTTTGGCGCGGGCGGAGTTGGCTGCCCGGTGGTCATGAACGGTGGAAACCTGAACCTCAATGGCTTCAACCTCTCTTTCGCCAATCTGACCAATACGGGATTGTACGGCACGGTTCAAAACGGGGGCGCCGTTCCGGCGACGATAACTATCGGCGCGGACGGCGGCGACAACGAGTATGCGGTCACCTTGGCGGATGGCGGTCCCGCGGCGTTGACCGTGAAAAAAACCGGAACCGGCACGTCCACTCTCAGCGGGGGAAATACCTATAGCGGCGACACGATCGTCGAAAACGGCATCCTCAAGGTCGCCGATGGAGCCATCCCGTACGATGTCGGCAAAGGCAACGTCGTGCTCAACGGCGGCGCCACCGCCGGCATTCTCGATCTTAACGGCGCCAATCCCAACATCAACGCGCTGATCGGCGTCTCCGGCGCGATCCTAGGTAAAGTCGTGAACAATGGCGCCGGCGTCAGCACGCTTCAACTCGGCAACGGAGACGCCTCCGGCACGTTCGCCGGCGTCATCGCCGACAACGCCAACGCCGGGACGGGAAAAATCGCGCTTTACAAGACCGGCGCGAACGGCACCGGCGTGCAAATCCTCGCCGGCGCGAATACTTACACCGGGACCACGACCGTCGCCAACGGCAAGCTCCTGGTCGATGGTTCGCTGGCCGCGGGAAGCGCGGTTGCCGTGCAGTACGGCGCGACGCTCGGCGGAACCGGCGTCATCAACGGCGACACGACCGTGAGTTCCGGCGGCAACCTCGAGGCCGGCCAAGCGAGCGGCACGACGCTCACGTTCGCCGGCAACCTGAAGCTGGGCGAATACGCAAGCGATGCGGTCGCCATCAATCTCGGACCCGCCGCCAATTATCCCGCCTCCGGCGCGGCGGCCATCGCCGTTACCGCGCCCGACGGATTGATCGCCAATCCCGACGGCACGGGAGCGAACGCGATCTCCTTCAATATCGGCGGAGCAACGCTCGCGACTGGCAATTACAAGCTTCTCAGCTATAGCGGCGCGCTCGGCGGGACGGGATTCGCCGCCTTCAAATTGGGTTCCTATCCCTCGGTCGGCGTGCGCGGAATCGCGACCCTGGCGAACAATCCCGGCTCGATCGATCTGAGCGTAACCGTCGGCTCCATCAAATGGACCGGCAGCGCCAACGACAAATGGACCACCAACGTCATCGCCAATCCGAAAAACTGGACCTTCGGCGGCAGTGGAACCGATTTCCTCGCCGGCGATCTGGCGATCTTCGACGATAGCGCGACGGGCACCACGGTCGATATCGCCGACGCCGACGTTGCGCCCGGTTCGATTACCATCGGCGGCACGAAGAATTTTACCTTCACGGGCACATACGCCATTACCGGCGGCACGGATTTGACCATGAACGGCGCCGGAACGCTCGCGCTCAATAACGCCTCGTTCGTTGGCAATACCTATACCGGCAATACCGTGATATCGCAGGGAACGGTGAAACTCGGCAGTTCGCTCGCCTTGCCCGGCGGCTTCGGAAAAGGAAGCCTTGCCGTCAACGGCGTCCTCGATCTGAACGGCAACTCCGCCACGGTGAATTCGCCGTCGGGAACGGGCACGATCACCAGCGGAGCGGCCGGCAGCGTAACTTTCACCGCTTCCGACAACGGAAACGTTCCCGCGCCCAACAGCACGTTCTCCGGCGTGATTCAGGACGGATCGGGAACGGTCGCCTTCGACAAGTCGGGCTTGGGAACCCTGACGCTCGCCAACGTCGGCACCTATTCCGGCGCGACGAGCGTAACCTCCGGCACGCTGAAAATCGGCGTCGCCAACGCCCTGCCGCACGGATTGCTGAAGGGCAACCTCGCCCTGGCCGGCACGCTCGATCTCAACGCCCTGAGCGCCACGGTCAACGGTTTGACCGGCGCGGGGATCGTTACCAACTCCAACAATGCGGCCACCGCCACCCTGATCGCCGGTGACAACGACGCTTCGACCGCGTTCGCCGGCGGCATCCAAAACGGCGCGGGCGTGACGGGCCTGCAAAAAATCGGGGCGGGCACACTCGTCCTTTCCAATACCAGCCTCACCTACTCCGGTCCCACGACGGTAACCGGCGGCACGCTGCAGATCGGCGCGGGCGAAAGCGGCGCGGTGAACGTCCCGAATACTTCCGCCTTAAACGTCAACGCCGGCGCGACGCTGATGATTTACAAAACCACCGCCAACCTCGCCCTGCCCTTCGCCAAACTGAGCGGTTCCGGCAAGTTCTATTACAAAGGCAACAACAGTTCCGCCACTCCGCTCGGCGCCCGAAGCAGCAGCAGCGGCGGCACGGCGGCCTTTACCGGCGAAATCGAACTCGACGGCGCCCGGCTCCAACCGGCAAACGGAACGCCCTACGGCAACGCCTCGCGGATCATCATCAATCACAATAGCGGAATCTTGACGGTTACGGCCGGACCTTTTCCTTATCCGCTCACCATGAAAGGCGTGGGCTGGTGGGATTCCGCGACGGTCGCTTACGGAGCGTTGCGATTCGCCACTCTTTCGGGCAATTGGGCGGGAGACATCACCCTGGCCGACGATTCCCGCATCGGCGCGACCGGCGCCGCGATTGTGGGCACGATTTCCGGGAGAATCACCGGCGGCAAAGCCTTGGAAATCGGCACCGAAGCATCCAGCGCCGCGAATGGAACGATAGTCCTCTCGCCGAGTTCGGAAAACCTCTTCTCGAAGCTGACCGTCAGCCGCTACTCCACCTTGACCGCGGGCAATGCCAACGCGTTTCCCGCGACTTCGCCCGCCGCGCTGACCATAAACGGCGGTACGCTGAAACTCAACGGCAACGGCTTTGCCTTCGCCAACTTGGAGAGCACCGCGCTCAACGGCGCCATCGGCAATTATCACGCTGCCGCCGCTTCGACGCTGACCGTCGGCTCCGACGGCTCCTCGACCACTTACGCCGGAAACCTCATCAACGGCGGCGCGGCGGCCTTGGCCTTGACCAAAGTCGGCGGCGGGACGCTCAAATTGAGCGGTTCCTTGACCTACACCGGCAACACCGCCATCGACGGCGGCACACTGCAAATCAACTCGCCCACTGCCACGCTGACCACCATCACCGGCTCGGGGGCCTTGGCCATCGGCGCGGGGAGTGCATTGACGGCCGCATCCATCCACGTCGGATCGCTATCCCTCGGCGTGCCGGCCGCCACCGCCGTGCCCGAACCGGGAACCATCGCCTTATTGATCGTCGCCGCGCTGGCCGCGATCGCCTTGCGCAAACGATGGTTTTCCTGATTGCTGCCTTCGCTTTCCCGTGCCGGATGCATCCGGCACGGGAAAGATTCAGGAGGTTTGCCAAGTCGGAAGGACAGGCATTCTTGCCTGTCCTTCCGACTTGGCGGTTGTCCGGTGTAGATGGAGTATCCTTCTTCAAGCCGCGAATGTTTTCTGTAACAAAGCATGGAAAGGGCTTGTTCTTGCGGCGAATTTGTGGATGATGGTAGGGATCTCGATTCACCTCCGGAATTGAGTACTCGCCTATATATTATCATTTATGTTATCATTAACGACAGACTCCTTTTATTCCCGTGTATTGGGGAATTTCAACTATAATCCTCACTTTATAAACAAAGAATTAGGTAGGTTCGTTACCAATCACCAAAATCCTTTTCATTTCGAGAATTCAACCCATGAATCTCCGGCACGACGTAAAAACTTTAGCGGCCCATTTCCAAATCTTCGGCGAATACTTGCGCGCGGAACCGTACGGCAGCGGGCACATCAACGATACGTATCGGGCGGCGTTCGACCAGGGGGGCGTTGCCATGCACTACCTGCTGCAGCGCATCAACCAATACGTTTTCAAAAAGCCGCCGGAGCTGATGGAAAACGTGCGCCGCGTCACCGAGCACATCCGCGGCAAGCTGATCGCGCCGGGCGAGGTTACCCGCCGGGTGTTGACCATCGTCCCCACCCGCGACGGCCGCTTGTTCCACCTCGATGCCCAGGGCAACTACTGGCGGACCTACGTGTTCATCGAGAAGGCCCGCACCTACGACGCCATCGAATCGGCGGCGCAGGCCTTCCAGGCGGCGAAGGAGTTCGGGCAGTTCCAAAAGCAGTTGGTCGATCTGCCGCCGCCGCGGCTGTTCGATACGATCCCCGACTTCCACAACACGCCCAAGCGCTTCGCCGCGTTCGAGCAGGCGATCGCCGCCGACGCGGCCAACCGCGCCGCGGCCTGCAAGGCGGAGATCGAATTCGCGCTCCGCCGCAAGCCGCTGGCTTCGGTGCTGCTCGATCTGAATGCAAAGGGGGAAATACCCGAACGCACGACGCACAACGACACCAAGTTCAACAACGTGATGCTCGACGAGGCGACGGGCGAAGCGCTGTGCGTGATCGATCTGGATACCGTCATGCCCGGCCTGGCGCTCTACGACTTCGGCGACATGGTGCGGACCGCGACCAGCCCGGCGCTGGAGGACGAGCGCGACCTCTCGAAAGTGGAAATGCTGATGCCCATGTACGAGGCTTTGCTCCGCGGATACCTTTCCACGGCGGGCGAGTTCCTCAACCGGGCCGAAAAAGAACATCTCGCGTTTGCCGGCAAACTCATCACCTTCGAGCAGGGCGTCCGTTTCCTGGCGGACCATTTGGCCGGCGACGCCTACTACAAAATCCACCGCGAAGGCCACAACCTCGACCGCTGCCGCACGCAGTTCGAACTCGTCGAGTCCATCGAGCGGCAGGAAGCGGAGATGAACCGGTTGGCGGAGAAGCGTTAAGGATCGGCAATTCAATAACGGTCGTGTTTTCCGTAGAGTGAAAACATCTGAGGGAACACTAATATCCGCTAATCTCCACTGATATTAGTGGTAATCAGTGGAAATTAGTGTTCCCCTTTGC